>CALXUQ010000078.1 GCA_944391725.1 uncultured Alphaproteobacteria bacterium | reverse complement strand
GTGTGCGAGAAGTCTTGCGATAGTTCTTATCAATACACTTGTAGTGGAGCAAATATTTCGGGTGGTTCAGGTACGGCCTGTGGCGGCAAGTATACGGCTTGTACTTGTGCGGATGGTTATGAATGGAAAGACGGGGCTTGCTCTTGCGATAAAACTTGCTCGGTCGGCAATATTCTGTACTCCGATTACACTTGTAGTTCTTGCAATGTAAGCGGCAAGACACCGATAGGTGTAGTGTCATATATTAGCGGTGGTACGAGATTAGCGATAAATCTGGTAGAAACGTCAAAGGAATGGGGTGGCTATGGTACAGATATATCGGGATTGACGAATTATACCTCAAGTAGTAAGGCCAAGAGTGACTTTAGCGGTAAGAGTAATACATCTAAGATAGTAAGTGTATTTGGAAGTAGCTCCACAAGTTATGCGGCAGGATATTGCTATAATTTTACGACCGCAGGGACATCTAAGGGAGATTGGTATCTCCCTGCACTAGGAGAGTTATATGCGACTGTATGGACAAACAGAACGGCCGTAAATAGCGGCTTGAGTGCGGCCGGAGGGACAAAGTTATCGTCAGGATATTGGCATTGGTCGTCGTCCGAGTATACTAGCGACTACGCGTGGGGAGTGGCCGCCCATAGCGGCACTGTGAGCCTCGGCTATAAGAACGACTTCACCAATTACGTCAGGTGTGTCCTAGCTTTTTAGTTAACTAACCGAGTTTGGGTAACAGGTATTATTATGTTTTTTTCTTTCTCCGATGCTCCGCAAGGTTACTAACGTGCCTTGCGGAGTGCTTTTGGCTTTAACCTCACTCGGGACTTGCAATAGAGGAGTTTTTTACCTACATTATTATTTAGTTTAACAAGAGGAAATTTATAATGACCACAATTTTATGCGTGAGAAAAAATAATGAGGTGGTTATGGCCGGTGATGGTCAGGCAACCTTGGGGGAAGCAATTGTGTTTAAGTCAAAATCTATCAAAGTACGGCGCATCGGTAACGGCAAGATTATTGCCGGTTTTGCAGGAGCGGCCGCGGATGGAATGACTTTAATTGAGCGCTTGGAAGAAAAACTTGAAAAGCATGCTAATCAGCTTAAGCGTGCGGCCGTGGAGTTGGCTAAAGACTGGAGAATGGATAAATATTTGCGCCAGCTGCAGGCCTATATGATTGTGGCCGACAAAGATATCTCGTTGGTTATTTCCGGCACCGGAGAAGTGATGGAACCCGATGACGGCATTATCGGAATTGGCTCGGGCGGAAATTATGCTATGGCTGCAGCCAAAGCTCTATATGATATCGACAATCTTTCAGCCGAGGATATTGCTCGCAAAGCGCTCAAAATTGCCGGAGATATTGATATATATACTAATCACAATATTGTGGTGGAAAAAGTTGTCTAGTGGATTATTAAGGCACTGTTTATATAAGGAAGTTGATTGATGACAAATTTTAGTCCGAGGGAAATTGTTTCCGAATTAGATCGTTATATTATCGGTCAGGAAGATGCTAAAAAAGCAGTGGCGGTTGCTTTGCGTAACCGTTGGCGGAGAATGCAGGTTCCTCAGCATTTGCGCGAAGAAATTGTACCTAAAAATATCTTAATGGTGGGGCCAACCGGTGTCGGTAAAACCGAGATTTCTCGTCGTTTGGCTAAACTGGCTAAAGCGCCGTTTATTAAAGTTGAGGCAACCAAATTTACCGAAATCGGCTATGTCGGGCGTGATGTCGAAAGTATTATTCGCGACTTGGTGGAAGTGGCACTGCACAGCACTCGTGAAGAAATGCGCAAAGCGGTTAATGCTAAAGCTGAGCTGGCGGCAGAAGACAGAGTATTGGAGGCTTTGGTCGGTGCATCTGCCAGCGAGGAAACTCGTCAGAAGTTTCGTAAACTCTTGCGTGAAAATCAACTTAATGACCGTGAAGTTGAAATAAGTGTGCTGGATAATTCTAACCCCAGTATGCCCACGATTGATATTCCAGGTATGCCCGGTGCGTCTATGGGTATGATTAGCCTGTCAGATATTATCGGTAAGCCCTTTGGTGATAAATACAAAACCAAAAAAATGAAAGTCGGCGATGCCTACAAGGTTTTGATGGAAGAAGAATCCGACAAACTCCTTGATGAAGACACCGTGACCAAAGCGGCTATCAAATCAGTGGAAAATGACGGTATTGTCTTTATTGATGAGATTGATAAAATTACCGGTAAAGATGACCGTCGCGGGGGTGATGTTTCTCGTGAAGGGGTACAACGCGACTTGTTGCCTTTGATTGAGGGAACATCGGTTAGCACCAAGTACGGTATGGTCAAAACCGATCATATTCTTTTTATTTGTTCTGGTGCCTTTCATATCTCCAAACCGTCTGATTTATTACCCGAACTTCAAGGACGTCTGCCGGTTCGTGTTGAACTCAAAGCCCTTACTCATAACGATTTTGTGCGGATTTTAACCGAGCCCGAGGCTAATCTGATTGAACAATATGTGGCTTTGCTTAAAACCGAAAATGTCGATCTCGAATTTGAGCCGGAAGCTATTGATAAAATTGCCGATGTGGCAGTCCAAATCAACGAAAACGTCGAGAACATCGGGGCACGTCGTTTGCATACCGTGTTGGAGATTTTGCTTGAGGATATCAGCTTTAATGCTTCGGACCGTTCGGGGCAAAAAGAAGTGATTACAGCGGCTATGGTGGAAGAAAAATTAAGCCGCTTTACTAAAGCATCAGACTTATCAAAGTTCATTTTGTAAGCGAGAAACTATCTTGTCTTTGGGGATTTACATACACTGGCCTTATTGCCGTTCTAAGTGTCCGTATTGCGATTTTTATAAGCAAGTGTGCAAAAATGTTCCCCAAGATGAGATTGTGTCCGACTATCTTAAAGAATTGGATTCTTATCACCAATTGACATCAAATCGCAAAGTGGGCAGTATTTTCTTTGGCGGGGGTACTCCCTCGCTAATGGAGCCAAAACAAATCAGCCGTTTGATTGATTATATTGCCAAACTATGGTCGCTTGATTCTAAGGTAGAAATTTCTTTGGAAGCCAATCCGAATTCTGACTATCCGCAGATGTTTCAAAACTTGCACCAAGCCGGGATTAATCGGCTTTCTCTGGGGGTGCAGGCGCTAAGTGATGAGGATTTGCGTTTTTTGGGGCGTACTCACAACCTCAAGCAAGCTTATCAAGCGATTGATGAGGTTTTGCAAAATTTTGATAATCACTCAATTGACTTAATCTATGCCCGCCCCAAGCAGACTTTATCGGCTTGGGAGGCTGAGCTAAAGCAAGCTGCCTCTTTGGGGCTCAAGCATATTTCGCTTTATCAACTCACTATTGAAGAAGGTACGGTTTTTGCTAAAAAAGGTATTTTGCCCTTAGATGAAGACTTAGCCACGGAAATGTATCTACTCACCGAAGATATTTTAGCTCCTCTTGGCTATCAAAAATATGAAGTTTCAAACTATGCTCAAGCCGGTTTTGAATCTAAGCACAATTTGCTCTACTGGACAGGTGGGGAGTACATAGGGGTTGGTCCGTCGGCTCACGGGCGTTTAACGGTTTTTAACGGGAACCTAAAGCAAAATTCCGGTGCTCGAAACTCACGTACTAATATGTACGCTCAAGTTTCTGCGCTCCGTGATTTCA
>CALXUQ010000077.1 GCA_944391725.1 uncultured Alphaproteobacteria bacterium | reverse complement strand
TATTATAAGTTTCAGGATCCGGTTCAACCGGAACCGGCGTACATCCGTTCAATGAAATTGCCAGAAAAGTAGCAATGATGACAACACTTGGAGTATACCAACGGGCAAATTTGGTGATGAAATTTTCAACTTCGGCTTTTTTACTGCTGGCGTTCTCGACCAAATCTAAGACTTTGGCCACGGTCGAATCGGTGTAAAGACTGCTGACCTTGACTTTAAGCACACCATTAATATTAATACAGCCGCTCATGACGCTATCGCCTTTGCTGACCTCGCGGGGGAGAGATTCTCCGGTGAGGGCCGAGGTATCAATGCCGGAGCTGCCTTCGGTGACAACACCATCGAGCGGGATACGTTCTCCGGGGTTGATGACAATGATGTCACCAACTTTAACGTCTTGAGGGTCAACCACTACGCATTCGCCGTTTTGGAACAGGTTGGCAGAATCGGGACGAATGTTCATAAGCGCAGAAATGGATTTGCGCGAACGATTGACCGCATAGCTTTGGAAAAATTCGCCAATTTCAAAAAACAGCATGACGGCGACGGCCTCGGCATATTCACGGAGGGCAAAGGCGCCGAAAGTGGCAATGCTCATGAGGAAGTTTTCATCAAAAACCTGACCATTTCTAATATTGCGCCAGGATTTTTTCAGAATGTCTGTTGCAACAATCAGGTAGGCCACTATAAATATTAACAATTGGTACAGAGGTGACAAAGGCAGACTAAGCGCTAAAATATAAGTAAGTGCAGATAATATGATTTTACGAAGTTGTTTTTTTAGTTTGGGTGTCATGGTTGCTGCCTAATCCATTAGTTCACATTCGGGTTCAATTTTGCTGATAACTTGGCGAATCTGTTTGATGATTTCTTCAAGGTTATCGCTGTTGGTTTCAAAGCTGAGTTTTTGGGCCATAAAGTTGACCGAAACATTAGAAAGTTCGGGAAGTTTGCTGATGGCTTCTTCGAGCTTGGCGGCGCAGTTGGCGCAGTCTAGGTCGCTTAATTGGAAACTTTTTCTCATGTTGCACCTCATTTATTTTATCGATTAAACAATTAAACATATATTTAATTGTATGGTATTTTGAGTTGCTTGTCAAGACCTAAAATTAACAAGTTAGTGATGACAGCGAATGTCAAAAATGTCGTCAATGGAGCGGTGGAGTAACTGAGCCTCGGGAGTGTCGGAAAGTTTGTAGTGAATTTCTTTGCCCAGCCGGCGCGAGCTAATCAGTCCGGCCTGCTTTAAAAGTCGAAGATGGTGCGAAACGGCCGGGGCACTCATATTGACCGCAACGGCAATGTTGTTGACACATTCTTCACAATGGCACAACAGCAACAATATTTTGAGCCGGGTGGGGTCGCTAATGAGCTGAAATGTTGCAGAAACTTTTTCAATGACGCCGTCTTGCGGCAGAGAACATATTATCTCCGCTGTTTCGGCATGGTGACAGTGTAGGTGTGTATCGGTCATTTTATCAGCTCCTTTGTGGGCGAGTATAATTTAATTAAATTTTAATTGCAATCAATTAT
Organism: uncultured Alphaproteobacteria bacterium; assembly: GCA_944391725.1. Lineage (GTDB taxonomy): Bacteria > Pseudomonadota > Alphaproteobacteria > RF32 > CAG-239 > MGBC133411. The sequence continues at coordinate 7,576 of CALXUQ010000077.1, read as the reverse complement.
ACTTAATTCAAATTTCTGATAAACAGAAAAGACGGGGAACTGAAATGAAAAAATTTCGCGTGATGTTTAGTTTGTTGGTGCTTTTGGCGGTGGTTCTGGTTTCTGCATATTGGATTAAACCGGTAAACTTGGCTGATGAGATATTTATGCAGAATCAGGGCGGTGCTTTGCTGTGGAGCGTGGTGGCCAATGTGGTGCTGGGAGTGGGACTGCTGTTGTGGATGTCTATGCGGCAGGAGTGGTGTGTGCTGTGGAAGGCTGAGGAAAATAGTTCTTTTTGGAAAAAATGCACTAAAGAACCTTGGTTTATGCCGGTGAGTTTGACACTTTTGGTGCTGATTTTATGTGCAATGCTACCACTGTGCGGAATGATGTCGGATCCGTTTGGTTTGCGCTTTTGGTGGATTGCGTTTGTGAGTGCGGGGATTTTGTGGGTCGGGGTAATGACCATTAATATTGAATTTGCCGGACAAACAAAACAACAGAAATTGTGGCAAATGCTCAAGGTGGGCTTGGATATCAAAAATATTTGCGCCTATTTGTTATTGGTGAATTTGTTATGTGTGTGGTTGAGCTTGGCTTCTAAAGGAATTAGTGGTCTGTGGATGTTTTATAATCCGTTATATCTGCTGCCGGCACTGGTAATTTTGTATTTTTGTTTGGGCAAAATGCGCTATTTTAGTTTGGTGCTGATTTGGTTTTTGATGTTTCCGGCGTTAGCAATTATTGTTGATGATTTAACGACCGTGCCCATTGAAGAACAGGTGGAAGATTCTATTGAAGTCCCGAATGTGATGTGATTTGGAGTTGACAAACGAGGATATCGGCATATTATGGCCGATACAAATTCTTATTGTTTAACTTAAATTATTTTTTTTATGACTAAAAAATTATTGTATGTTGCGGCAGCCATATTGGTTGTGCTAATCGTGTTGGGTTATTGGCAGTTCTTTTTAGGATTTATTTGCGGTGTGGCTTTGTTTTGGTATTTGGGCGAGAGCTTGGTCAAAGAACAGGTCCAGCAACTTTTTTCTAAAGGTAAAGAACTCGGTAGTGAACTCAAAGACAAAATGACACCTTCAAACAAACGCGAGGAATTGCACATTGTTGCGGTCTCAGAAATTTCGGAGGTTGAAGGTGGAAAGTTTGCTGTGGCTTTGGTGTGTGCGGGAAACAAAGTCTTGCTGATTGAGCTGATGACAAAGTCAGTGCCGCAGGGGTTTGTCGTTGGTAACAATATTGTTCTTGAAACCAACTATAATTTGCACCAGATGCCAATTAAATCTGAGCAGAAAGTGATAGCCGGAAATCAGGAATATCGCGTATTGCAGGCAAACTAGCATCTAAAGATTGCAAATTAAAAGAGCGCTTAATCGACGCTCTTTTTTTGTGCCTGAATTATAAAGTATTAATCTAATATTAGAAATTGTGTAATAAACTAAAATTACATATTAGTAATTGTAAAATTAAGGCTTGGTATTAACATAAACTATGGGAGTAAGGTGAGATGAGCAATTATATGCATAAAATAAAAGCGCAGATTGGTTGTGTTTTTACGGTTTGTTTATTTATCACAATTGCATTATATGGCGAAAAAACGTGGGCGCAAAATACCCCCTCTCAGATTAGCGATGAACAAGCTCATAAGATTGTTTTAACGGGAACGCCGGATGATGTAAAAAAACTTATTCAAAGTGGATATGATGTAAATAAAGTATATCAATGTAATACGTTATTAATATCTGCAATTAAAAGTGCGGCTTTGGGGCTGCAACAGCAAATGTTGCCTACAGTAGCTCTAGAAAAAGTAAACATATTAGTTAATAATGGTGCTAATGTAAATTTTGTTCCATGCGCAGAGAATAATTTAGGCATGGAACCTTTAAATTGGGCGGTTAGTTTACCTGTTTGGTTTCAATATATGGGGGATATGTCTGTTGCGGCCTTTAATCAGCGTATTAATATGGGGGTTGGTGAATGTAATTTACCTCCAATTATAGCGAAATCTTGTAAAGATGTTACAGAGGCAGAAAGAATTCAAATTAATAATGCTATACATGCATCATTTGCGGAAATGGCAAAACAAATGAATCCTTATTTTATAGAAATTGCTGATTATTTGATAAAACATGGTGCAAATATTAATGGAAATCAAAAGAATAGAAAAGCCATAATGCCTATTCATTTAGCGGCAAGATATCCGATGATTTTATTATATTTAATAAAAAATGGTGCGGATATCAATATTCAAGATAGCGATGGAAACACAGCGTTGTTTTGGGCGAATGGAGAGAAAGAATCTATTGATATGTTGATAAAAGCGGGGGCTAAAACAGATATTAGAAATAAAAATGGTTCTTTGTATTATCAGGTTGATTCTATTCCTATTTTAGGGTTGTCGACAAATCTTTGATATCAAGCTAATAATTAGTAAAAGGGAAAAATTTATATGAGTAGTTTTGAGCTTAAATATTTATTTGCAGGTCAAATAAATAACTTTAGGGATAATTTACTATACAGAGATATAAAACCGAGTATTCCTTACAGCAAATTGAATAAGGAAAATAATACACTATTTTATAAAATATTCTGTATTCTATCTTTAATATATGTTCTATTTTTGCAAATAAAGTCGGTAGTAGAAAATAGTCCTTCTGCATATGGAATGGGTTTTATAACATTATTTTATTTTTGTTTTGTGCTTATTTGTTGGCGGACTCCAATTTTAAAAATAAAAGAATTAGGTTCTCTGTTATCTCCTTTTTTGCTATTTAAACTCAGAAAATTATATCCGGATAAAAGTATTCCTTTAATAAGCATTATGAAAATTGTTTTTAAGAGAATTGCCATTATGAGCTTCCTTGTGATTAGTGTGCTTGTTCTTTTTGAATGTGGAAAGTTGTATTCAAATTTTAGCTATGAAGGTAAATTTTGGTGCAACTTTTTTAATGATGCTTTCTTTTTAGGTCATATGTTTAGTGCAAATCTGTTTCTCAATTATTTTTTGATTGTTTCAGTTTTAAGTTGTGTATTGGCTATTTTAAGTAATCCATTTTATTGTTTTGAGAGAATGTTAATTCGTAAAAAAGTGGAACAAAAAGGTTATTTGGGTATTGTTTTACCATGTTCTTTAGCGATTTATGGTTTGTTTGCAATAAATCCTAATTATCAATTGTATCTTATAAAAAGTTTGAATGAAGTATTTTTAGGGTTAGTCTTGGGGGTAATTTATTTAATATTATTTTTATTTGCGGCTGTTTATTTTGATTTAATCTTTATGCGAAAAAATCATCATGAAAACAAATTTATCATATAAACTTATTTTAAGTCTGCTAACGTTATATTTATTTATATTCTTAGTTATGCCCTTAAATTTTCGTATAATTATTTTTTTATTCCCTATCTCTTTGTTCTTTTATCCAATTTTCACGTTTTGTTATCTGCTTTTAAGTTACGCTTTCCAAAGTGCTAATTTGAATTTCTTTCATTGGAGATGATTATGAATAAATATTTCAAATATGCATTTCTTTCATTTGCTGGTTTGTTGATGTTTTCTACAGAAATATCCGCCAAAACAGCTCCCAGTTTTGATTGTAACAAGGCCTCGACAGAGGTTGAAAAAATATTACCTCCACACCGTAAGGATACATCCGGGGAATCTCCTAAATCACTCCCTGTTTTTAGTTGTACTAAAGAGAAATGTACTAAAATTCCCAATAAATTAAGCTTGTTAACTGTTTTATCAAATAGTAATGAGAAAAATAAAAGTCAAAAAATTGTAAAGATGTTAGAACTTGGCGGAGACATTAATGAAGAAGATGCTACAGGTTGGACACCTTTATATTTTGTGCTTTTTTATGCATTAGATGATGAATATGCTTCAACTACAAAAACATTATTATCTCACGGTGCAAATATAAATTATATAAACCAAGTAACAGATAACACTTTAGTTGCAGCCTTAAGTTCTAATTGCAATGAAGTATCCTTAAAGCAGTTAGAGGTATTGCATATACATGGGTTTAATTTAAATACGAGAATATTCAGTCCAAAAGAATATTATGGAGAAAATCCAACCTTACTCATGTCCTTAATTAGTTCAGCTCTACACAATAAAAAATGTATAGAAAAAGTAAAATATTTACTTAATCAAGATGTGGATGTTAACGCTATTAATTATGTTCATGAATATGAAGACCATAAAACAGTAGAAGACGCTAATGCTCTATTTTATGTCTTAGATTTTGATAACAAAACTCAAAAGATTGATCCTAAAGTTGTCTTAGAGATAACACAATTACTCATCCATAAGGGAATTAATAAACATTTTGTTAATAGCCATGGTCATGATGCTCTGTATTTCCTTAACAAGAATGAAGTATTAAAGAGAAGTCCTCAATACATGACATTAAAAGAACTATTAATGGAATAGAAAATATTATAAAAATTTTTAACCAAATTGCAGGTTAAAATCCAAAGAAGTTCATAATATGGTAAATTTTTCTCTTCAAGATGTAAAAACATACTCCAAAAGAATTTTATCTTTTTAGGTGCTCCTAGTCAAACTCCCGATCCACTGATTACAAATCGACTGCGTTTGTAAAATATTATCTTTATAAATCAATGCGTTAATCTTAAGATTTTAGCGATTTTTTAGCCGAGCTACCACCGAGCTACCACGCTAAAACAAGCTACCACCAGCTTGTTACATAAGGTATTTTATTCTCTCAATCTGATATTTTGCGTGATATCTTTAAAAAACTCTTTGTTCCATAGTTCTAATTGTGATTTGTCTGTAATAAAGGGTGAAACATCTTGCTTTGCCTGTTCAAAATCTATTGTTTCAAAGCGGTTGTTTAACATTGATTTTAGTTCATCTAGTCCAAAAGTATTTTCTTTATTTAGCATACCGGAATCTTCTAGTCTTGCTCGTAAATGAGCTAAATTAACGCTTGCGTTATGCGCTAAATAAAAAACATAATCATAAAGGTCTCTTCCTTTAATTCTATTTTTCCAAGAACGGCAAATTACAGCATGGAGTTTTCCCGCAAACAGTGACGGCGTGTCATATAATTTTACCTGATATGGACTTGGCAATAAACGGTATTTGTTTTCAAAAGTGGCAAAAGCCGGAGGTTCTGTATCAATCTCAAATTTAATTTTAATGACTTCATTGGCATTGATGTTCAAGTTTGAGCCATATACAATCAAGATATGTTCTTTGGTGTTGCCTTTCAAAAATGCTGATTTTATGGCAGAATCTTGAGCTTTTTGTTTTTCTTCTATGGAAAATTGCAATCCCAAAGAAGCTAATTCTTTTTCCAAAGATGAAAAGTAGCGTTTTAATTCAAAATTTTCATTCGGTTTGATCAAAGAAAAATCTAAATCTTCTGAAAAACGGTCAAGTCCATAAAAAATACGGAGTGCCGTTCCGCCATAAAAAGCAGCTTCTTTAAAAAATCCGGCTCGCGAAAGTCCGCATAAGGCAACTTCTTGCACAATTTCTTTAAGGGCATTTTTCTTTTCATCAACCGTGTCGGTTTTATATTTTGACAACATTTGTTCTAAAACGGTTTGCATTACTTCAATCTCCTCATAAACTTAATTAAAAAGTTTAGATTATTGGCATGATACAGTGGGGCTATTTTTTCTATGCTTTCCATATTGAGCTTTTTTAATTCATCTTCATCTATGCGAAGGTTATCAAATAAAAGAGCCTGAAATTCGTTTAAGTTTTTTACTGGAGGCATGGTATAAAGCTTATCACATAAAGCCTTTTCCGGTGTTGCAATTTGATAAGAATAGCCATTTTCTTCATGGATTATGATGCCAAACGGATAAACCAGAGGCGGAATATCTCGATAGGTAAAAGTTCCAAAATGGTTTTGATACTTTTTAGTTCTACGCTTGCCAAAAGTGGCCGAAGTGTATGTCTTATAAACCGCTTCGGGAATTAGTGAATAAATATAAAGAGCATAATCGAATGATAAATAAGAAGGTCCGAAAATGTGTCCGGCTAAATATTTGCCATCTATTGTTGAGTCTGTTTCATACAGCTCACGGACAATAGGGATTAATCGACCAGTTTGCACCTCGTGTCTTACCTTGTCATACAATTTGGAATAGTTGTTAAACTTTATTTTTAAATCATCAATCGAATATATCATATTTGCTCCTATAACTCCAATAATAATGGAGTTTTATTTGTAAATCAAGCATTTTTTTTATAAATGAAATTTTAATAAGATAGGAGATAAATTTAAAATTATTGATGGAAAATGATAAACAAGTTCACGCAGATTTTAAGTTATGCTTTCACAAGTGTTGATTTTAATTTCTTTCATTGGAGATGATTATGAATAAAAATTTCAAATATGCATTTCTTTCATTTGTTAGTATGCTGATGTTTTCTAATGAAATATCCGCCAAAACAGCTCCCAGTTTTGATTGCGCTAAGGCAACAACAGAAGTCGAAAAACTCATCTGCTCCGATGATAAGTTAGCAAAAATCAACAAATGTGAAATTTATAATTCTCTCAATTGTAAGAAAATTAATAGTCAAATTGACGACCTAATTTGTTCTGATACGAAACTATTAAAGCTTAATGAAAAGATGCAAAAAAAATATTTTGAACTTTGTAAATCTTTATCAAATAAAGATGAACGAATAAAATTATACAAAGATCAAATAGAATGGATAGATAAACAAAAATCGGCCGATTATATGGAATTCGGTGCATATAATCGGCGAGTTTTTTATTTAATTGAGGCATATCGAGAAAAAATAGACGATTTAGAAAACTATTAAAATATACATAATAAATTTTACCATAAATCACGTTTTTACTATAGTAGGAGGAGGCAATTCATGGATTACATTTCTATTAAGATTTCAGAAAATTATCAATTGTATAAGCCTCCGCAGGGGAGGTTTTTTTATGGTGCCGACAGAGAGACTTGTTCTGGCTCGTAGGGCTCTCAAAGTTCGCCAACTCGCTGCGGTCACTTGTTTTCTAATCTTTGTTTTGGCAATTTATATTGCCTCACAAAGATAATAAAACTGCGCCTCTTGCGGTAAAAAACACCGGAGCAACGGCGTTTTTTATCCTCGAGCCCGACCCAAGTGGGTCGGAAGTTCTACCTCTTGTCAGCTTTAAAAACAAAAAAACGCCGTAAAGGCGTATTTTGTTTTTAATGGTGCCGACAGAGAGACTTGAACTCCCGACCCACTGATTACAAATCGACTGCGCTTATAAAATATTATCTTTATAAATCAATATGTTAATCTTAAAATTTTAGCGATTTTTTTGCCGAGCTACCACCGAGCTACCACGCTAAAACAAGCTACCACCAACTTATTACAAGACTATATTAAATATAAAAGAATCTAATTTTAATTAAAATACCCCGTGAGGTTTGCCATTTGTAAATTGGGGGAATCCCAAGTGGAAAAGATTTCACCTGATAAGCTATTACCGTGAATAACGCGAACACTTAGACCTAATAAGCTAAGTTGCGTATAAGTCATGCAGACACATAACTCATCAATATCAGTGGCCTCAATATATAATTTGCC
>CALXUQ010000076.1 GCA_944391725.1 uncultured Alphaproteobacteria bacterium | reverse complement strand
GCGGTGGAAGAGCTGACCAAATCGCTCCCCAAAGGGTTTAGCTATCAGTGGTCGGGTATGAGTTATCAGGAACAGTCGAACCAAGGTCAAATCGGGTATTTGATTGTGCTGGCGGTGACATTTGGTTACTTGTTCTTGGTGGCACAGTATGAAAGCTGGTCGACCCCGCTGCCGGTGTTAACCTCGGTTACGGTAGCAATGCTGGGCGCTTTGGCCGGGTTGTTTGTGACCGGTTTGCCGCTGAGTATTTATGCGCAGTTGGGTTTGATTTTGCTGGTTGGTCTGGCCAGTAAGAACGCAATCTTGATTGTGGAATTTTCTAAGGAAGAGCGCGAGCGCGGTACTTCAATTGTCAAGGCGGCAATGGTGGGTACCAAAGAGCGGTTTCGTGCGGTGCTGATGACGGCCTTTACCTTTATTTTGGGTGTGGTGCCGATGATTGTGGCAACCGGTGCGGGCGCTTCGAGCCGTATTGCGATTGGTGTTCCGGTGTTTTACGGAATGTTGCTCGGAACGGCATTGGGCTTGATTGTAATTCCGCTGTTGTATATTTTGTTCCAGACTTGGCGAGAAAAAACTTATGAATTTTTCCGCAAGTAGGAGAACTTAATAGGACATAAAGAAAACGCTCGGTGAAATCGGGCGTTTTTTTTGTGGGGTTTAATAGTGGTTACCCAGCGTTCTTTTTAATTGGAAGATTGTTTTTTATTTACAAATCGGAAGATCCCTTGACGTTTTTCTTTGAAAAACGAGGGATGACTCTATTATAAACGAGGGGTGATTATATTATATTAAAAAAGGAAAGAGCTGCACCTTGGGGCACAGCTCTTTTTATATAATAGTATCGGAGAAGCCTTGGGGGCTCTCCAATGTCTCAAAAATGAAAAGTCACGCCTGCGGTGACTAAAAATTGTCCGGACTGCCAGTTTTCGGCGCGGACAATGTTGGCATCACGCTCATTGACGTCTTTTAAGAAAACGTCAAGATTGTTTTTGAACTTCCGCTCTTGCGGCATGTCCAAGTAGTTGATGCCTAGTCTCAGCTGGACGTGCTTAGCACAATTCCAGCTAACCGAAGCCTCGGCCCCGTAAGTTAGACGGAACTGGGTCGTGTAATCTGCGACCCTATATATTCCCGTCTCGGGGTCTTCAAAAAGGTTCACTCCGTCGCACTGGTACTTAAACCCGACGAGTAAACCTACTGAGAAATCCAGCCCTGTGGCCTTATAAAAACCACTTTGACTTGAAATCAAGTCAAAGGCCGGATTGATGGCAATCCAGCTGTGGTTGTCGACAGGGTCGACATCTACAGCCTTGCCGTCTACCTTCAATGCTTTAGGCATTGCGTAGGCGGCCTGGAGGCCCAAACGGAAGTGGTCAGAAAAGCGACGACCTCCATTTATACCTATTTGCCATTCTCCGTCTAACGAGTATCCGGCCATAGGTCCGACGTACCAGTTGGAACTGCCATGAATGACGTCCAACTTCACGTTCTCGGCCTGTTCAATGGCCTTTTTTTCTGTTTTTGTCGGCACAGCGTTGAGCCGTGTCGCGCTAATGCGCTTGATTTGTGCGTTTACACTTACTACAGATAACAGAACTATGACTAATAATAATACTGACTTTTTCATTTTACTTAATATTTTGTGTCCCCCGCGGCCTAAAAAAGGCGTTTGGGGGACAGATGAAACAATTAGTTAACTTTATGCCACGGTTAGTCAGAGACTGCCCGTGGACTTGTATATATTAATCGCGCTAACTAAGCTGGGCTTACTTAACGCTGAAATACATGATCTGATCGCCGTTCTGAATTTTCAGCATACCGTTTTCAACGGTACCGATGGCGATAACCGGATTTGTGCAACCAGTTGTCAAAACGTCAGAAGCACTGAACAAACGGGTGTAACCGTCTGCTGTATAGTATGCCCATTCGCCGTCTGCGACAATCAGGTTAGCCGGGTTACGGTCTGACCCTACACCATTTAATGTTGCGCTCGGAATGTTTGCAAATTCCATAGCCGGTTTAACGGATGGAGTCTGGTTCACATTAACCGAAGTCTTACCGCTCTTGAATGAATAAGTATCATTATAAATGATAGTCTTATTACCGCAAGCGATAACTAAGCTTAACATCGGGTTGGTGTCCGCATCAACAGTCACTGTAATTGCGCCACCGATGATGCGATCGGCGTCGATGATAATCGGCTCAATAGGTTTTGCAACCTTAATATTGAAATTTGTTGAGCTATTATCAAAGTGACTGTTAAATCCGTAGTCGTAACTTACGGAAGATGCCCAAACATTGTACTCACCAGATACTACCGGAGCAGATACCTGATCAGTTGTTGGGTTGTTAACGCTAATTTCAGTCGGCAAGAATTCCAGTTTCTGTCCTGCCAATACGATATATGCTGAACCATTGGTAACAGTAATATCGTGATTGAACTTATCATATACGGCAGTCATTGACTGCTTAGTATATGTAATCTGGGCCTTACCAGAAGTAGCATTGGAAGTAGAAGAACTTCCGTTGTTAAATCTGGTGAAAGAGAAGCTGTTGTCTTTGCTGATGAAATCCGCGATAGCACCGAAGCTAACGCCGGCAGATGTATAAACCACCTGCATGGTGGTGTCTCGCTCAATTCCCTTGGAATTTTTAATGGACGCCTTCATAGTGGCTGTCCAATAACCATTCACAAAGTCAATTGTATTAGAAACAACCTTGGCGAAGATGTCTTCGGTTGGATCTTCCGGAGTCGGATCCACTGGGGTCTCCTTCTCCTCCTCATATCTTAATACCTGGTCGCAAGATGCGATATCCACGTTCTGAACCATTAATCCAAAGTGGATTTGGTCTTTGAAAATAGATACGCTTGCGTCACCAAAGTCTTGAGTTCCCATAGTGGCACCTTTTTTGTAAGCGGTACCCTTAACTGTAGCACTGGCTGTGTTACCAGCTGCGCTTGTTAATGTGAACTCAGCAAGATATGTTGAAGTTACCTTCACGTTCGCTCCCGCGAAGATGAAGTTACTTTCATACGTCTTAACAGAACCGCTTACTGAGAGAGTTCCGGCAGTTGTAGAATAGCTTTCGCTACTCTTTTCTACCATCTCCGGAGTTGCCGTATTGTAGTTACGGCTCTCCGTTACCTTCTCATTCTCAGCGTTCTGAGCGCCATTGTGCACGATAGAGATGCTTTCTCTTGTCGGATCGCTATTGCTCCAGTAATGGATAACATCCATTGTATAGACGTTACCTTGTGGAGCAAAATGCTCTATTGTGATACCTTCCTCGCGGTTTTCATCCGGAGTTGGGTTGTTGCTCAAATTAAGAACAACGTTTGCGCTCAGTGATTCAGATGAACCACCGTCGAATGACGCATCAACACGATGGGTCAATGTGATGGAAGTTTCTGAAGAAGCGGTTTCCTCAACCCCGCGGTCGCTCAGCGTGTATTCGCCGAATGCCAGTTCTTTAGACGTACCGTCCGGGAACTGGATGGTCGGTATTTCATAGAAGCCTTTAAATGTCATAGCCGAATGATTTGTTCGGCTAGTCATTGATGTATAGACTTCCTGAATGTTAATGCGGCAGTTGCCTGCTACATCGACATACCGGCTAGAACCACTAGCCGCTAACTCTGTTGATGATGTTTCGCCTTCGCTCCAGTCTAAAGATGTAACAGTTAATGTTACGTCTTTTGGACTTTCTGTACGGTGATTCAATCTTTCGTTGAATTTTCCAAGCTCTTTCTGAGAAAAATCGTCATAAAGTATCACGATTGTTCCAGATGTAGAGTTGTTGGAGAAATTCAAATTGATTGCATCATAACCAATTACCTCAGGGTCAACCGGTTCGATTGGATCTGGATTATCTTCATTGTTGCGAACGTAAACGTTTGCAATAACGAAGGACATAATCCGTGAGTTGTTATCGTTACCAGCGTTGGCAACGGTAACTCTTACCTGAATCTCCAACTGGTACTTGTCGTAACCAGTCTTGTCAGAAGTGACCTTAGTAGCGGTCTTTCCTACATATTCAGGTTCTGCCCAAGTGGCGCTGCACAAATCGGTAACCGTCTTACCTCCGAAAGTGAGGCTTGCAACTGATGTGCTAGCAGTTGCTTTCAAAACCACCTGGCGAGAACCGCCAAATGATAATGTATACAACTTCCCGTCAGTCACGTTCTGTGCGAACGTGATTGTGCCAGCGGCATTTTCCATCTCGTCGACAGAGCTGAAAGCCATAACATTGCTCAGCCCATACAAACGGGTGAACAAGTTTGTGTTATAGCTTGCTGTCTCCTGTTCGTGTTTGTACTCGCTCTCATCATTCTTATCGCGGTACTCAATGTCCGCAGTGTAAGAATGAGATACCGTAGCTTGAGCGTAGCCCTCTTGCTCCTCATCGGAGTAGGCACGCGTCAGGCTTACGTTTGATGAGCTTTTCCAGTTGATACCAGTTGCCTGGCAATCTAACTGGCTTACGCCGTAGACATACCAGCTAGGGTCTACCGGCTGGTCTGGGTCGTCCGGATTGTCCGGATTGTCGGGGGTTTCTTCTTCCCCGTACAAGGTCCGGTCAGTGTCGCAAGACACCATAACACCGGACAATAACATACCTGTAAGGATCATAGCTATCGCTACGAATACCTTAAAAAAAGAATTTGTTCTCATGTTTTTTTGTTTTTTTGTTATTATTTTTTTTATTTTTTATCTTTTGAGTTTCTTTTTTTGAACAGTATGCGAAGTAACCGAACGGTCTTTCAGATGTACTTTGGGTGTGATTAATATATACTATTTATGTTAACGTGCTTAAAATTGCTTCATTAGTTCATAGTAATATCAGAGCAAAAAGCTCTTTTCCATCTTAATTGCATACTATAATGATAATTTGTCAATTATAAATATATCATATATTAAATTAAAAAACAATAAAAATAATGATAGAATCGTGACTCTATTTGTTTTTGTAACAAAAATTTAACAATTAAATTGTGAAAATATCTGTCTATATTGTCAAAAATATGTTGAAAATTGGTGAAAAATATGCTAGCTTATAACCTGTTTGAAAAAACATAGCTGTAATGGCGCATGGATTGATTGAAAAAACAAAGGATAAGGTTAATTATGAAAATCTGGTCGAAACCTCACAAACTAACAACTTCTCAACTCAAACCTTGGCTCAAACCAGCCGCCGTGGCGCTGGCTCTCTCGGCAACTTACGGAATGGGAAAATGTGAGGGCGAAAATCAGGGCGAAAAACGTCTCGAACTCGAAAATCAGAAGTTTGCCGCCAAAGAACAAAGATATACCCGCCAAATCGACAGCTTGAACAAAAAACTTAGTACTTTCCGCTTTTATGAAGTGGATGAATCTGGACATTCGGTGGCCGAAATTGAGGAAATTCGTAACCGTAAAATGCCCGAAACTTTGCAAAATCGCTTCAAAAAATATCAAATACGCGAAATTTGCCCAGAGGAAATTATGCGCCTTGATACCCTCATGGAAGCTCAGGGCGTGGACTGGAAAACTTATGATACTCATCCCGAGTTTCTGAAAAATTTGGGCGCGCGTCTGACCGATACCCTCAATATTCAACCAGATGAGAGCTATTTGCACGACGCTTTCTCTTATCGCCAACTAATGCTTGAGGAAATGTGCCGTTTGAGCCGGGTGGCTAAACTGCGTCACGATTTTGCCCCGTTTAGAATGTCAGATAAGGATTTGCAACTCGAAATTAAATTTCGGCCGGCGGTTATCAAAACTAAACTGAAAGCTAATGCGTATAAAAATATTTATGCTTATCGACGCGAGGCTAACCGCTTGGAACTTATTCGCAAAATCGTGGAAATGCGTCAGGTGGTCCGAACCAATAATCAGATTGTGCGGAAATTGGAACAGGCGGATAGGCTCGCGTTTGAAAATGAGAAAAAAATGCAAATCCAACAATTGAGCCAAACTCCTCCGCAATCGGTTGCTAACTCGGAAATGTGGATGAAAAAATTTGCAGTCGGCGAAGAGCTCGGAAAATAAAAATTACCTTCGAGTTTATCCCCATCGTTAATGCGCGACTCTGCGGTTTTTGTGTATAAATCCTAAAATCGAAAATTTTGCTTGTAGAATCGGTTTAAGTGTTATAAATTCCTTGATAGTTTTTCTATGAACCGGTCGAGCGGTGTTTCCGCGCGGCTGAATTTTAACTATCATGCTATAGGAGCGATAATAACCATGAGTAAATGGGTTTATACATTTGGTAACGGCAAAGCCGAAGGCGACGCCTCCATGCGTAATCTCCTCGGCGGTAAAGGTGCTAACCTTGCAGAAATGAATAAGGTTGGCTTGCCGGTGCCTCCCGGGTTTACTGTAACTACTGAAGTTTGTACTTATTACTACAATAATAATCATCAATATCCTGCTGACCTCAAAGATCAGGTGCGTGAGGCTGTGGCCGGAGTGGAAAAAATTATGGGCAAAAAATTTGCCGATGCTAACAATCCGCTCTTGTTCTCCGTGCGCTCGGGTGCCCGCGTTTCTATGCCGGGTATGATGGATACCGTGTTGAACCTCGGCTTGAACGATGAAACCGTTAAGGCTTTGGCTAAGGCTTCCGGAAGCGAAAGATTTGCTTATGACTCTTATCGCCGTTTCTTGCAGATGTTCTCCGATGTGGTGATGGGTGCTGATCTCGACCTCTATGAAGAAGCTCTCGAAAATATGAAAAAATCTAAAGGCTACAAATCTGATACCGATTTGACTGCCGAAGATCTTAAAGAACTCGTTAATCAATACAAAGAAATCGGTAAGAAAATCGGTAAGGTTGTGCCGCAAGATCCTTGGGAACAACTCTGGGCCGGTATCGGCGCCGTGTTCGGTTCTTGGATGGTAGACCGCGCTATTACTTATCGTAAACTCAACAATATTCCGGGTGACTGGGGTACAGCTGTTAACGTGCAGACCATGGTGTTTGGTAATGCCGGTGATGACTGCGCTACCGGTGTGTGCTTCTCTCGTGACCCGGCT
>CALXUQ010000075.1 GCA_944391725.1 uncultured Alphaproteobacteria bacterium | reverse complement strand
AATAGGCATCATTTGGACAATTTTTTATTATCTTATCTTACCAAACATTCTTAAAGGAAGAACTCTGGGGATGAAATTTTTTCATTTAAGATTTTATTCAGACAAAAAAATTGCTTGGTATCGAATAGTAAATTATTATTTTTGGAAACTATTCATTTATGTGTTTATACCTATTTTTCTTTTATTTACTGGTTACATTCTATGGAGAAACAAGTATATATCTACAAATTTCTTTGAGTATTACGGAATTGTCGTGGCTGCTTTAACCTTAATGATGTTCTTAATCGCTTTACTAAAAAGAATTTTTGGAATGCCTTTATCCTACGAAAAAATTAGTTATGTCACGTTAATAAGTAATATGGAATATACCGAAAAATCACAAGAATAAATTTTCTACATTCTTGTCTTTTTTAATTTCTTTAATAAAACAAGATGGATTAAATTTAGGGACAAGGACATAAATAAGTGATTTTGTTCTAGTAAGACCTACATAAAATAGCCTTCGTTCTTCTTCAAAAGGATAGGGTTGTTGATTTTTAATATAAGAAAGAATTTTTTCATCTTTAAGTAGTGTAGGAAATCCATACAAAGTATTCTCTAAATTAAGCAAAATAACAACATCACTTTCTAGTCCTTTTGCGGCATGAACCGTTAAAAAGCGGATTTTTCGATTAGGAAATTTAAAGAAAGTTATTTCATTATTTTCTTTCATAGAATAAGTTAAATTTTTAGTATATTTTTTTAAGTCAAAATGATTTCTACCTAAAATAAAAATTTCTTTATCTTCAGGAATCATTTCTAAAACTCTTTCTAAAACAGAATCTAGATTTTTATAGTAAATCAACTTTATAGGTTTTTCAATATGTTTAGAACTTTTAAGTTCCTTTTTTACTTGATTAGGATTTTTCTGAATAAATCGTCCAGCAGTTTTTACAAGTTCATCACTATTTCGATAAGTGGTTTCTAACTTATATGTTTTAACATTCGGAAAATAAGAAGCAAAATTCAAAAAAATCGTTAAATCACAACCAGAAAAATGATAGATAGATTGGTAATCATCTCCAACTACGCACAAAGAAGCGTCCGTTTGTTTTAAAATTTCCTGTACAAATTGAAACCGACATAAAGAAGTATCTTGAAATTCATCAATAATAAGAAGTTTATAAGGAAGAGTACAAGCATGTTCTTTTAAATAAAGGGTTGTTTTTAAAATAATATCATCAAAATCTAATGTTCCAGAACTTTCCTTATCGGTTTCATAAAGTAAATAAATAGCATAGATAACATAAAGCAAAGGCTCTTTTTTAGCTTTTCTTAAAATATCTTTTAAATTGTTTTCAAAATATCCATTAGCTTTAAATAAGTTAACAAAAGTAAGAATTTGTTTTTTGTATTCTGGAAATTTCGCTGACTCTAAAATTTTTTTCCATGAGAAAAAGAAAGGAATATCAAAAATTTTATAACATTTTTTTATCAAAAAAGTATTGCCAAAACATTTTGTTTCAAAAAACTCTTGAATAGTAAATTCTAATAAATCAGGTCGAGCAATTTTATAAGAAACATGTTCTTTTTTCAAAATATCCAAAGCTAATTTATGAAAAGTAAAAGTAGGAACTTCTACATGACAATTTTTTAAAATATTTTTCTTTAAATTATTCGTAGCTTCATTGGTAAAAGAAATCGTACAAATTTCTTCAGGCTTAATCAGTTGATTTTCTAACATGTATTTAATCTTGCCAATTAAAGTTAAAGTTTTCCCAGAACCAGCTCCAGCAATAATTAAAGAATATTTTGCATTTTCTAAAACAGGTTTTAATTGTTCTTCATCAAGGTCATAATTATTTACAGTAATTTTGGTCATAAAAATATTATAAAAAACTTGTAGTCCGTTTGTCAATTTGCTAGATAAGCGAAGAAATCGTAGAAAAGTAAAAGGAGAAAATTAGAGAAAGATAATCTAATTTTTTTTGTTTAGAATTGTCAAATTTTGGTGTTTACCTGTTAAGAAGAGCTCTTTTTTGCTATAATAAAAGACATATGAAGGTGATAACATGCAAAGAAAAACCTATGCAACTATAAATGGAGATATTCTTACTGAAAACGTAAAAGAAATAATTAACAAGTATCCAGACTATGAATACTATTTTGGTGTGGTTAAAAACAATGCCTACCATCACGGAACAAAAAGCGTTCTAGATTTAATTAAAGGAGGAGTAAACTATCTAGCAGTTTCCTCATTAGAAGAAGCAATAAAAGTTCGTAAATACACATCAGACACACCAATTCTTTGTCTAGAACCTATTCACTTAGATTACATAATGGATGCCATTAATAACAACATTACATTAACCATCGAATCTTTAGAATATACCAAAGAACTTCTTAAAATGGATTTATATGATACCTTAAAGATACACTTAGCAATTGATTCTGGAATGCATCGATTAGGCTTCTTTGATTTCAAAGAACTAAAAGAAGCATATGAACTTCTAAAAGAAAACTCTCATATTTTAATAGAAGGAGTTTTTAGTCATTTTGCTACATCAGGTGTAATGGACCCATATTTTGATAAACAAGTGAATACCTTCTTAGAAATTACCAAAAGTATTCCTTTAAAAGATATACCAATCGTTCATATGGGAAGAAGTTTAACTTTAGTAAATCATCCAAAACTTTCTTTTTGCAACGGCATTCGCTTAGGAATAATTCTTTATGGATTTTCTCAAAGTCGTAAAGATGGCAAATCGCTTCAAAGTAAACTTCGCAAACTAAAACGAAGCTGGCTTCAAAAAAAATATAAGTGTAGCAAAACCATTTTAGAAAACGACTTATCGTTAAAAACAGCAATGGAGCTGTATACAGAAGTGATGAGTGTAAGACCCGTGCATAAAAATGAAGTAGTTGGTTATAACACGCATAAAATAGAAGAAGACGGCTACATTCTAACCTTACCAATTGGTTATGCTGATGGAGTAAATAAAAATTTTAAATATGTGTATATTAATGGAGAATATCTAAAAATTGTTGGAGACTGCATGGACATGCTTTTAATATTTAGTCCGAAAAAAATTCCAGTTGGAACAAAAGTGGAAATTTTTGGTTCTCATATTCCAATTTCTAGTGTATGCAAAGTGTTAGGTATCAATGCATATC
>CALXUQ010000074.1 GCA_944391725.1 uncultured Alphaproteobacteria bacterium | reverse complement strand
CCGTGTAAAAGACTTGCCTGGTGTTCGTTATCATATCATTCGTGGTACCCTGGATACTCAGGGTGTGTCTAAACGTCGTCAACGTCGTTCTCTGTACGGCGCAAAGAGACCCAAATAGGAAGGAATATAGATAATGTCACGTCGTCGTACTGCTGAAAAAAGAATTGTGCTCCCTGACGCTAAATATGGTGATAAGGTAGTTGCAAAATTTATTAACAATATTATGGAAGACGGTAAAAAAGCCGTGGCCGAAAAAATCGTTTATTCGGCTTTGGATATCGTTGCTTCCAAAACTAAACAGGATGCTTTGAAGGTCTTTGCCGAGGCTATCGAAAATGTTAAGCCGGTGGTTGAGGTTCGTTCTCGCCGCGTTGGTGGTGCTACTTATCAGGTTCCTGTCGAAGTTAGAGCCGATCGTCGTCAGGCACTCGCTATCCGTTGGATTATTGATGCTGCCAAAAAACGTTCGGAAACAACCATGACCGAGAAAGTTGCTAACGAATTGATGGATGCTTTTGCTAACAAAGGTTCTGCCGTTAAAAAACGTGAAGATACCCACAAAATGGCTGAAGCTAACAAAGCTTTCTCTCATTATAAGTTCTAACTACGAAGGGAAAATATCACAATGGCTCGTACACATAAACTGGAACAGTATAGAAATATCGGAATTATGGCTCATATTGATGCGGGTAAAACCACAACAACTGAGCGTATTCTGTACTATACCGGCCAAAACCACAAAATCGGCGAAACCCATGACGGTGCCGCTACGATGGACTGGATGGAACAGGAACAAGAGCGCGGTATTACCATTACTTCTGCGGCTACAACCTGTTTTTGGAAAGGTTATCGAATCAATATTATTGATACTCCGGGTCACGTTGACTTTACGGTTGAAGTTGAACGCTCGCTCCGCGTTTTGGACGGTGCAATTACCGTATTTGACTCCGTTGCCGGTGTGGAACCTCAGTCGGAAACCGTATGGCGTCAGGCTGATAAATATGGGGTGCCGCGTATTTGCTTCTGCAACAAAATGGATAGAATCGGAGCTAACTTCTATCGTTGCTTGGAGATGATTAAAGACCGCTTGGGCGCTCGCCCGATGGCTATCCAACTGCCTATCGGTGCCGAAGCTGACTTCAAAGGGGTTATTGACCTCTTGGAAATGAAAGCTATCGTTTATACCGGTGATAGCGCAGATGATCCGATTAACATTGAAGAAATTCCGGCGGCTTTGAAAGATAAGGCTGAGGAATATCATCATCAATTGGTCGAAATGGCAGTTGAAGAAGATGAACAAGCAATGGAGGATTATCTCGAGGGAAAAGATATTTCTTTGGCAACTTTGAAGAAATGTATCCGCAAAGGTACTTTGACCCAAAGTTTTGTTCCGGTATTGTGTGGTACTGCTTTCAAGAACAAAGGTGTGCAACCTTTGCTCGATGCCGTTATTGATTATCTGCCTTCTCCGGTGGATATTCCGGCTATTGATGGTGTTAAACCCGGTACTGATGAAGTTGTGGAACGTAAACCCAGCGATGATGAGCCTTTGGCCGCTTTGGCATTCAAGATTATGAATGACCCGTTTGTCGGTTCTTTGACCTTTACTCGTATCTACTCGGGTACTATGACTGCCGGTTCTTATATCTATAACTCGGTTAAAGATAAAAAAGAACGCGTTGGTCGTATGCTCTTGATGCACGCTAACAAACGTGAGGAACTCAAAGAGGCGCATGCCGGTGATATTATCGCCTTGGCCGGTTTGAAAGATACTACAACCGGTGATACCTTGTGCGATCAGGCTCACCCGATTGTACTCGAGAATATGGAATTCCCCGAACCGGTGATTGAACTTGCCGTTGAGCCGAAAACCAAAGCCGATGTTGAAAAAATGGGCTTGGCTCTCTCTCGTTTGGCAATGGAAGATCCTTCATTTAAGGTTTCTTCGGATCCGGATTCCGGACAGACCATTATTAAAGGTATGGGTGAGTTGCACTTGGAAATCATTGTTGACCGTTTGAAACGTGAGTTCAAGGTGGAATGCAATGTCGGTGAACCGCAAGTGGCTTATCGCGAAACCATTACCAAACCTTGCGATATTGAATATACTCACAAGAAACAGTCCGGTGGTGCCGGTCAGTTCGCAAAAGTTAAAATCAGATTTGAACCGATTGAAGGTTATAATGGTTTTGAATTTGAAAATACTGTCGTGGGCGGTAATGTTCCTAAAGAATATATCCCCGGTGTTGAAAAAGGTCTGCGTAGCGCTATGGAAGCCGGTGTTATCGCCGGATATCCGGTGACCGGTGTTAAGTGCAATCTTTATGATGGTGCTTATCACGAAGTCGACTCTAACGTTATGTGCTTTGAGATTGCTGCTCGTGCCGCCTTCCGTGAAGGTATGCGTCAGGCCGATGCTAAGCTCTTGGAGCCGATTATGAAGGTTGAAGTCGTTACTCCGGAAGAATATATGGGAGATATTATCGGTGATCTGAACTCTCGTCGCGGTTTGGTCAATGGTATGGATCAACGGGCTAATGCTCGCGTGGTAGATGCCAATGTGCCGCTGGCGAATATGTTCGGTTATGTCAATACTTTGCGTTCTTTGTCGCAAGGTCGGGCTCAGTTTACAATGGAATTTGACCATTATGCTGAAGTGCCGAAAGATGTGGCTGAGAAAGTAAAAGCGAAAAATGCCTAAAATTTGATTTTTAGCCGGGAGGCACAGAAATTGTGTAAGCGCAGATTTGTTGCCTCCTTGGTTAAAAACAAAGTTTAAGTTGTAAGTAAATTTGTTTTTTAATTTTTTTATTTGGAGTTAATCTAAATGGCAAAAGAGAAGTTTGAGCGGACAAAGCCGCACTGCAATATCGGAACAATCGGTCACGTAGACCATGGTAAAA
>CALXUQ010000073.1 GCA_944391725.1 uncultured Alphaproteobacteria bacterium | reverse complement strand
GGGGCGGATTTGTCGCAGGTGGAGGATTTGAAACTTCCCTATAGCATTAAAAGTCTGGAAGGAACAAAGCTTCCTAAGAAGCTGGATTTAAGCGATAGTGGTGATATTAACTTGGCCGGTGCAGATTTTTCGCAGGTGGAGGATTTGAAACTTCCTAGTGGTATTAAGAGTTTGGAAGGGGTGAAACTTCCGAAAAAATTGGATATAAGCAGTTGCTATAATCTTAATTTGGAAGGCGCGGATTTATCGACAGTCGAAAACCTGAAAGTTTCTGGTTGCGAAAATATAGATTTGTCGAATTTTAACGGTAAGTTGGAATTTTCGCAAAGAAATATTGGTATAATGAACTCTAAATTACCACCATCTATGAAAAGTTTGGATTTGAGTGATAGAATGGTGCTTATTTCAGAAACAAATTTGGATGGCATTGAAGAACTGAAATTGCCTGAACGTGTTATAGTCGGAAGTATGGAAGATTCTGAAAAGAAAATGATGGAATTATGCAATGGTGATGCGAGCAAATTAGAGAGTATGGCGGTTGCGGTGATAACGCCGGAAAGTGTTCCGAATAATTTGAAGCGGTTGGATATCAGTGCCTGCAAAGATATAGATTTGCGGAATTGGAACTTGGAGAAGATAGAAGATCTGCAACTGCCTAAAGATTTTGATGTCAGCAAACTACCGGAAGGTATTATGGAGAAAAATCCGGCGGTGGCGCGGGCTGTCAAAATTTCGCGCGGGGAAGTGGTGGAAGATTTGGTGCAGTCATCAGCCGGCAAAGAAACTGTTACTATGGAACCCAAAGCGGAAGTTAGGGCTAAAAATGAAATGGCGGAGAAGATTAATCAATTACGCGGAGTTAACCAATCATCAGCGGTGGCGCAAACTGGTGAAAATCTTATTGAAAAAACTGCCGAAAGGGCTGCTGTTAATGCCGGAGTAAATGCAGGCAAGACTTCTGAAGGAATTGTTGACACACTGGTCAAAGCCGACAATGCGCTTAACCAAGCGATTGACAAGACGATAGATAAGGGTAGCGAATTGCTGAATAATACGGCCGTGGGTAAGGCTTATGAAAAAGCCACAGATGCGATTGCCAATACCAAAGTGGTGAAAGCAGTAGAAAAAGGTGCGGCTAAAACGGTAGAAAAAGCGGCGCAGACCGCAGTCGGAAAATCAGTAGTCAAAGCGGTGGCCAAGACTACCGGAAGTGCGGTTGGTAAATCGGTTTTGAAAAAAGTACCTTTGGTGAGTGTGGCAGCCGGATGTTATTTTGCCTGGGATAGAGTAAAGGATGGAGACTGGAAAGGTGCTTGTGGGGAGGTAGCCTCCGGGTTGGCCGGGTGTTTCCCCGGAGTTGGCACCGGTATCAGTGCGGCTATTGATGTGGGGTTGGCGGCTAAAGATATCGGTGGAGCAATAACTGAGGCCAGAGAGCCGGCAACGGCAACACCCACACCCACGGTGACAGAAGAAAAAGATATTAAAAGTAAGGATGAAGTGCGACAGATTATTTTAGAAAAGCAAGGACGAGTTACCAATGAGCCTAAGACGCCGGTTAAATCATCGCAAATTTCTAATCAAATGACACAGCAGAAACTTATACAGCAGGGGCGCGGATAAAATCTTCCATCTTAATTCTTGCAATTTTGTGAAGATGTTGTATGCTCAAGACAATGTCAAAATTGTTTTGTGGAGATGAATATGCTTAGAGAAGATTTACAAAAAGCTCTTAAAGAATCTATGATTAATAAAGATACGGCCACGGTTTCGGCGGTGCGTTTGATTATTGCCGGATTGAAAGAAAAAGATGTTGATGCCAGAGGCAGAGGTCAAAAAGAAGCTACTGATGCCGAACTCCTTTCAATGATGCAAAATATGATTAAGCAACGCAAAGATTCCATTAAGATGTATCTTGAGGGACATCGCCAAGATTTGGCCGACAAAGAACAAAGCGAAATTACCGTGATTGAGCGCTTTTTGCCCAAACAAATGAGCGCCAGCGAGGCAGAGGCCGCAATTAAGGCAATTATTAGCTCTACCGGCGCATCTTCAATGAAAGATATGGGTAAGGTGATGTCGGCTTTGCGTGAACAATATGCCGGTCAGATGGATTTTGGGGCGGCATCGGGCACTATCAAAACTTTACTGTCCGGTAAATAAAAACTTTTTTGATTCCGCCTCCGAAAGTTGCGGGGGCGGTTTTTTTATTGATTGATTATGGCAGACTTACAAAAATTTATTGACGAACTACGGGCAAAAGTTTCAATTGCCGATGTGGTGGGCGAAAAGGTTAAACTGGTACGCAAAGGGCGCGAATATACCGGTTTGTGCCCGTTTCACAACGAAAAAACGCCATCTTTTACCGTCAATGAGGCAAAAGGATTTTATCATTGCTTTGGTTGCGGTGCACATGGTGATATTGTTAAATTTGAGATGGATGCCAATAATCTGCCGTTTATGGAAGCGCTCGAAAAATTGGCTCATAAGGCCGGATTGGAAATGCCGCGGCTTTCACACGAGAACAAAGTTGAGGTCGAAAAACGCAAGTCTTTGTATGAAATTATGGAGCTGGCGGTCAAATTTTTTGAGCGGAATTTGCGCTTGCCAGAAGGTCAACAGGCACTGGATTATTTGCGCAATCGCCGAGGTTTTTCGGAAGAAACTATTACCAAGTTTCATATGGGATATGCTCCGGCTAACAATGCATTGCGGGCTTGGTTGGCATCTAAAAACGTGAGTGAGCAAGATATGGGGGATTTGGGTTTGGTGTCTTTGGCCGAACACAATACCAGCAAGCGCACTTTCGATTTTTTCCGCGATCGGGTGATGATACCGATTTTTGATAAAGCCGGGCGGCCGATTGCTTTTGGCGGGCGCGTGATGAGTGATGCTCAGCCCAAATATCTCAACTCGCCGGAAACACCGATTTTTCAGAAGCGGCGCATACTTTATAATATGAACTACGCACGCGATAAGGCTTTTGAAGCTAAAAACCTGCTGATTTGTGAAGGCTATATGGACGTGATTGCCCTTGATGCTTATGGTATCGGCTATGCGGTGGCGCCTTTGGGGACGGCTTTAACCGAAGACCAAATTCAGGAAACCTGGCGAGTTTGTCCGGAGCCGGTTTGTTGTTTTGACGGTGACGGGGCAGGTATTAGAGCGGCAATGCGTTCGGTAGATAGAGTTTTGCCGATTTTAAAACCCGGATATTCGTTGCGTTTCTTGTTCCTTCCCGACAAGCAAGACCCCGATGAGTTTTTGAAAGCCAAAGGGCAGACTGAGTTTTTGAAACTTTTGGAAAATGAAACCAAGCCGCTTAAGGATATTTTGTGGCGCAAATATACCGAAAACCAAGTCTTTAATACCCCCGAAAAAAAGGCGCTGCTGGAAAAGACCATGAAAGAGGAAGCCGCTAAAATTGCCGATGAAACGGTGCGGAACTATTATATTCAGGACTTGCAGAGCCGTTTGTATTATGAAATCGGACGGGGGGCAAAAAGTCCGTATCGCTCGGAGTTTTTGCCGAAAAAAACAAAAAAATCACGAACTTATTATGCGGAT
>CALXUQ010000072.1 GCA_944391725.1 uncultured Alphaproteobacteria bacterium | reverse complement strand
AAGGCAGAACTCTGCATCATGATGTGCACGGACGTTTTGGGGCCGGAAAAGTTATTTTGAGGACTGCTCCTGCCGGTACCGGTGTGATTGCCGGCGGACCAATGCGTGCAATTTTTGAAGTTTTGGGTGTTCAAGACGTGGTTGCAAAATCTTTAGGTTCCAATAATCCTTATAATATGATTAAGGCAACTTTTGATGCTTTGCAATCTATCAATTCACCACGTATGATTGCTTCTAAAAGAGGTAAAAAAGTCGGTGATATTGTTAGCCGTCGTGAAAATACTTCTACCACTAAAGTTGAGGAGGCTTAGTCATGGCTAAAAAGATTAAAGTTACTCAAACTGGAAGTACTATCGGACGTCCGGATATTCAGAAAGCTAATTTGCGCGGTTTGGGTCTGACCAAAATGGGCAAAACCGTTGAGCTGGAAGATACTCCGTCAAACAGAGGTATGATCCGCAAAGTGGCTCACCTCGTTAAGGTCGAAGACTAAAACTTGAATGTGGGAGCGCGGCAGACATTTGGTTGCTCAGCGCTCCGACAAACAGTTTTGAACAGTTTAAGGTGAAAAAAATGAAATTAAACGAAATTAAAGATAACGAAGGCGCCAGAAAGTCGGCAAAACGCGTTGGTCGCGGTATCGGCAGCGGTTCGGGCAAAACTTCCGGCCATGGTCAAAAAGGTCAGAAAGCTCGTTCCGGTGTGGCGATTAATGGTTTTGAAGGCGGTCAAATGCCTATCTACCGCAGACTTCCGAAACGTGGTTTCAAAAATCCGTTTGCGAAAACTTTTGCGGTGGTTAACTTGGATACTATCCAAAAAGCTATTGATGCCGGTAAATTGAAAGCTGAAGCTATTAATGTGGAAGCTTTGATGAACAGCGGTATTGTCAGCAAACAATTGGACGGTGTTCGTCTGTTGGCTCGCGGTGCTTTGACTGCAAAAGTTGAAATCAGTGTTAACTCCGCTTCTAAAGCTGCAATTGAAGCAGTTGAAAAAGCCGGCGGTAAAGTTACCATTGTGGCTTAGGTTTTAATACTAAGTTAGTGAAAAAGGCAGAATTTAGGTTCTGCCTTTTTTGTTTTGTAGTCAGAAAAATTATTCTGGTATGAAAAAAGTTTTTTAGCATACTTTCTATGGTGTGCCTTATAATGTCTTCCTGCGCGGAAAGTAATATTAGTGAAATCGGCGCAGATGGTGGGGTGGTTTTTGGCGATGTAGTCGCGTGCAAACAACAATCTTTGCGGAATGACTTCAATATTTAATTCTTCTTTACATTCGCGGATTAGAGCTTGGGTCATGGTTTCGCCCCATTCTTGGCCGCCGCCGGGGAGTTTGCAAAAGCGTCCGCGTCCATAGTCGCAGCTCTCAACCAAGAGCTGATGGTCTTTAATAATCACGGCCTTAACCGAATGTCTGAACACTTTTTCTTCCATTGCTATCTCCTAATTTTATGTTTTCTAGTTTATGGCAATCCCCAAATTTGGCAAGCATTTTATATTTATAACAAAGAAAAGCTTTATTTGTGTGGTGTAAGTGGATAAATTAGTTGAATTAAAAAATATTTAGTGTATTAATATCTTAGCTTAAAAGGACTCTTAATAGGGTCTGTTTGGTATTTTTGATAAGTATAAGGATAAGTAAAATGGTATCACTCGCAGAGAAAATGGCAGCCAATCTGGATATGTCAGTCTTGGGTAAAGCCGAAGAACTGAAAAAAAGATTATGGTTTACCATTATGGCTTTAATCGTATTTCGTTTGGGGACTTTTATTCCGCTTCCGGGAATCGATCCGAAAATTTTGGCGGACATCTTTGATAGGAACTCCGGCGGTATTTTGGGTATGTTTAATATGTTTGCCGGTGGTGCTTTGGAGCGTATGACCATTTTTGCTTTGAACATTATGCCTTACATCTCGGCTTCCATCATTGTGCAGCTTGGACAATCGGTAATTCCGTCTTTGCAGGCACTCAAGAAAGAAGGTCCGGCCGGACATCGCAAAATTACCCAATATACTCGCGTTTTGACTGTCTTGATTACAATTATTCAGGGCTATGGTATTGCTGTCGGTCTGGAAGGTATGAAAGGCAGTGCCGGTATGTCGGCCGTGGTTGATCCGGGCTTTGTATTCCGCTTCACTACCGTAGTTTCTTTGGTCGGTGGTACGATGTTTATTGTTTGGCTCGGCGAGCAAATCACCGCGCGCGGTGTGGGTAATGGCTCATCACTTATCATTACGGTCGGTATTATTGCCGGTATCCCCGGTGCTTTGGCTCAAACCTTTGAATTGGGGCGGACGGATTCTTTGCCGCTCAGCGTAATTGCGCTGTTGATGGTGATGGTGTTGGCGCTCATTTACATCATTGTGTTGGTAGAGAGAGCTCAACGCAAAATTACCATCCAATATCCGAAAAGAACAGCAATGCTTGGCGGTTCTACTGCGGATAGTTCGCATTTGCCGCTCAAAATTAACCCCACCGGTGTTATCCCGCCGATTTTTGCCAGCTCTTTGTTGCTGCTTCCCATCACCATTGCAAGCTTTAGTGCCGAAAGTGGACCGTCTTGGGTGCAAACTTTGAGCCAGCTGTTGGGACATGGTCAACCATTATATCTGATTTTGTATGCCGGTTTGATTTTGTTCTTTGCGTTCTTCTATACCGCAATTGTGTTTAACCCCGAAGAAACAGCCGATAATTTGAAAAAACACGGTGGGTTTATTGCCGGTATTCGTCCGGGTAAAAACACTGCCGAGTATTTGGATTATGTGGTGACCCGTTTGACGGTTTTGGGTTCGGTATATTTGGTGGCGTTGTGTATTTTGCCGGAAATCTTGATTGCTAAGTTGGCAATACCGTTTGTCTTGGGTGGTACGACCTTGCTCATCGTGGTACAAGTGACTATGGATTTTGTGGGGCAATTGCAATCGCATTTGATTGCTTATCAATATGAATCACTCATTCGGAAAGCCTCATTGGCCTCAAAAGGAAAGAGAAGATAATGAGCAAAGACGGAATGGGTTTACACGTGGTTTTCACCGGTGCTCCGGGGTGCGGTAAAGGCACTCAGGCGCGCCGGCTGAAAGAAAAGCTCGGTATCTGCCATCTCTCTACGGGCGAAATGCTTAGAGCTGAGGCCGCCAAAGGAACCAAGCTGGGCTCGGAAATTAAGGCTCTGCTCGATGCGGGTTCGTTTGTGACCGATGAAATGATTATTGATATGGTATCAAAACGAATCGAGGAAGATGACTGCAAAAACGGTTTTATTTTAGATGGTTTCCCGCGGACATTGCCGCAGGCTGAAATTTTGGAAAAAATGTTGGCCGATAAGGGGATTAAGCTTGATGCAGTAATCGAAATTCAGGTGCCTGATGAAATTATCATGGAGCGTATCTTGGGGCGCTATGCCTGCATGACCTGCGGAGAAGGATATCATGATAAGTTTCATAAGCCCAAAGTTTATGGGGTGTGCGATAAGTGCGGAGGAACAAATTTTTATCGGCGAATCGATGATAATCGGACCACGGTACAAAACAGACTCGTCAATTATCGCGCCTTGACATATCCGACT
>CALXUQ010000071.1 GCA_944391725.1 uncultured Alphaproteobacteria bacterium | reverse complement strand
TATAAGTAATATCATAATATATTTTTCCAAAATTTGCAATAATTTAATAGCCTATACTAAGGATATTTGTCCATTATCGAACAACAATATAAAAAAATACCCCGCCACCGCGAGGTATTTAACTTTGCCAAGCCACACTCAGTTTTAGAGTTTGTTCATAATCTCTTTAAGCTTATTGAGCATGGCTCTGATTTTTGGTGTGTCTTTCGCGTCAATATGGCTCACCAACCAATACGGATGCTCTAATGTAAACTCCGGCAAAACCTGCACCATATCTTTTTCGGCATTTCCCGAGTTAATAGGATGTAGGCTGATACCAAGACCCAGTTTGGTGAGCTGTGTCAAAATATTGGTTGAATTGCTATGCGCAACTGTTTTCTTGGCTTTTTTTAGGAGCTTGTCCCAGACTGCCCACTCAGTATTATACTCCTTGCGGTCACAAATATAATGATTTTCGAGCAAGTCTTCCATATTTTGCGGGGTGCCGTGTTGCGCCACATATTCTGAAGAAGCAAACAAACCAAAGACCACATTATGCTTGGAGATAACCACCGATTCGGAACACAAAGGCTCTTTGTATACAATTGCAATATCGGTCTCGCGCGATAAGATGTTCGGTGTGTCGTTGGAGCAAGTAATCTCCAAGCGCACATCCGGAAATTGTTTGCAAAATTCCGTCATCTGACGGGCCAAGCAAAAAGAGCCGAACCCATCAGTCATCCACAAACGGATAGTGCCGGAATACTGATGTGCCGACAACGAGTAATTTTGCACCGTATGCAGCATTGCTTTTAGCTGTAAGGCATACTTATTGAGCTCAAGCGCCGCCTCGGTTGGCACAACACCGTGAGGCACATTGGAGAAAAGCTTAACTTTTAGTTTTTCTTCAAACTCATGCATTGCCGCCGAAACATTAGGTTGCTGCATCCCCAAATTGGCCGCAGCTTTGGTGTATCCGCATGTAGCAATAGTCTCACTCATAATAATTAAGCTTCTGGTTATGGATAATTGTTCGTTTATATTCATATTATATATCAGTTATATAAAAATAACCCCTTCTAAAACTATAGCGATTGCAGGTAAAATACTAAACATACAAATATTAGTGTAGTGAAAAGTAAATGTCTATGGAAAATGATATAAAAATCAACGTAGTTAACTCTCTTGACGATTATCAAAAAGTTGTCGCCATTCGAGCCATAGTATTTGTCGGCGAACAAAAACTGCCATATTCTCTTGAGTTTGGAGCCAACGAGCTTTGCTGCACATACATTTTAGCCACCGTAAACGGAGAGCCGGCCGGAACTGTACGCATTCATCAGTTCAAAGATTTTGCCAAGTTAGAGCGCATGGCTGTTTTGCCCGAATACCGTCGGACTCCGCTGGCCGAACAAATTCGTCAAAAGGCACTTGATATTTGCAGTGCCAAAGGCATAACCAAAATTTACGGGCTTTGCCGCCGCGAGCTTTTGCCGCATTGGTCAAAGTTCGGTTATCATCCGGTGGAAGGTGCCCCGGGGATAAAACGCTCCAATATGGATTTGGTCCCAATCTTGGTAGATATTCAAGAAGCCAAGGATATCCTCAAGTTTACGGATCATCCGGACCGCCTAATGGAGCAAGAAGGCGAGTGGCGTGATAATTGTATGTATTTTCAGCAGCCATTCAACATCAGTGACCAAACCGCAGTAATAATAAGGAAGAGAAATGAATTGCGCCAACAAAGAAAATCACATGAATATTGATGTAGAATCTAACGAAATCAGCCATATCTATAATGATCTTAAGCGCTTGACCTGCGCTCTTGGGCAAATGGGTTTGTTTCATACACAATTAATGCTTGAACAAGTCACCAACGACTATGAGCATGCCATCTTTCGCCAAATTTGTCGCGATAACAAGCTAAACGGCTAATACAAAAAATGCCCTCTGAAAACAGAGGGCATTTTCTTAAAAGCAGTTGCTTAGATACGTCCGTAAAACGCGTCTAAATACATCTGCTTGATTTCAGAAATCAGCGGATAAGCCGGGTTTGCGCCGGTGCATTGGTCATCAAACGCCAGTTCTGAAAGGTTATCCAAGTTCTCAAGGAAGACTTTTTCATCAACACCCCAGTCTTTGATAGAAGCCGGGATATTGATGCTCTTCTTGAGTTTCTCAATCGCCTTAATCAGGTTAGCCACTTTCTCATCATCATTTTTGCCACCGAGGTTAAGGAACTCAGCCACTTTGGCATAGCGGCGTTTGCCCTCCGGATAATGATATTGCGAGAAAGTACCTTGCTTGGTCGGACGATCGTTAGAGTTAAACTTCACCACTTGGCTAATCAGAAGTGCATTCGCAATACCGTGCGGAATGTTATAAGCACTCCCGAGTTTGTGAGCCATAGAGTGGCAAACTCCCAAGAAAGCTTGAGCAAATGCCATACCGGCCATGGTGGCGGCATAGTGCATATTTTCACGCGCAATCGGATTGTTGGCTCCGTCGTTGACCGAAACGGCAAGATTGTCAAAAATCAGCCGAATGGCTTCATAAGCAATACCGTCGGTAAACGGAGTTGCCATAATCGAAGCCAAAGCTTCCAAGGCGTGAGTAAGAGAGTCAATACCTGATGCCGCGGCCAATCCTTTGGGCATGGTTAGTACCAAATCCGGATCAATAATTGACATATTCGGCGACAAAGCATAGTCGGCAATCGGGTATTTAATGTGAGTGTTTGAATCCGTAATCACCGCAAACGGGGTCACTTCCGAACCGGTACCCGATGTGGTCGGAATAGCCACCATATAAGCTTTAGAACCAAGCTCCGGGAACATACATACGCGTTTCCTGATATCCATAAAGCGCATAGCCAAATTATCAAATTTAACTTCCGGATGTTCATACATCAACCACACGATTTTAGCCGCATCCATCGGAGAACCGCCGCCCAGTGCAATGATGGTGTCCGGTTCAAAGCTGCGAGCCAGGGTTAGTGCGCGGTTAACCGTGTCGGTATCCGGATCCGGTGCCACTTCTGAAAAGATTTGGAAAGCAATTCCCATATCTTCCAACACATCGGTAACTTTTTTGGTGTATCCCAATTGGAAGAGCGATTTATCGGTAATAATCAAAGCTTTTTTGCGGCCGCAGAGTTCGCGCAAAGCAAAACCGACAGCCCCGCGTTTGAAGTAGATTTTCGGCGGAACTCTAAACCACAACATATTTTCGCGTCTTTCGGCCACATTTTTAATATTCATCAGATGTTTAACTCCTATATTTTCACTGGCTGCATTGCCGCCCCAAGAGCCGCACCCTAAAGTTAGCGACGGGTCAAGACGGAAGTTATAAAGATCACCGATACCGCCTTGCGACGATGGGGTGTTAACCAGCATACGACCGGTTTCAACCACTTCGGAGAAATGCTTAATGCGGTCTGCGTTTTGGTTGGCGGTGTAGAGTACCGAGGTGTGTCCGGGGCCGGCAAAATTAACCAAGTCGCGAGCCATTTCGACCGCTTGGTTAAAGTCTTGGGCTTTATACATTGCCAAAACCGGAGAAAGTTTCTCATAAGAAAACTCTTCAGCCGGACCGATTTTTTGAGCTTCGCCAATCAAAACTTTGGTGTTAGCCGGAACTTTTACACCTGCCATTTCGGCAATTTTTGCTGCCGGCTGACCAACGATTTTGGAGTTAAGTTTTCCGTCGATGACAATGGTTTTGGCCACTTTTTCTTTTTCTTTCTTATCCAAGAGATAAGCACCGCGATATTCAAACTCTTTGCGAACCTCGTCATAAATGTCCTTGTGTACGATAACCGATTGTTCCGAAGAG
>CALXUQ010000070.1 GCA_944391725.1 uncultured Alphaproteobacteria bacterium | reverse complement strand
CTCTGAAATCTTATTATTCCCCTCACTATCCGACCTTTAACTTAAAGGTCGTATTTTGGGTTATTAGAGCAGTTTTATGAGGTTTTTTGATGCAACAAGCAGGACGTTATCAAGCAATTTTGGAACTGTTGGAAGCCATTTTCAACTCCTTAACTCCCGCCGATAAAATTATTAACAACTATATGCGGGAGCGCAAATATATCGGTTCCAAAGATCGCCGCTTTATTGCCGATACGGTTTGGGATATTATTCGCAACCGTATGAAACTAGAATTTGTAACCAAATCTAATCAACCGCGGTCTCTTTTGTTGCAATACATCAAACAGTTTACCATGGACGACCCGACAGAAATTTTTAGCGGGGAGAAATATGCACCCTCCAAACTTTCTCCTCAAGAACTGGAACTTCTTTCCACCGAAAACGATGAACCTTATCCGCCTTATGTGGAAGCAGAAACTCCAAAATGGATTTTTGAAAAAATTAACGATGTCGAATTTCTTAAGGCTTTGAATCAACCGGCAATGGCAGATTTCAGAATTAACGTAAAAAATCGTGACAAAGTTATTTCCGAACTCGTATCCGAAGGTTATGAAGTTGAGCCTTGTCCATACTCTCCAATCGGTATTCGCAGCCTGCATCGTATCAGTCTTGGCAACTGTATGGCTTACCAAAACGGAGAAATTGAAGTCCAGGACGAGGCCTCGCAGATTGCGGCAATTATGTGCGATGTAAACCCAAATCTCAAAATTATTGATTATTGTTGCGGGGCAGGCGGCAAAAGTTTGGCATTGGCTTATCTGATGAATAATCAAGGCAAAATCTTGGCTCATGACATTTCTTCCTCTCGTCTGGAAGAAATTAAACCGCGGATGCAGCGTTTGGGGATTAAAAATATTGAGCTGACCGACATTATTGCCGATACGGACCGCGATTTTGACCGCTTTATCCTTGATGCGCCTTGCTCCGGCAGTGGAACTTGGCGCCGTTGTCCCGATGCCAAATTTCGTCTTACGCCCGAGCACTTGCAAAAGCTCAACCAAACTCAGAGCGAACTCCTGGATATTGCTTATAGCAAAACCAAGTCCGGCGGCCGAATTATTTATATTACCTGTTCAATCTTCAAAGATGAAAACGAAAATATCGTGGAGCCGTTTGTCAAAGCTCATGCCGATTTGCGGTTGCTTAATTTGCGCTCGTTATGGGAGCAAAAATTATCCGCTCCTTATCCTTGTCACTCCAATGAATATTTGCGCCTTTCTCCGCTTTCAACCGGAACGGACGGATTTTTCCTGGCGGTGATTGAAAAAATATAGCCTGCTTTTAGTTACAGTTTTGTAAAATTGGCTTTTTTGGCATAATTATCCTTGCTTTAGGGGAGAGATTGTGCTACTTTATGCTCCGTAAAACAGTATTAATCTTAATTTTTATATTTATGGAACAGAAAAATTATTATTCAGAACGTCAGCTTAATCTGACTGATTTGGCGCGTGACTTGGAACCTATGTTCAGAGCTTACTTTGCATTAAATTATGGTTTGAAAGTTAAGCGAACCTCCATTGCTCCGGTGATTGATTTAAGCGATGCCTGTTTAGCCTTTAACACTTCCGGGCAGTTGGCTCTGATGTGGACTTGGAATGTGACGGAATATGAGGGTGAACGTAATAAGCGGCGCAAACAAGTGTGGACGTTGTTTTTCATCTCTGAACTGCGAGTTCGTGTTGTTTTATCTACTCCGTATGTACAGTATATTGGTGCTGATGAAGAAATTTATCAGGAAAATCGTTTTATGTATGCCAAGGTTAAAAATCAGGAGTGGAGTGTCGGACTGATTGAACAGACCGAGCCGGTATTATCCAAGTTTGATGCCTTAAAATTCATTCTTGCGCATAAGTTTGTGGAAGAGGGATGTAATTCCTTGGTGATGTCACCGCTAATTTCTGTTGATTTGGCAGAAAAGGACAATCATCTGTTTTGGGCCGTAGATCAAGGAGCTGCGTTTTATGAGGTGAACTCTAAAGCCCAAGAGCTCAAGATTTCTCCGAAGGGGGTGAGCTATTACTCTTATCCGGAAAGTCTGGGCAAAAAGGATTATGCCGGCAAAGAGGCTTTTTGGCATTTTGACGGCGGAAAACTGCACGAAAGTAAAGGTGAGTATCTTTCTGATAAAGAAGCCTGCAAAATCTATCCGCAGCGTATTTGGAAAGAGGCACCGTTGGAGCACCCGTTACCTTTGGTTGAGGCTCATAGTGAGGGGATAGAACGGTTTTGGTTGGTGGCAAAATCAGGACCGATGAACTTTATTGTTTCGGCACATACCGGAATGCTTTATATCGGAGATGAGTGTTTTGATGAAGATTTTGTGCCGGCTGATCCTTCAAAAGATGAAGGGTTTATTTTCGAATAAAATTATTAACCCTTTTAAGGCTCTGCAATGCAGAGCCTTTTTTTATGGCTGGCCAGCATTGAGGGTCTTACCATTTTTCTGATAAATGTAGGAAATTATTTCCGCAACGGCGGCAAAAGCTTCAACCGGAATCTCTTCATTGATGTCTACGGCTTTCAAAATCTGTAACAAATCTTCATCTTGGCGAATCTCTATATCGTTATCTATCGCGATTTGGATGATTTTTTCGGCAACTTGGCCTTGACCTTTGGCTAACACAACCGGAGCGCGGTTTTGCTCGGCATTGTAGCCTAGGGCAACCGCATATTTTGAGGATAACTCTAAATCGGGATTGAGCTGGGCGTTTTTTCTGCTATCATCTGCCTTAGACATGATGCTTGTGTTCCTGTCTGGTTAAGTTTACTTAACTTATTGTAATCATTGGGGAATGATTTGACAAGTCTTTTTTAGATGGCACGAATCTTGCATCAGATACGGCATAACGTGTTGTTTATGTCTCAATTGGGGAGCAAATCATGGATTTGAACAGTTTGGCGGTGTTTGCGGCCGCTAATCAAAATATCAAATTTCAGACCGAGCGACAAAAGGTGTTGGCGGCCAATGTGGCTAATGCCAATACGCCGGGCTACCTCCCTAAGGACCTTAAACGTCCTGATTTTGGTCCTTCTGAATTTTCTTCTCAGCTCAAAATGGTGCTCACTAACGAGAAACATTTATCCGGGGTGGGTAATAATTACGGCGGATACAAGCTCTATACGCCTAAACCTACTACGGCTCTGACCATTGATGGTAACGGTGTGGTGCTGGAAGACCAGATGAACCAAATCAGCAAAAGTAAAAGCGAATATGATCGTATCATTACCTTGTATGGGAAATATCAAACCATGCTGAACACGGCTAACACTAAGATTAACGGTTAGGTGAGGGATAAATGAGTAATTTGACGGTGGCAGCAGATATTGCAGTTTCGGGAATGAAAGCTCAAGCCGAGCGTTTGCGCCTAATCTCCGAAAATATGGCTAATGCCGACTCAATTGCAACCACACCCGGCGGGGAGCCTTATCGTCGCCAAGTGCCGGTGTTCAAAAATTATCTCGATGAGGCTAACGGAGCGGAGCTGGTCAAGGTCGAAAAGGTGGTCAAAGACCAATCTCCGTTTGAGAAAAAATATGAGCCTAATCATCCGGCCGCCGATGAGCAAGGTTATGTGTCGCTGCCAAATGTCAATCCACTGATTGAGATGATGGATATGAAAGAGGCACAACGCACTTATGAAGCAAATTTAAATGTGATGAAAACTGCCCGCGATATGAACTCAAAGGTGTTGGATTTATTGAAATAAGTTAAGGGGAAAACAAAATGGTCAGCAATATTTCGAGTGCACTTAATGCTTATCAACAAGCGCTGAGCCGGATTGGGGGGAATGTTCCGGTTTCTGAGCCCAAGCCTACCATTAGCAACGAGTTTCAAAATCTAGTTAAATCTGCCGTTGACGAAGCGGTCGACCTTTCAAAAACCGGTGAGGATATGACGCTTAAAGCCATTCAAGGCAAAGCAGATATTCAAGATGTGGTTTTAGCCGTGTCCAATGCCGAGATGGCTCTTAACACGGTCGTTTCCGTACGCGACACAGCGATTAAGGCTTATAATACGATTATGTCCATGCCCATTTAACTTAAAGCTCGTATTTTGGGTTATTAGAGCAGTTTTAGCGGGTCTCGAAAAGCTCACGTATTTCTGTATACGCTCAAGCTTTTCTCGCCCTAAAAACTACTCTACTAACCTCAAACTCCGACCTTTAAGCCGTGCCAGAGAAT
>CALXUQ010000069.1 GCA_944391725.1 uncultured Alphaproteobacteria bacterium | reverse complement strand
GAGGGATGACTCTATTTTGTATTTTTTTAGAACACGAGGGATGACTCTAAATAATGTTAACGTACTTGAGGGATGACTCTAAAATAAAATGTCACCCCTTGGCTGTGGTAACAGCCATCAAGGGGCCTTCGAGTTTGTTAATAAAAATTTTCAGATAAATCATTCCATTGTGGATTTTTTTCATTTATCAATTTTTCTTTGGTTTTGCGATAACATTTCTTTAGATATTTTTCACGAGTAATGGCGGAAATTTCATCTGGAAATGTTTCAAAATATACAAGCTTATGCAGATTATATTGTTTGGAAAAGCCTTCTAATATATTGTTTTTATGTTCCCATGTCCTACGCAATAAATCATTGGTGACACCGACATAAAGAACAGTGTTGTTTTTGTTGGTCATTATATATACGTACATGGTTTTCATGTTGTGATTGTATCGTATATGTTTATATTAGGTCAATGAATTATTTGGAGGTCTTGGCTTTATTTTCAAATCGGTGATATCTAGGTTAATTCGTAGATCCCTTGACGATTGCTCCGCAATCGAGGGATGACTCTATTTTGTATTTTTTTAGAACACGAGGGATGACTCTAAATAATGTTAACGTACTTGAGGGATGACGCTATTGGTATCAGTAAGCCAAATATGCGGAAATATAACTTTACTTTTTACTTCCAATTCGTTATATATGCTTCTATGTTTGATGATATTGAAAAATTGTCCGGATATACAATTTCTTCTGTGCCGGAGGGCTTTGATGCCTTTTTAATCAACGGATGGCTTAAGAAAGCTAAAGCCGATATTATCTATATTGTTTCTGATGGTAATGAACTGGCCAAAACTGCCGATTTGCTTGAGTTTATTGCGCCGCAAGCAAAAATCTTGCGCTTTCCGGCTTGGGATACCGTGCCTTATGATCGGGTTTCTCCTAACGTATCTATCATTGCCCAGCGTATTGAAACTCTTTCTGAACTGGTGATGAGCCCTAATCCGAAAACTCCACGGATTATTGTCACTAGTATTGGGGCGGTACTCCAAAAACTCCCACCGGCAAAAATCTTTCGCAACTCGCTAAAAGATGTGGCAGTCGGCAAAAAGCTCGATTTTAACGAATTCCTTCATTATGCCGCCATTAACGGATATAATCGCGTGGAGCAGGTGATGGAGCCCGGTGAATATGCTGTGCGCGGCGATATTATTGATATCTTTCCGGTTGGTACTACCGAGCCGCTTCGTATTGATCTTTTTGATGATGAGGTGGAGCGTATCCGCACTTTTGATGCCATGAGCCAGCGGACTACCGGTGAACTCAAATCTTATTCCTTTAAGGTGATGAGTGAGGCATTGCTTGATGCCAACACTATCAAAACTTTTCGTGGCAAATATCGCGAGGCTTTCGGGGCTTCTTTCAAAGATGATGAAATTTATGAGGCAATTTCGGCCGGACGAAAATATATCGGTATGGAAAACTGGTTACCTTTCTTTTATGAAGACCCATTGCCAAACTTGTTTGATTATCTGCCTTTAGCCTATGTAATCTGCGGCAAAAATGTTGATGAAGCCGCCGCTTCCAAAGCCGAAAGCGTGGCTGACTATTACAAGGCACGTTTGGAAGCTTTGGAAATTAAATCTATGTCGGAGGTTGATGCTTATCGTCCGATTAGTCCCGAACTTTTATATCTGCGTCCCGAACAATTTCAAAATATTATCTCAAACCGCAAGCTCATCAAGCTAACCTCGCTTAGTATTCCCGAAGATGACAAAGTGCTAAATGCCGACGGTATCCCAGCGCGCGATTTCTCTTTTAGCAAAAGTATTAATCCCGGACAGGTCTATCGCGAGCTTAAAGATTATTTGAGTGAATATAAAAAACTCAAGCGCATAATTTTTGCTTATTCGGAAGGGTCGCGCGAGAGGTTGTTCTCGCTGATGAGCGAATATGAAACTGCCGATATGACTTTTGCCGAAAACTGGGAAGAGGCTGTTCACAAAGCTCATTCCAAAGTGGTGTTGGTGGTGGCTAATCTGGCTCATGGTTTTCGGGCTGATGGTTGGTGCTTGATTTCGGAGCAAGATATTTTGGGCGAACGTCAGCATCGGCGGACAACCAAAAAAGTGACATCTAAAGATTTTATTGCCGATGTTTCGTCCCTTGCGGTGGGCGAACTGGTGGTACATATTGAGCATGGTATCGGTAAATTCTTGGGCTTGGAAAATATTATGGCCGGCGGTGCCCCCCATGACTGCTTGAAAATTTTATATGCTAACGATGCCAAGTTGTTTGTGCCGGTAGAAAATATTGATGTTATATCGCGATATGGCATTGAAGATGACAATATTCAACTTGATACTTTAGGCGGTCTGGCCTGGCAAGCTAAAAAAGCCAAAGTCAAACAGCGTATTCGCGACATTGCCGAAAAACTTATTCGCATTGCGGCCGAGCGACATCTCAAAAAGGCAGAGTCATTTGTGCCTCCGCAAGGTTTGTATGATGAATTTTGCTCCAAGTTTCCTTATAACGAAACCGATGATCAACTCAATGCCATTTCTGATGTTTTGCAAGACCTAAACTGCGGTATCCCGATGGACCGTCTAGTCTGTGGTGACGTGGGGTTTGGCAAAACCGAGGTGGCACTTCGGGCCGCTTTTGCGGTGGCGTCTTCGGGGGCGCAAGTAGCTCTTATTGTCCCCACCACTTTGCTGGCGCGTCAGCATTATTACAACTTCAAAAAGCGCTTAGAGGGTTTTCCCATTCGGGTTAAGATGTTATCTCGTCTGGTTACACCCAAAGAAGCCGCTGAAACCAAACAAGGTTTAGCCGACGGTTCGGTCGAGATTGTGATTGGAACACACGCACTTTTGGCCAAAGATATTAAGTTTTGCAATCTTGGACTTCTTATCATTGATGAAGAACAACATTTTGGGGTGGCGCACAAGGAAAAGCTCAAGCAATTTAAGTCTGATGTCCATGTCCTGACCTTGACCGCAACGCCAATCCCCAGAACTTTGCAACTTTCTTTGACCGGAGTGAAACAACTCAGCATTATTGCTACTCCTCCGGTGGATAGACTGGCCGCACGTACCTTTGTTATGCCCTATGACCGCGTGATGATTAAAGAAGCTATTTATCGTGAAAAATATCGCGGCGGGCAGGTGTTCTTTGTTTGTCCGCGGGTGTCAGACATTTTTGGCGTGGAAAAAGATTTGCGCGAATTAGTTCCCGACATTAGGATTGCGGTGGCGCATGGGCAAATGCCGGTCAAACAGCTTGAAACCGTGATGAATGATTTTGCCGATGGCAAAGCTGATTTGCTCCTTTCGACCACCATTATTGAATCGGGTATTGATATGCCAAGCGTGAACACCATGATTGTGCATCGTGCCGATATGTTTGGTTTGGCTCAACTATATCAACTGCGAGGACGTATCGGACGCGGAAAACTTCGCGGATATTGCTATTTTACCATTCCCAAACAAAAAGTGCTTAAGCCGGTGGCAGAACGTCGGCTTAGTATTTTGCAGGCACTCGACACTCTTGGAGCCGGTTTCTCTTTGGCCAGTCATGATATGGATATTCGCGGTTCGGGAAATATCTTAGGTGAGGAGCAATCGGGGCATATTAAAGAAGTGGGAATTGCACTTTATGAACATATGCTTGAAGAGGAAATTCGCCGCCTTAAAGCCGGTGAATTTAGCCCGCAAGCGCTTGCTGCCGAAGAATGGGCTCCCCAAATTACGACCGGTATCCCGATTATGATTCCCGAATCTTATGTGCGCGATTTGGGTGTGCGCTTGGGACTTTATAAGCGGATTGGTGAAATTGCCGACAAAGAGGCGATTGCCGATATGAAAGAAGAGCTGATTGACCGCTTTGGCAAGCTGCCTGCTGAGGTTGACAATCTCTTAAAGACGGTGGAAATCAAAATTTTGTGTAAACAAGCTAATGTTGATAAGATTGAAGCCGGAGCTAAAGGGGTGCTGATTGGTTTTCGTAACAATGTGTTTGGTGCACCGGAAAAACTGATGGACCTAATTGCTCGTTCCTTTGGAGCCATTAAGGTACGTCCGGATCAAAAAATCTTGATTGAGCGCAATTTGGAAGACTATGCAACCAGAGTGGAGACTATCAAAAATTTTGTAACCAGATTGGTGAGCTTGCTCCCCAATAAACAATAAAAAAGTAACCCACCGGCTTAGCCGGTGGTTCTTCATAAGCGGGTGTAACCCTAATGGTGCCAGCAAACGCCTTA
>CALXUQ010000068.1 GCA_944391725.1 uncultured Alphaproteobacteria bacterium | reverse complement strand
AGCAACCTGCGCCGCACAACCGGTTACCACAATTCGTGCATTCGGATTATCGCGCCGCAATTTCCGAATTTCTTGCCGACACTGACGCTCGGCCTCTCCGGTCACTGCGCAAGTATTAACCACAATCAGGTTTTCCACCCCGGCTAATTTTTCTTTTAGCACTTCGGATTCATAAGCATTAATCCGACAGCCCAATGTTACCACTTCGACCATAAAAAAATCCTCTCTTTTGCCGGAGTATACAGCAAAAGAGAGGAATTGCAACGACAAGAATAAACTTTTTAAGCTTTTTTCGAAATAATCTCAAGAGCCTGATCAGAATATTCCTTAATTTTCTCGGCGCTTTCACGCAGGAGTTTGCTTTCTTCTGCAGAGAATTTAGGATAAATCACACTATGCACACCGCGTTTTCCGACAACGGTAGGCAGCGACAAGCATACATCTTTAACCCCTTCCACATCATCATGATGAGAAGACACCGTCAAAATTGCATATTCATTGGTAGTAATTGCTTGACAAATCCGGCACAAAGCTCCGGCAATCCCATAAAAGGTTGCCCCTTTGCCATCAATAATTTTATAAGCCGCATTACGAACATTGCTATCAATTTCGGCCTTAATTTCCGGAGTAAAAGGCTTGCCGATCATCTTAGCCAATTCTTCAATTTGGACCGTACCGGCATCACCGTTTGACCAAACCACAACTTCGCTATCACCATGCTCACCCAAGACATTGGCATGGATAGATTTTGGAGAAACGCCCAAATAATATCCGAGCAAAGTTCTAAACCGCGAAGTATCCAAAACCGTACCGCTACCGATAACTCTTTCCCGCGGGAAACCGGAAAGTTTGAGTGCTACTTCGGTCATAATATCAGCCGGGTTAGCCGTAATCAACAAGGTTGTGTTAGGAGCGGCCGCCACGATTTGCGG
Source organism: uncultured Alphaproteobacteria bacterium (assembly GCA_944391725.1). GTDB lineage: Bacteria > Pseudomonadota > Alphaproteobacteria > RF32 > CAG-239 > MGBC133411. The sequence goes on along the minus strand of CALXUQ010000068.1, from coordinate 3,423 downwards.
AATAATGCTCTCAAAAATTTTCACATTGCGTCCCAAGAGGTCGATACGAGTTTCACCTGGTTTTTGGTTAGCGCCGGCAGTCACAATCACCACTTCTGCGCCTTCCAAATCTTTATAAGTACCGCACTTTACCTTGTTAGCATAAGCAAACGGGGTTGCATGAGCAATATCCATCGCCTCCGCCATTGCTCTTTGTTCATTAGCATCAATCAACACCACTTTACGAGCCACACCGCGCATAATCAGCGCAAAAGCGGTTGCGCTACCAACCGAACCGGCTCCGATAATTCCAACTTTCATATTATTTCTCCTCATATATCATTCGGCGTTAATATAAGCATTCCGCTCAAAAAAACAATAGAAAAACGCTTTTCAAAAAGTAAAATTCGTTCAAATAATATTTCCAAATATTTATATAAAAAAAGAGCCCTGCACCAAGCAAGGCTCCGATAAGTTATCTTACAACCGCCTATTCCGAAACAATAGTTTCGTCTTCATGACTGGTTTCTTCCGGATTTTCTTCCACTACTTCTTCAGCCACAATCTCATCACTAAGACCATTAGCAATGGCATCGCAGTCACAAGCGGCTCTTTGGATGGCGCAAGCGCAATTTTCATCGCTTTCATCGCAAGTGCACTCGGCCTCGCAATCACAAGCCACCACATCCATTATCTCATCAGAAACAGCCTCGACCGGCTCCCCGCTAGTTTTCACAAAACTACCAATCACCAGCACAATCAAGACCACCAAAACCAAATAAAACAGTTTTTTCATATTCAACCCTTTCAATACAGCTCTAATACTTTCATTCATATTGACGACGCACCAATTTGTCAAGCGTAAACTTATGTTTTACTGAACTAAAAATTTAGTGAAAGATTAAGATTTTTGTGATATAATAAGTTTTGTTGAAGATAAAAAACAGTTTGGAGAAAAAACGTGTCCGACTTAGGCGCCATCAGTTCATATGCTTTAGCGATGCAATCGCTCCAAATGTCGTTGATAAAGACCAACATTGAGGCCCAACAGCAAGCGGTCGAAATTTTGCTCAATCCCGACAATAGCCGTGTTGTTTCTGCCTCCGAAACACTTGGTCAAAACATTGACATCAGCGTTTAGAAACCTATCATATACATAAACAGATAAGAAAATACGTTCGCCAACACAAATTTGACCGCAAACATAATTACATTTTCAAATATGGCGCCATAGTTAATGTGGCCACTTTCTTTGTATACGCGATTAAAAATCAGATTATATAAAGCCGAAACGCAAAGAGCCAAAAGATACATATGAGAACTTTTATAAATATTGATAAAAGTCTCAAACTCCAAGCGCACACCCATAATTACCCCCATAACCACACCAATCAGGATAACCGGATTAAGCAGTGCGCCGGAGGTCACAAATGCAATCAAACCTCTAAACATTGGGCATCTCTTTACCAAACACTTTGCGTGTCATATAGCGAGAATCATTGTTCAACGAAGAAGGCCACACATAGCGCGTTTTAGAAAAAGCACTAATCTGCACCGGCTTAATGTATGAGGCGGCCAAAGCTGCACTTCCGCGCAATTTGACGCTCATGTTTTTATTTTTGTACCAGTCAAATTCTACTGTCATTGTTTTTGCCATCCTCTTACTCCACATGAGAATATTTGCCTAACATTTAAGATATAATACTCTCATATAGTAAACAAAAGATTACCAACTTATTGTCAGTTCTACATAAATTCCGATATTTTAGTTATAATTTTATCTGCCGCCAGTTTTACAACTTCGGGGTTTTCGGCCTCAACCCGTACCTTAATCAGCGGCTCCGTACCGGATTTTCGCACAATCACCGAACCTCCGGCAGATTGCGCCATTTGTGCCGATTCGTCAATCACTTGTTGCACTATAGCATCTTCAAGAATTTTTGCAATAATCTCTTTGTTGGCAAAACGCAGATTTTTAATCTCGCAAGGACATTTTTCAAACACCGGAAAAATTTGGCTCATTTTCTTGCCCGTTTGCAAAATTCCGGCCGCCATGGTGATACCGGTCACCAAGCCATCACCGGTCGGCCCAAAGTCAAACTGCACCATGTGTCCGGATTCTTCTCCGCCGAAATTTGACCCGATTTCGCGCATTTTTTCAGTCACATGACGTTCACCCACCGCAGTGCGGAAATATTTGATACCAAGTGTCTGCAAATATTTTTCCAACCCCAAGTTTGACCACACGGTTGCCACCACACTGTTGGCTTTAAGACGGTTATGCTGTTGCAAATAAGTCGCCACAAACGCCAAGATTTGGTCGCCGCCCAAACGGTTTCCTTTTTCATCACAAACAATAATGCGGTCGCCGTCGCCATCAAGCGCAATTCCCATATCAGAGTTAGTGGATACCACGGTTTATTGCATAAGCCGGGTGGCAGTGGAGCCGCAGACCATGTTGATGTTGAGCCCATCGGGAGTATTACCGATTGCAATTACTTCCGCACCCAAACTCCGCAACAATTCCGGAGCAAAAGCGGCAAAAGCCCCATTGGCGCAATCAAGTACGATTTTCATATTTTTGAGTGGCGAACCTTGGAACAGCGATTTGATTTTCTGTTCATAACGCGCAACCGCAGTGTTGTCAATTTGCACCCGTCCCAGTGCATCGGGATTAAGAGTAAAGGCATTTTCAGCCACCAAGGTTTCGATTCGCGATGTTTGAGCATCAGAAAGCTTATTGCCATCAGCCCCAATGAGTTTGATACCATTGTCGTGATACGGATTGTGAGAGGCCGTAATCATCACCGACATATCAACTTTGAATTCGGGCGTCAACATAGTGAGTGCCGGTGTTGGTAAAACCCCCAAACTCACCACCTCAACACCACTGGCCGTAAAACCTGCAATCAGCGCCGCCTCCAGCATATCACCGGAAATTCGGGTATCTTTGGCGATTGCCACCTTATGATGATTGGTGCAGATAGTAACCGCACAAGCCATTGCCAACTTCATCGCAAAATCGGGCACCATCGGAAACACATTTGCCACACCACGCACACCATCAGTTCCAAAAAGTTTATCAGCCATAAAAAACTCCATACATCAAAATTTATCAATGAGCATATTGTGGCAGAATTAATCCAAAAGGCAACTTCAAATCACCATATCAGCCACAAATAATGTTACTTTTTGTTTCGCGCCCATCTTCAGATAAATTATTCTTGCAAAATTTGTGAGATAAGATAAGCTTAAGCTGCACTCGGGTGAGCCGAGTGTGGAGTGTCGAAACTCCTTATACAGAAAGAAAGCTCCTTGAATGGGGAGCGACCGGTATAAGTATGTCTTGCGCATAACGAAGAAGGTCGACTGTTCTAGTTACAGTTTGGCCCCTAAATCCCCCTTAAAGACATATTTTAGCAAGCCGCCCAATCATTATAATAC
>CALXUQ010000067.1 GCA_944391725.1 uncultured Alphaproteobacteria bacterium | reverse complement strand
ATAACCGGCACCAGTTAAAAAAGTTTCAAGAATAAAAACTCCGGGATTTTGTGAAAAAATCTCGGAGTTTTTGCGTTTTAAAATTTTCTAATCCATACTAAAGTATCGGCTTGAAAGTTTATAATTACAGCTTATCTCTTTTAGCGGAGTAATTTCTCGGGAGGGTGATATGCGAATCTGGATTATTCTCGGACTGAGTTTGCTATTTGTGATAAGTTGTGCCACGACTAAAAAATATGATGCCAAGCTTAATACTTGGGTGGGCAAAAGCGAGCAACAACTTGTCCAAAGCTGGGGACAGCCAAGCGCAATGAAAATCCTTGATAACGGCGACAAGGTGATTACTTTTACCAAAGCCGATGATATGTATGTGCCGGCGCAATATTATATCTATAATCCCGGTCAAGAGCCTAATGTTGATGAGGTGTTTACCCCTTTTGACGGTGAATATGATTTTACTCCTTATAATGAGTTGGTCGGATATGAAGTGACACAAATTTGCCAAACTTCGTTCTTGCTCCAAAACGGAATCGTGACGGGGTGGAAGTGGAAAGGCAATGACTGTGTGGCAAATTAATTTTTTGACGAAAGTTTGCTAAAAATTTTATTGTCGTAACTAATTTTTAACTTAAATATGTTCCATTAATATTTATAGCACCGCGTGAGTCGGGCTCAAGACTAATTTAATTTGTTGGTGAGGAAAGCCTAAAATGGGATTGTTAATGGAACTACAGAATCGGATTAAAAATTCCAGCTTTTTGCTGATTTGTATTTTTCTGTTTTTCTATTTTATGTACCATGCAATCAACGGTGAGCGCGGGTTTCTCAAGTATATGTATCTCAAAAAAGAAATTGCTCAGGCCGAGAAAATTGCCGCCAGCTATCATGAACAAAAAGTGCAGTTGGAAGACAAAGTGCGTTTGTTGTCGTCTTCAAGTTTGGATTTGGATATGTTGGAAGAACGCGCCAGAGTGGTGCTCAATTTTGCCGGACCGGATGAATTTATTATCTTGGACGAAAATTCGGAATTTTAACGGCTAAAAGGCATAGACTTTTAAGAGAAATATCAAAACCATACCAATAAAACCGGCAATGAGGTCGTCAAGCATGATGCCCAAACCGCCGGGAACTTTTTGATCAGCCCAGGATATCGGCCAGGGTTTGAAAATGTCTAAGACCCGAAACAAAACAAAGCCAATTAAGTATAAATATAAATTGATGCCGGCAAAAACCAAGGTCAAAGATTGACCGGCAACTTCATCAACCACAATCATTCCGGGGTCTTTAATGCCTAGTTCTTCGGAATATTTTTCGGCGGCAATAATCCCTAACAGAGAAACCAATACCACAAATACTACAACACTGCCGGAGCCTAAATATGAATTGAGCAGGTAAACCAACGGTAAGGCCGCAAGAGAGCCGACCGTACCGGGAGCATGACGGGCTTTGCCGACATAAAACCAGGTGCTGATGAGTTCCCAAGTATTGGTATGATTTTTTTTCATGGTGCTTCGTCCTTGTTTGAATTTTGCGGTTAATTGTGTTACGAATCGCTAAGAAATACAAGTTTTTATTTTGCGGCGTTGGATAAGTTGTTAAAAAATGCTGTATTTTTATATTTTTTTTGGTATAAGGTGTGATTGTGTTAAGAATGTGTTAATAACCGGATAGGTTTTGATGAAACGTAAAGTTAATAAAAAAGCTAAAGAGTACCACGTAAGTTATGCGGAAAAGAAAAAGTTCTTTTCCGATAAGGAGATTATTTTTCGCAGCGAAGGACGCGCAAAAGTTTTGACCATCACCTCAAAGGCACAGGTGGTGTTGCTTTGTGTTATTTGTTTGGTGGGGTTGTGGTGTTTCTATTCTTATTATCTTTATAACCGAACCGGAAATATTTTGCACAGTCGGGATTTGGAGCTGGTGCAAACTCGTCATGCATATTTGGAGCTGATGGGGGATTTTGTGAATTTGCACAAAAATGTTAACAATATGATTGAAAATATTGAAAAACGCAAAGCAAATGCTTCGCCCGAACTTGATAAATATAAACAACAAGCAGAAGTTTTGGAAGGTAAAATTAAGCAGATTACTTCCCAAAATGATTGGGTGAGCGATGAAAAGGTCTCACAACAAATCAGTATCAATGAGGCGATTTTGCAACGCGATATTGCCGCATCTGAACGCGATGAATTGAAGGCACAATTGGTTGAAATGCAAAATACCATGGAAGAGCTCAGAAATGCGGAGATGGAAGTCTTTGAAAAAATGAAGGCTATTACTTCCAAAGAAGTGCAAAAAATTAAGAGTGCTTTTACCGAGATTAATGTGCCGCTTAGAAAGCAAGGTCTATATTTTAATGCTTTGGCTAATAGTAAAAAAGATGGCGGAAAAGGCGGTCCTTATGTGCCGGATTTGAAGTCGGTGATTAAAGATAAGCAGATGAATGAGAGTATTGCCTCGATTTATAAGAATATTGATGATTTGGCTTATTATAAGGAAGTGATTGAGTTTGTACCGATTGGTAAACCGGTATGGAGCTACTGGGTAACATCGCCTTTTGGTTCTCGTCCTGATCCGTTCCAAAACAAAAGAGCATACCACAAGGGGATTGATTTAGCCAGCCGTACCGGAAATAAAATTAAAACTCAGGCCAAAGGTAAGGTTATTCGGGCGGAATATGCCAGTGGATATGGAAATTTGGTGGTGGTGGACCATGGAAACGGATTTACAACCAAATATGGGCATATGCACAAGATATATGTTAAAAAAGGTCAGCATGTGGACTATAATGATACTTTAGGTGAGGTTGGAAATACCGGCCGTTCTACCGGTCCGCATTTGCATTATGAAGTTTTGTATAGAGGACGGCCGGTGGATCCGATGCCGTTTATGAAAGCTAAGAAATCTTAGGAGGTTTTGTGGTGATGAAAAAATTGAAACGTTTGTTGTATCTTAAATTTGCACGTAAGTTGAGCCGTAATACATCTGGGGTTCCGGTGCCAACCATTGTGAGCGAAGGTTCGTTGGTTAAAGGAGATATTATCTCGGAAGGAATTATTCATATTGACGGACGAGTTGAAGGCGATATCACTTGTGATGAGCTGGTGGTGGGCTTGAAAGGTGCCGTAAGCGGTTCGGTTAATACGAAAGTGTTGCACTTGTACGGAATGTTGCAAGGCAAGGCCAGTGTGGATAAGCTCTTTATTGCCAAAACAGCTAAGCTGATTGGTGATGTTACGCATAATTCGATTGCAATTGAGCCGGGGGCTTATATTGATGGGCATTGTATGCGGGCCGGTGCACCAATACCTGCCGAGCAAGGCAAGCCCGATTTGCTGTTGGTTGACCGCAGCAAGCAAAAAAAAGCCGCTAGTTAATGTAAGAAAATTCCTCCGATTGCGGAGGAATTTTTTTGTATTAGTCTTCACGAATCGGGCAATAAATAAAAATACGCGGTTTGGCAATGGAAATTTTTTATAAAAACTCTCCGATTTTGTGGAGTTTTTTGTTTGACTTATCTTCATGGCTCTGCTATGACTGCAAAAAATTATCAATTATTAATCTATTAAATTTTTATTATCATGAATTTTGCAGTGAAAAATTTGACAGCAGTTAGTGACATTGAAGTTGGTTGGTATGCTTTTGCAGATGGAAAATTTTCTGCAAACCCGAAGGCTTATCGAAATTTGCAAGGGGTGGTGGCGTGGATTAATGCCGACAGAGATGCTCCCAAAGGCAAAAAAGGTTTGATTTTGATGCCCGAGCAAGTAAAAAGACTATGGGCAGAAACGCTTTGCGACACTAGAATTGGCGATGAAAATAACGGGAAAAACAATACACAGAAATTGTTAACTTACGGCAGAAATTATAAAGTTTTGCTTCCGGCGGTCGAGTGGTGTGTGAATTATCACAAACACGGTGTGCTGACCGGAGATGGATTTATGCCGGCTAAACAGCAATTGCTACGCATTGTTCAAAATGTTAAAATTGTCAATGAGGCGTTGGAAAAAATCGGCGGTGATAAGTTGAGTGGTTATATTTGGACTTCAAGCGAGTATAATCCTTGCTATGCTTGGGTGGTTAAAGCTGAAAATGCTCAGCAATATACCAATTTGAAACACTATAGTCAGTCGGCCGTGCGTTGTGTGGTGGCTTTTTGAGGAGTGTTAAGCCCAAAAAACTCTCTTGCGAATGCGAGTTGAGGTTTGACTTTGGGGAGATGGTCTGCTATGACTGCAACAAATTATCGATTATTTACTTATTAAAATTTTTATTATCATGAACGAATTGAACAATTTATCAGAAAACCAAATCAAGGTTCAAGTTGGTTGGTATGCTTTTTGGGGCGGAAAGTTTGCTCCAAATGCTGATGCGTTTCCGAATTTGTGGGGTGTGGTGGCTTGGCTTAATCCGCAAGAAAACGCTCCGATAGGTAAACGCGGTTTGATTTTGTTGCCCGATGAGGTACGCCGTCAATGGGCTACGACTTCTTGCATGACTAACTGTTTGGATGTTGAAGACGGACAGGCAAATACTCAAGCTTTGTTGGAATTGGGTAAGGAAAAAAAATTGCACTTTCCGGCGGCTGAATGGTGTGCGCAGTATAGTGGCAACGGGATTAAACCCGGTGATGTTTTTATGCCGGCGCAGATGCAGTTGCATAATATGGTGGCCAACCTCAGAGTTGTTAATGAGGCGCTTGCTAAAATTGATGGTATGCGGTTGCATAACTGGGTTTGGTCGTCGACAGACGGTAATTATTACTATGCTTGGGGTGTTGGTGTTTATCATGACAAACCAAGTTATGGTACGAAGTATTATCATGCCGAGGTAAGAGGTGTGTTGGCGTTCTGATGTCGTAATTGTTGATAATTGCCATTCGGGTTTCGAATGGCAATTTTTGTAACAAGAAAACTACCGGCTAGGCCGGTAGTTCCAAAGAGCTTACAGCTTTACAGATAAAAAACTCCTTTG
>CALXUQ010000066.1 GCA_944391725.1 uncultured Alphaproteobacteria bacterium | reverse complement strand
GCTTGCACTCGCTTTTTGACATCATGCGCTGCCGACCAAGACACCACATTAGTCATTGGCGACGGCCCCTCAGACACCACCTCGGCACGATTCTGGAAATGTCCGGTTGCCATAATCTCGACCTGTGAGCGCTATATTGGCGAAAAACCCGATTATAAATTTAAAAATTTGCACGAAGTTATACCTTTATTGCAAACAATGCTTTACTAATAAAAGAAAATATTGTTAACTAAAACCATAAACGATAATTAACAATAAGAATAAGGATAATAAAAATGTCCCAACACATTCAAGAAGACTTTCTCAATAACCTAAGCAGCAATAAAATTTCCGTTACCGTCTTTTTGGTTAATGGTGTCAAACTCCAAGGACTGATTACCTATTTTGATGAACACTCACTCCTGTTGCGCCGCGACGGACACACCCAACTGATATACAAACACGCCGTCTCCACCATCATGCCGGGGACTGCCGTCGACATTGAACCGCAAGAAGCTTAGACCTTGCCGATTATCGAAATACCCAAAAATCCTCGCCATCGCGTCTGTATTATCCATCCGGTTATAGGCAACTCTAAACTTGGCTTATCGCCGGATTCCGCCATATCTGAGGCCATTGGCTTAGCCCAAGCCATTCAACTAGATGTCGTCTACCAAGAAATCATCCGGATAAGAGAAGTCAAACCCGCCACTTTCATCAGTCAGGGCAACTTAGACAAGCTCTTGCCCATTTTGGAAGAACGCGCTGTCGAATTGCTGATTATCAACAGCGCCATTACACCCATTCAACAACGCAATCTTGAAAAAAAGCTCAAAATTAAGGTGATTGACCGCACGGCACTGATTTTAGAAATTTTTGGTGAGCGAGCTCAAACCAAAGAAGGAAAATTGCAAGTTGAATTAGCCCATTTGACCTATCAGCGCAGTCGTCTGGTCAGGAGCTGGACTCACTTGGAACGCCAAAGAGGAGGTGCCGGATTTTTGGGTGGCCCTGGAGAAACCCAAATTGAGTTGGATCGCCGGATAATTGATGACAAAATAATCCGCATCAAAAAAGAACTAGAAAAAGTTCGGCAAACTCGCGAGCTCCAAAGAAGTGCCCGCAAACGTGTTCCTTATCCGGTCGTGGCGTTGGTCGGCTATACCAATGCCGGTAAGTCATCAATTTTCAATCGGCTGTCAGCCGCGGGTGTCTTTGCCGAAGATTTACTCTTTGCCACCCTGGATAATACATTACGCAAGATACGTCTGCCTTCGGGACGAGAAGTCATCTTATCTGATACCGTAGGCTTCATATCTGATTTGCCTCACGAGCTGATTATGTCTTTCCGCGCCACTTTAGAAGAAGTTTTATCCGCAGACATCATTGTCCACGTCAGAGATATCTCCAACGAAAACCACGACATTCAAAAACATGATGTCTTAGCCGTGCTTAAAAGCTTAGGTCTGGACGAGATTGAACATCAAAATTGCTACATCGAACTCTTAAACAAGATAGATTTGTTAGATGAGCAACAAAGAAAGTGGGTGGCGGAGATAAGCAGTCGCAACCCATCGGTACTGGCTGTTTCTGCCGCAAGCGGTGAGGGGTGCGAGCAATTTTTGAGCTTGATTGATAAAAAATTATCCGCCGAGCGTAAGCACGTGGTTTGCCGCCTCAACAACACCGACGGAGCTCTTCAAGCCTGGATATACCGGCACGCCGAAGTTTTGTCCGCACATCAAACTGACGAATTCCGCGACTTTGAAATTCTGATTGAAAATGCCGATTTTAATCGCCTCAAACAAAAAGAAGTTACCATAATCTCAGCCTCATAGCGGTTGTATTTCTTCGTTTTGCGACTACATACAAAATACCACCGGCAAAAAGGAGAAAAAAGATGAGAATTTGGCATTTAATCGGCCTCATGGCCATAAGCGGCTGTGCCACTAGCGCAAATTATGCGTCCGGATTGCAAAAATGGGTCGGAGAACCCGAGCAAATGCTTTACCAAGAGTGGGGAGCGCCAAGTAATGTATTTTACATTTCTCCCAACCGCAAAGTCGTAACTTTCACGCATACCGGCGCCAACGGAACTTCTAATCCCTATGGCAATGAGGTCAATTATGAAGTTATCAATAGTGGATACGAAACCGATACCGGCTATCCTTACTACTGCAGCACCTCTTTTACGATCACTAACGGTTTTGTCACCGACTACACCTTTAGCGGCGACGATTGTGTGTCTAGATAACCGATTACACATAACCGCAAGAATATTTTGGCACATCTTTTGCATATATAGAAGCAACAAAGAAAGGATAACAACATGCAAATTTCAGCCATCAATTCATTATACGCAAGTTTCATAAAAACTACTCAAGCTCAAACTAGCTCTTCAGCAGCTAAAACAACCACATCTAACGACGCCTACCAGCTGGATTTATCACCGCAAGCTCGTGCGATGCTAGACAATCCAAGCAACGCCGTTACCAAAAGACAAATGCGCACCTCAATACTGGACTTGCCCGAAAACCAAAAACTTAACCAAGACATTAAAACCTTAGAACAAAAGTTAAACAGTTTTCTCATCTCACAAAACATTGAGAATCTGGGTAATTACCAATTTGAATATCATGAAGATAACACCATTAGCCTTAACAACAGCACCTATAATAAAAAAGAAATTGAAACCGCCATTAATAGCAATCGTGAATTAGTCAGCGAAATCAGAAATGTTTTGGCCGAAAGCCAGATTGCTGCCGCTAACGACTTACAACATCAATATTTGGAAACCAGAGAACGTCCCGATATTAAAGGCGATGTAGCCAAAACCGAAACTTTGCTGCAAAGGACCATGAGCTCGCAACGCATTTTATCTAATATCGGCGGATATTTCAGTCTCAATCAAGGCAAGCTTAATATCAGTACCGTCAGCAGCGCTCAAAACATAATACTAATGTAACTTCACTAAGGTAAATCTAATGCACTTGTACTTAAGCCGTCGTATTCTTCCATTTTTTATCATTATGATTATTTCTGAAATGAGCATCTTTGGAATTGTGACAACATTTAAATATGGTGCATTAGACTTATCATTAATATCTCTTATAAAAAGTACCTATGCCGCACCATTAATAGGATTGCACACATTTGCAAACACAATGCTATTTTATGTAATCTATCTCTTGATACTACCACAAAAATATCATCAATCCAAATTTGACAAGCTGATTAGTGTAACAGCGTATGGTTGTTTCATTTTCTACAGTCTGCGTGCAATATGGTTCATCTGGAGAAAGTATCACCCTTTACCAATCACTAAAGCACAGACAGTTTTTGAAACAGCAAGCAACAACGAAAAAATTTTAATGGCATATCTTATTTCGAATGTTATCATTTTAGTTTTAACTATATTGATTGTTCTCTTTACCAGAAAAAAACTTTTTACAACGCTGCCTATACCACGTTTTACAATATTATTTTATCACACGGTTGGATATATTATCTTATGCAATTTGATATTTATCAGCCTATTACCGGCAGTATTAAATTTCAAAATTAGCAAATTAAGCCATAAACCAACCGCTGAAGAAAAAATATTCATACTTCAGAATCAAATTTTTAATTCTGACATAAAAAACCTACGTGAAGATATATACAACCCCAATCAGAATAAAACTACAAGCAGTTAAATTCATTGTAAATTTGCAAAAAACTATTGCAGCTAATTTAAAATATGCTAACCTTAGCAGGTCATCAATCAACTGGGGATAATTTAGTATGTATTCATACCTGATTAGGCGACTATTACCATTTTTCACTGTCGCAGTTTCTGCCGAACTGTTGGAGCTGATAATTGTTGCTTTCCTCAAGCATACTGAATTGGATTTGCGTTTTTTACCCTTGGTCAAGACCTCAGGTGTTTTGTTCCTCACCACCATAGTATCATTTTTTTACTTAATGATACCCTATGTCATTTATCTGCTAATTTTGCCCCAGCGCTACCAAAACTCCAAATTAGACTACATTGTAGCTACCGGGGTGTACAGTTTGTTTGTTTTGTTCTGCATCTCGGAAGAATGCATATCCGTATGGCTAATTTATACCCAAAACACCAAAATGATGATTGACGACAGCAACATTTGGACCTCTTTGTTCCACACCTGGATGATACTTTGCAACAATTGGCATGTTTTTGCAGCCATTATCTGCATAAGTGTTGCCATCATCTTACTTGGCACCCCCTACCTATTTACCAAACTCCAGGCCCCAAGTTTCGTCCGCCGACTATATCATACCATGTTATATATGCTGATTTGCACACTTGCCTATATAAATATTGATATAAAACAACTCAAAATTGATGCTAAGCACTTAAATGAGGTTGTATCGGAAGAAGGGAGCTACTATATTATCAAAACCATTAACGAAAAAGAAATTGTTCCGGCCCTAAAAAAAATAAAAAATCTATCACCGAGCAAACCAGATGAAACTTCAGACATTTAAAATTTCTAAAGCACTAAAAAAAGAGCTCTACCGCAAAGCACTCCACTTAAGTTCACTTTGGATACCTCTGTTTATATATCTGGTCCACCCCGGAATTTCCATCATCTTTTTTTCAGCCCTATTTGTTGCTAATGCCGTCATTGAATATGGAAACTACAAAAAATACCCTTGGGCCCGCCAAACCTTTGGGAGTGTGTTTTTTCGCATTTTACGTAACAAAGAAACCACCCATGGACGTTTCCAAATTAGTGGCTCATTATACGTTCTTTTAGCCGCCATCGGTTGCACCCTGATGTTTCCGCAACCGGTTGCCGTCATCTCACTCAGCGTAATGTTAGTCTCAGATACCGCAGCTGCCATCATCGGCAAGCTATACGGACAAAGAAAAATATACAAAAACAAAACATTGGAAGGAAGTTTAGCCTTTTTCTTAAGCGCCCTGATTATCAATATGCTCTGCGAACCGATATATCACTTCACCTATGCCGGAGTAATCGCTTGCGCTGCCGCCACTTTTACCGAAATTTTTGAAGATAAAGTAGATATAGACGACAATTTATCCATTCCCGTAGTAGTAGGGGTATTTCTCCTCATTCTTAATTAATAGGAATAAAATCCTTGACTTTTACATTTTATTATGATATAGCATAAAAGTCACTTGGGACAATTGTGCCCAGTGATCAAAGCGTACAGTC
>CALXUQ010000065.1 GCA_944391725.1 uncultured Alphaproteobacteria bacterium | reverse complement strand
AGGAGTTTTTTATCTGTAAAGCTGTAAGCTCTTTGGAACTACCGGCCTAGCCGGTAGTTTTCTTGTTACAAAAAAAACTCCGCAAATGCGGAGTTTTTTTTGTGAAACGGTTGTTTATTTGGCAGGAGAGGGCATAGCCAAATTGCCAAGAGCTGCATTTTTGACGGTGTTGCCAACCTTGATACCTTGCTCTTTAACGCTACCTCCTTTTAATTCAATTACGGCACGAACTTCGCCGTCAGAGGTTAAATGTTCTTCAGACATCGGAGCTGCATTTTCAATAATTTTGATGATTTTGGCTTCCGGGCTGATATATACAATATCAAGCGGAATTTTGGTATCTTTCATCCACATGGTAATATTGCGAATGGGGTTAATAACAAAAATCATACCGCCGTTGTCGGCAATGGAATCTCTGTTCATGAGCCCTTGAGCTTGTTGTTCCGGAGTGGTAGCAGTTTCCAGATTGTAGAAAACTTCGCCTTTGTCGGTGGAAATTATGGTATTATAATTGGTTTCGTCTGAGCAGCTGATTAATAACAAGCAGAGGACAAAAGTTTTAAGTAATTTGTTCATATCCTATATCTCCTTATATTTATATATGCAGAGTGGCTCAAATTTTGATGCCTGAGGAAGTTTTGTCGGAGAGCTTCCTTGGTTTCCATTTCGAAACGACAACAGGGCCGTTTTGCGAGAGCATAATCTTGGAAGACCAGGTGGAAGAAGAAACCGGTGCCGAGCTTGTTTCCGCAGGTTTTGAGGTTATTTTACTATGAGTTTTGAATTTTTCAACCAAAGTTTTAAAATCAATAATGTTTTTTTGGTTGTCGCTCAATTCTAGGCGGCTGATATGTTCGCTAACCACACTGTCAAGCTGACGAGTGCTTAGATAGGCATAAATTTTCCATATTTTTTGTAAAAAATTGCTGATTTCTTTATCAAAGCGAATCGGAAAATCGGCTAATAAGCCGGACTGATGCAGACAGGCGATGTTGGGCTCAAAACAACTGTGACGCTCCTGAATAAATAAACTTGGCATCAGCAAAACATTGGGGTGAGTGCTGAGGTAATGAAATTGAGACAAAAACAGTAAATACTGTAATTTTTCGTGTTCTAAAAGTTGTCCTTCGTCTTGAGCTCTGCTTAAAAACCAAGACGCAACTTCTAAAGATGAACTGACCGCGGAAGTTTGCATGGGCACTCCTTTTATAATCTTTTGTGCTTACTATATCTTATTTAGTCACTAAAAACAATGTTTTTAATCGGGTTGGCATGAAATTGTGCTCAAAATTGTTTTTAAGTTTTTTTTGTGCTTGTGTTATCGGGAGCTCTATTGTATTTATAGGTTAGATTAGTATGTTTTTGTGAGGTTTGTTGTGATGATGTTGCAGAAAGTTTTGAAAAGTGGGTTGATGTTTGCGGCTGTTGTTTGGTTGGCAGGATGTTCCAGCGCGGCTTTTCCCGAAGTGATTGAAGATGACAGTATGGCAGCTGCCGAATCCGGTAATACGGTGCTCAAAGAGGGAAATTCTCTGAGCTCAGATGCGGATAATGCCGCTTATGAAGATATGCCAGATGAAGATGATGTCTTTGCCGATGTAATGCCATCCAAAGATAAAAAAACAACGAAAACAGCTAAAGATGATGAACCTAAATCGCAAAAACAGGCTCAAAAAGAATTAGCGTCAACGGATAAGGAACAGATTAAACCTCTGGTCGAAACCAAGCCAGTTGCCAATAATGTCTCCCAACCTCAGAATGCGGCAGCCGTGCTCGAATCGCAAATGGGCGAGCCGGAATTTGAACCCAGTGTGACTTATCGTTTGGAAACAATATATTTTGATAACGGTAGTGCTTATGTCAGCCCGGAATATAATGCCAAAATCCGTGAGGCCGCAAACTTGGTCAAAAATAATAATGCCAGAATCCGCGTTTTGGGTTATGCCTCCAGCCGGACTCGTAATACCGATATTGTAACTCACAAAATGGCTAACTTCAAAATCTCGGCAGAACGAGCTGAAAATGTAGCCGCAGCTCTGCGTCGTGCTGGCGTGCCGGCTAAAAATATTACGACCGAAGCACTGTCTGATACGGCTCCGGCTTATCTTGAGGTGATGCCGGAAGGTGAACGGTTGAATCGTCGGGCCGAAATCTATGTTAGTTACTAAGGTTGGTTTAAGTGAGCCTAGAGTTTGAGAATACTAAATCGCTGAACGGGAATTTGTGGCGGTTAGTTCCGGCAGATGAACGTCAAGCCGAACTGATTGCCCAAAAGTTCGGTTTGTCGCCTTTGGTATCGCGAATTTTGGCGGCACGTAAAATCAAAGCAGATGATGTAACCAATTTTTTGAGCCCCAAAATCCAAAATTTGATGCCCAATCCCTTTGTGCTCAAAGATATGGAAAAAGCCGCCAAGAGGATTGCTCAAGCGGTTGTTGAACACCAAAAAGTGGCGATTATCGGCGATTATGATGTTGACGGTGCAACCTCAACTTCGGTTTTGCGCTTGTTTTTGGAAAGTGTCGGGGTGGAGCCGATGATACACATTCCGGAGCGCGAGGAAGGCTATGGGCCAAGCAAAACTGCGGTTGATGAATTTGTAAAAAACGGGGCTAATCTGTTGATAACGGTTGATTGCGGCACAACGGCTTTTGATCCCTTGGAATATGCCGTTAGTCAGGGTCTTGATGTGATTGTGCTCGATCATCACGAGGCAGAAGTGCGTTTGCCCAAAATTTATGCCGTGGTCAATCCTAAACGACTTGATGAAGACAACTCTTTTGAATATCTCAAATATATGGCTGCGGTCGGAGTGGTGTTCTTGACTATTGTGGCAATTAATCGTGAGTTGCGTCAACAAAATTTCTATGCCGATAGAGCCGAACCTAACCTCATGAAGTGGCTCGATTTGGTGGCCTTGGGCACGGTGTGCGATGTGGTGCCGTTGCTCGGGCTTAATCGGGCTTATGTGCGTCAGGGACTAAAAGTTATGGCGCAACAAAATAACCCCGGGCTCAAGGCTTTGTTTGAAAAAGCCAGAATTAACGATGCTCCGTCGGCTTATCATCTCGGTTTTGTATTGGGGCCCAGAATCAATGCTTGCGGTCGGGTGGGCGATGCCTCGCTTGGCAATAAACTGCTTTGTGCCAAAGATGCTTTCTTGGCCGAGAATATGGCTCAGCAACTCAATGATTTTAACGACAAGCGCAAAGAAATTGAAGGTTATGTTTTGCTCAAAGCAATTGAAATTTTGGAGGGCACGCCCCAAGAGTATCCCATAGCCTTTGTGGCGGGCAATGATTGGCACCAAGGGGTTATTGGAATTGTGGCAGGAAAACTCAAAGAGCGTTATAATCTTCCGGCTTTTGTGATGTCGATTGAGCCCGATGAAGTCAAAGGTTCGGCACGTTCGGTTCCGGGGGTGGATTTGGGAGCGTTGGTGATGGCGGCCAAAGAAAAAGGTATTTTGACCAAAGGCGGTGGTCATACCATGGCGGCAGGTTTCTCGCTGAATGAAGATAAAATTGATGAGTTTCGCAAGTTTGCCGGTGAATATGTGTTGGAACGCTTGGGCAAAGAGGCTATTGTGCCGGTGGTCGAGGCAGATGGTGTTATAGATGTATCGGGTGCAACTGTTGAGCTGGCAGAAGAACTTGCTCAACTGGAGCCTTTCGGGGCTCAAAACAGTGAACCGCGGATTGTTTTACCGCAAGTTAAGGTTTCGAAGGCAACATTGGTGGGAAGCGGTGGGCATATTCGCTGTTTTTTGAGTTCGGCCAGCGGTGGTCACATCAAAGCCATGGCTTTTCGAATGGCCGACACTGAAGCCGGTATGGCATTATTAAAAAGTCACGGTGCTCCTCTGAGTGTGATAGGAACCTTGCGACCAGACAACTGGATGGGAAGGAGAGGGGTGCAGTTTATTATTGAAGACGTTAAAAGTTCGTCTAGCGGTTTATTAGAGCAGTTTTAGCGGGTCTCGAAAGTTGATCTCGCAAGCTCGCTCGTCACGTAAGGCTCTGTCTGCGCACGAGGTGCTTGCCAATCGCCAACTATCGACTGCACGTATTTCTATATACGCTCGAGCTTTTCTCGCCCTAAAAACTACTTTACTAATTCCACTAGCCGACCTTTTAATAAAAGTTCGTTTAGGGGTTTATTAGAGTAATTTTACGGAGAATTCAGAAAACCCACGTAGGTTTATCTACGCTAGGGTTTTCTTCACTCCTAGAAATCACTCTATATGACTCATTCTCCGAACTTTAAAGTTCGTCTAGCGGTTTATTAGAGTAGTTTTAAGGGGAACTCAACAAATTATATTTTAGGAATAAAAAATGGCAGATAGCAAAGTTGAAAAAAGAGCTCTTAACATCAAACGTATTCGTTTGGAGCGCGAAAAAGCAGTATTCATGAAACTAGGGGCAAAAATCAGGGCCTATTTCTTTACCGGTATTTTGGTGACTGCTCCGGTAGCCATTACTCTCTACATGGCCTATAAGTTCATTATTTGGATTGACCGTTTGGTCAACCAACTATTGCCGCCGCAATATAAGTTTGATGCAATATTGCCCTTTACCATCCCAGGGCTTGGACTGGTGATTTTGGTATTGGCGCTCATTTTGGTCGGAATGTTTGCCGCGGGATTTTTGGGCAAGTTTTTCTTGCGCTTGGGTGAGTGGATTGTATATAAAGTGCCGCTTATCTCCAGCATTTATTCGGTCTTAAAACAAATTTTCGAAACTTTCTTTTCTACCAAAACACAGGCTTTCAGCAAGGTGGTGATGCTGGAGTATCCGCGAAAAGGAATCTGGATTTTGGGCTTTGTAAGTTCCGAGCTCAAAGGTGAGGTTAAAGATAAATTTGACCAGGAAATGCTCAATATATTTATTCCTACCACGCCGAACCCGACTTCCGGTTTCTTAATCTTTGTTCCCAAAAAAGATACCATCGAGCTTGATATGAAGGTGGAAGATGGTATCAAATTTGTGATTTCGGGGGGCTTGGTGGAGCCAGAAAATATGCCGCGTAAGAAAAAATAATCAAAACTATAAAAAAAGACTTGATTTATTTTTGAATGTGGGATAAATCTTGGTGCGTTAAATATCTGTGCGGCCATGGCGAAATTGGTAGACGCGTAACGTTGAGGTCGTTATGAGCTAAGCTCATGGAAGTTCGAGTCTTCTTGGCCGCACCATAAACCAACACCCTCCCTTGTGGAGGGTGTTGGTTTATGGTATTGATAAAAGTGACTCGAACTTCCAGAAGGAAGTTTGACTAGGAGGAGAGGCACACGGGAGGATGCCGGTGAG
>CALXUQ010000064.1 GCA_944391725.1 uncultured Alphaproteobacteria bacterium | reverse complement strand
AGTATGGGCCAAGCCATTCAGACCATTCAGGCTGCCGATGAAGGTATTTCGACCATCACCGAGTTTGCCGAACAGGCTAAAGCTGTGGCTAACTCCGCTCGTGATGAGGCCGTTAAAGGAACGGTTGAAGGTACGGCTACCGTAAATAAAACTTTGGATACTTTAGATACCGGCGATAAAATCACTTTGAGTATCACCGGACCTGATGGTCAGACTCAAGAAAAAGTTGCTACCATGACTGCGGTAACTTCAGATGCAGCTCAGGTAAAGACAACCATTGGAACCCAAATTAAAGCTGCTGATGCCGCAGCTATTGCTTCGGCGACTGTTGATGCTGAAGGCAATTTGGTTATCAAAGCCAATGCCGGATACAAAGTGGCAATCACCAAGGTGGAAGGTACTAATCTGGGCGCTGCCGGAACGGTTACCATCGGTAAGGCTGCTTCAACTCCGGCTGCCGGAGAAAATGCTACTCCGGAGGCTTCTCGTGCCAAATTGGCCGCTCAGTTCAACAACATTTTGGACCAGATTGATAAGGTTGCCAATGATGCCAGCTACAAAGGTGTTAACTTGCTGCAAAGCAATGACCTGAAAGTGGTGTTCAACGAAGACCGTACTTCTGACTTGTTGATTGAAGGTAAAGATGCTTCTTCTACCGGTTTGGGTATCGGGGCTGCCGCAAATGATTGGAAAACCGATGCTGACATTGATAATGCAATCACGCAGATTGAAGGTGCAATTAATACCTTGCGTACAATGTCTTCTGAATTTGGTAACAACTACTCCATTGTTCAGAGCCGTGAAACCTTTACCGAAAACTTGATTAACGTTTTGGAAGAAGGTTCAGACAAACTGACCTTGGCTGATATGAACGAAGAGTCCGCTAATATGTTGGCTCTGCAAACCAGACAGCAGTTGGCTATTAACTCTCTTAGTTTGGCTTCTCAAGCTGCTCAGTCGGTATTGAAACTGTTCTAAGCAAACAACTCGTTAAAAAAAGGCGGAGGAAACTTCGCCTTTTTTTTGTGCTTAATTGCTCACATTTCCGGCTTTAACATAAAAAAAACCTTGCTGAAAGGTGGTTTATTGTGTAACTTAGGTATAAATATTTAAGGTCGATAAGGGTGATGATATGATTGCCAAGTTGAAGGGGATAATCGACACTATCGGTGAAGATTATTGCATTATTGATGTGAGCGGCGTGGGCTATTTGGTTTTTGCTTCCGCCAAGACACTCAGCAAAATGATTAAGGGGGCGACTACCTCGCTTCTCATTGAAACAGTAGTGCGTGAAGACAGCATTACGCTCTATGGCTTTGCCGATGCTTGGGAAAAAGAGTGGTTTAACACTTTGACCAAAGTGCAAGGGGTGGGTGCTAAAGTATGTCTAAGCATTCTCTCGGTGTTGGGGCCCAACCAATTAGCGCAAGCCGTATCAGCTCAGGACAAAGCCTCGTTTACCAGAGCTAGCGGTGTGGGTCCGAAACTCGCGGCTCGTATTGTAACCGAACTCAAGGACAAGATTGTGACTATCCCAATTACTGACAGCTTAAAGGAGATAGATATGAATCCGAACCAAGAGACTGAGAACTATGAAGACAGTATTGCCATGCTTAATGCCAGCAGCGACCCGTCGAAAACCGATGATGCCATTTCGGCTTTGGTTAATCTCGGATACCAACGCTTGGAGGCTTATCGGGCGGTTAATAAAGCGGCAATGTCGGCACCGGATGCCGACACCCCGGCCCTCATTAAGCTGGCGCTTAAAGAATTTGCCAATAAGGAAGTATGATGCTAGAGGAAAGATTGGTTAGCCCGCGCAAAACCGCGGAAGATGAAAGCGGCGTTAATGCTCCGGTTAATCTCAGGCCGACAAGTCTGAGCGAATTTGTGGGGCAAAAACAAGTTTGCGAGAACCTAAAAATTTTTATTGAAGCAGCCAAAAAACGCGGCGAAGCTTTAGACCATGTGTTGCTATTTGGTCCTCCGGGGTTGGGCAAAACCACTCTGGCCTCAATTATTGCCAAAGAGCTTGGGGTGGGATTTCGGGCAACCTCGGCACCGATGATTTCAAAATCCGGTGATTTGGCGGCAATTCTTACCAATCTGGAACCAAACGACGTATTGTTTATTGATGAAATTCATCGGCTTAATCCGGCTATTGAAGAAGTGCTGTATTCGGCGATGGAAGATTTTCAGCTCGATCTCATTATCGGTGAAGGGCCATCAGCACGCTCAGTGCGAATTGATTTGCAACCGTTTACCCTAGTGGGGGCGACCACTCGTTCGGGGATGCTTTCGACCCCGCTCAGAGAGCGTTTCGGTATCCCGCTGCGGCTCGATTTTTATAGCCCCGAGGAGCTCGAAAAAATCGTGACGCGTGGGGCATCCTTACTTGGAATGCCGCTATCTCGCGAGGGGGCAATGGAAATTGCCAAACGTTCACGCGGAACACCGCGTGTGGCCGGACGCCTGCTGCGCCGTGTGCGTGACTTTGGCGCCGTGTGCGGGGCTGACGAAGTGGACAACAAAATTGCCGATAATGCCTTGCGGCGGCTTGATGTGGACAACTACGGGCTTGATGCATTTGACCGTCGTTATCTTAACTGCATTTTGCAAAACTATGGCGGCGGGCCGGTAGGTGCTGATACCTTGGCGGCGGCACTTTCGGAAGAGCGCGACACGATTGAGGAAGTGATTGAGCCGTTTTTGCTCAAGCTCGGTTTCTTACAACGCACCCCCCGCGGGCGGGTGATTTCGGATTTGGGCTGCCAATATCTTGGTGTGCCCAAGCTCAAAAAAAATGTTAAACAATTTGATTTATTAGATTTGGTTGAGGACTAAAAAATGACAAATATACAACCCATGATGACCGATGACGGAACTTTTTATTGGCCGGTACGCATATACTATGAAGACACCGATGCCGGCGGGATTGTATATTATGCCAACTATCTGAAATTTGCCGAACGGGCGAGAACCGAATATTTGCGCGCTCTGGGCTTGGAGCAAAACTCCGATTTGGCCGCCGAAGAAAAAATCGGCTTTGCGGTGCGGCACTGCGAGATTGACTATCAGAAACCGGCCGTGCTTGATGACCTCCTCAAGGTTAGCTGCAAGATTTCGGAACTCGGGGGAGCTTCTTGCACCATGCATCAGGAAATCTGCCGAATTGACGGAACTTTGCTGGTTTCTCTTGAGGTCAAAGTGGTTTGCATGAACTTGGCCAAGCTCCGTCCGATACGTCTACCGGCCAGCCTCGTACAAAAGGTTGAAAAATATATCTAAATTAATTGAATATTTAATATTTTATGATAATCATTCTAACCAAGAATGAATAATTTTATTTTTTAGCGAGAGAAAAATGGATACACAAACTTTAAGCGATGTTACGCAAACCGCCGCTCAAACCATGTCAATGTGGGATTTGGTTTGGGCTTCCGATATGGTGACCAAAGTGGTGATGATTGGGTTGATTGCCGCGTCCGTCTGGTGCTGGGCGATTATTATTGAAAAAGTCGGCACTCTGCGTCAGGTCAAACAACGCTCCAACAAATTTGAAGAGCGCTTTTGGTCCGGCGGCTCGCTTGACCGTTTGTATGATTCTATCGGTAACCACCCCTCGGACCCGATGTCGGCGATGTTTGTATCTGCCATGAAAGAATGGAAACGCACCAACATCATGAAGTCCAAAACCGATCGTGGTTTGCGCGGGGTTTCTTTGCAACAACGTATTGAAAAAGCCATGATGGTCTCGATGGACAAGGAGCTTGATGATTTGGACACCAGAATGGGCTTTTTGGCTTCGACCGGTTCGGCCGCGCCACTGGTGGGGTTGTTTGGTACGGTTTGGGGTATCATTAACAGTTTTAATGCTATTGCCGCAACCCAAAGCAACTCCCTTTCGGCAATGGCTCCGGGTATTGCAGAGGCCTTGTTTACGACCGCCTTTGGCTTGATTGCCGCAATTCCGGCAGTGATTGCTTATAACAAAATTTCTTCGGATATTGACAGCTATGCCAAGCGCTTGGATAATTTTATGGCCGAGTTCTCAAGTATTCTCTCCCGCGAGATTGATGATACCGCCATTAAAGCCGATATGGCCGGAGAATAAGCAATGATTTATTATCTGCAGAGCCCTAACTATCGTCGGGAACGTCGGCCGCGCCGCAAAGCCGAAATTAATATTACCAACCTGATGGATGTGATGATGGTGTTGTTGGTGGTGTTTATGGTGGCGGCTCCGCTCATGACCTCAGGCATTGCACTCAACTTGCCCAAAGTCGGCGGCAAGGCCTTGGAAGGCAAAGAAACTTCCATTAATGTGAGTGTGGACAAAGAGGGATATTACTACATCGGCGAGACTGAAATTCCGGCAGACAAAATTGTGGACAAGCTCAAAGCCATTATTTCGGCCAATCCGGAGTTGAGTGTAACCATTTCGGGTGATACCAGCACGGAATATGGGCGAGTTATCGGCTTGATGGCTCTACTCAAAGAAGCCGGTTTTGAAAAAGTCGGCCTTAAAACTGAACCGAAACCAAGAAAACTTTAACCAGAAACCATAATCCATGAACAGCGCTCTTAAAAAATCTATCGCTCTGCACATATTGGTATTTCTACTGTTTATTATAGATTTACCAATGTTTTGGCGCAGTCGATTAACGATGGATCAAGTGCCGATTATTGTGGATTTGAAAGATGTTAAAATCTCAGAAATTACCAACTTGCCGCCCAAGGCTAAGTTTGGCGATGAGGACAAAGAGGCAACCAGAGTTAAACCTAAAAAAGAAAAGCCGCAATATGATGATGACCAGCCGGAGGAAGAAGTAAAACCTCAGGAGAAAAAAGCCGAATCTGAGCCCGAGCCCGAAAAAGAAGAAGTGGAACCTGAGCCTAAAAAAGATTATTTGGCCGCTCCGCAACCAAAAAAGCCTAAAGCGCCCAAAGCAAAGCCGGCACCTAAGAAAATTATGCCGCCAAAATCTAAACCTAAACCCAAAATAAACAAGCCGACCCCGAAGAAAGAGCAGGAAAAGAAACCGCAGCTGGCGAATCCGCTCAAGAGTTTGCTGGCCTCCGTTGACCAGATGGAGAAAAACATCGGGGCGGAAGATACGGAAGCCACGATTAAATCGGGGACTGAGGTCAACAATATGGGGGTTGAAGGCGGCACGAAAGGTTCATATTTCAGCGAACTTTCCATCTCGGAAATTGACGCGATTGCCGGACGGCTGCGAGCTTGTTGGAACCTGGACCCCGGGGCAATGGGAATCGAGAATATGATTGTGGAAATCAGAGCCTCGCTCAACCAGGACGGCTCGGTGCGCAAGGTGGATATTTTGGATAGCTCGCGTTACAATTCAGACCCGCATTTTCGCTCGGTGGCAGATAGTGCCAGACGCGCAGTGTTTATCTGCGGTCCGTACA
>CALXUQ010000063.1 GCA_944391725.1 uncultured Alphaproteobacteria bacterium | reverse complement strand
TAGGGAGAAACGCTAATGACACGTTCCGTATGGAAAGGGCCGTTTGTTGATGGCTATCTTCTCAAAAAAGCTGAAAAGGCTAGAGCAACAACCCGCAACGAAGTGATTAAAATTTGGTCTCGTCGTTCCACCATGCTGCCGCAATTTGTCGGTCTGACTTTTGGTGTTTACAATGGCCATAAGTTTATCCCTGTTTTGGTTACCGAAGATATGGTCGGCCACAAGTTCGGTGAATTTGCTCCGACCCGTACATTCTACGGCCATGCCGCAGATAAGAAAGCTAAGAGAGGTTAATTATGGCAAAATCTAAAGACGCAAGAAGAGTAGCTGCAAATGAGGCTTTGGCCGCTTGCAATTCTATTCGTACCAGTCCTAGAAAGCTCAACCTCGTTGCTCAATCTGTTCGCGGTTTGGATGCTGCTAAAGCAGTGGCTGAACTGAGCTTTTCAAAGAAGAGAATTGCAAAAGCAGCTTTGGCGGTGTTGCAATCTGCCATTGCAAATGCTGAAAACAATCATCAGTTGAACATCGATAAGCTCTTTGTTAAAGAAGCTTATGTGGGCAAAGGTTTAGTTATGAAGCGTATGCACGCAAGAGCTCGGGGTAGAGGGGCTAGAATTTTGAAACCTTTCTCTAACCTGACTATCATTGTTGCAGAGCGCGGGGAGTAAGCTAATGGGACAAAAAGTAAATCCTATCAGTCTTCGTTTGGGAGTTAATCGTACCTGGGATTCCCGCTGGTATGCCGACGATGATAAATATGCCGACTATCTGCATGAAGACCTGAAAATTAAAAAATTCTTGAAAGAGAAATTGGCTCAGGCCGGTGTTAGCCACATCGTTATTGAACGTCCGGCTAAAAAAGCCAGAGTTACAATTCACTCGGCAAGACCAGGTGTGGTGATTGGCAAAAAAGGTCAGGATATTGAAAACCTGAGAAGCCAAATCCAAAAAATGACTGATGCTGAAGTTCAGTTGAACATTTTGGAAGTAAGAAAACCGGAACTGGATGCTCAGTTGGTTGCTGACAGCGTGGCTCAACAGTTGGAAAGACGTGTGGCTTTCCGCAGAGCAATGAAACGCGTGATGCAATCGGCTCTGCGCTTGGGTGCTGAAGGTATTAAGGTCAGCTGCTCGGGTCGTTTGGGCGGTGCTGAAATTGCCAGAACCGAATATTATCGTGAAGGTCGCGTGCCGTTGCACACACTGCGTGCCGACATTGATTATGCGACCTCAACAGCTCACACAACTTATGGTGCTTGCGGCGTTAAAGTTTGGATCTATAAGGGCGAAATTATGGCTCATGATCCGATGGCGCAGGATAAAAAGTTGGCTGAACAGAAATAGGAAAGGAGTTTTGTGCAGGGTATCTAGTCAAAATCAAGAGCAATGTTCTTCAGATTGGCTTTGAGGAACTGCACAAAACAACCATCCAGATAAGAAAAAAGGTAAAAGTAAAATGTTAAGTCCAAAACGTATTAAGTTCCGCAAGCAGCACAAAGGCCGTATTCACGGTAATGCTAAAGGCGGATCACAATTGAGTTTCGGTTCTTACGGACTGAAAGCGCTCACTCCGGAACGTGTTACCGCACGCCAGATTGAGGCTGCTCGTCGTGCCGTTACCCGTGCTATGAAAAGAGCCGGTCAGCTTTGGATCAGAGTTTTCCCGGATGTTCCGGTTTCTGACAAACCTGCCGAAGTTCGTATGGGTAAAGGTAAAGGTGCTCCAGAATATTGGGCAGTTCGTATTAAACCCGGTCGTATTTTGTTTGAAATCGAGGGTGTTGATGAAACTACAGCTCGCGAAGGCTTTGCTTTGGCTGCTGCTAAACTCCCGATTAAAACAAAGTTTGTTAAAAAATTAGCTTCAGAGCAAGGAGAATAATAATGGCTAATAAGATTAAAGATCTTCGTGCTATGAGCATTGATGAACTCGAAAAGAAATTGTTGGAGCTCAAAAAAGAACAATTAAACTTAAGAATCCAACATTCTACTGGACAATTGCCGAATACTGCGGTAATAAAGAATGTCCGTCGGGATATTGCAAAAATCAACACGCTCATTTCTGAGCGCAAGAAGAATAGTTAGGAGAAAAGATATGCCTAAAAGAATTCTTCAAGGTGTTGTTGTTAGTGATAAACAGGATAAAACCGTTGTCGTTAAAGTTGAACGTCAGGTGATGCATCCGGTTTATAAGAAATTCATCAAGAAAAGCAAAAAATATGCGGCTCATGATGAGAATAACCAGTTCAAAGTTGGAGATAGCGTTAAGATTGAAGAATCTAAACCGATTTCCAAAAATAAATGTTGGACTGTATTAGTTGATAACGCCTAGAAAAGAAGGAATTAAAAAATGATACAGATGCAAACCACCCTTGATGTTGCCGATAACTCCGGCGCTCGTCAGGTGCAGTGCATTAAAGTTCTTGGCGGGTCCAAGAGAATGCACGCAACAATAGGGGATATTATCGTAGTGTCAGTTAAAGATGCTATCCCTAAGGGTCGTGTAAAAAAAGGTGATGTTCAAAAGGCTGTTATCGTTCGTACGGCCAGCGACATCAGACGTAAGGACGGAAGTGTTATCCGTTTTGATAAAAATGCGGCTGTGCTCGTTAATAAAGACGGTGAGCCGATTGGTACTCGTATCTTTGGGCCTGTGACCAGAGAGCTGCGTGCCAAGAAATTTATGAAAATTATTTCATTAGCACCGGAGGTCTTATAAGATGCCTAAGATGAAAATTAAAAAGGGTGACCAGGTCGTTGTCTTGTCTGGCGATGACAAAGGTAAAAACGGTGAAGTGGTAAAAGCTATGCCCAAAGAGGGTAAAGTGGTGGTGCAAGGTGTGAACTTGGTGAAAAGACACACTAAACCCAGCCAAACTACTCCTGGCGGCATTGTGACCAAAGAAGCACCGATCCATGTTTCTAATGTGGCTTTGGTTGATGCCAAAACCGGTAAACCGACTAAGGTTGGTTACAAAGAAGTCAATGGTAAAAAAGTGCGCGTTGCCCGCAAGTCCGGTGAAGTAATCGATAAATAGGAGAAAAATTTATGACAAACTTTGAAAAACTTTACAATGAGGTCATAAAAAAATCTCTTGTGGAAAAATTCGGTTATCAGAACAAACATGAAATACCTAAACTGACGAAAATTGTCTTGAATATGGGCGTTGGTGACGCTGTAACAGACAAGAAAAAACTTACCAATGCAATGGAAGAGTTGACCTTGATTGCCGGTCAAAAACCGGTTATGACCAAGGCTCGCAAATCTATTGCGACTTTCAAACTGAGAGAGGGTATGCCGATTGGTTGTAAGGTAACATTGCGTTCAGACAGAATGTATGAGTTCCTCGAGAGATTGGTCAATATGGCTTTGCCGCGCGTTAGAGACTTCCACGGTATCAGCGGAAAGAACTTTGACGGTAGAGGTAACTTTGCTTTCGGCATTAAGGAACAAATCATTTTCCCTGAAATCAACTATGATAAAGTGGAAAATGTTCGCGGTTTGGATGTGGTTATCTGCACAACTGCTAAGTCTGATGAAGAAGCTAAGGCTCTTCTCACTGGTTTCAACTTGCCTTGCAAGAAATAACGGAGATTAAATTATGGCTAAAACAAGTTCGGTTTATAGAAACCTGAAAAGAGCTAAAATGGCGGAGAAATTTGCTAACCGTCGTGCTAAGCTCAAAAAAATCGTAATGGACAAGACCATTGCTCCGGAAGAGAGATTCCAGGCGACTTTGAAATTGGCAGAACTGCCCCGCAACTCGGCTCGTATCCGTTTTCGGAATCGTTGTAAGTTGACCGGGCGTTCCCGCGGTTATTACCGGAAGTTCGGCTTAGGCCGCAGCGAACTCAGAGATATGGCTGGGTTTGGTGAAATTCCGGGTTTGGTAAAATCTAGTTGGTAGGAGAGTGAGATTATGTCTATGTCTGATACTTTGGGCGATATGCTCACACGCATTAGAAACGCACAAAGAGCGAAGAAAAGCGAGGTAGTTTCACCTGCTTCCCGTTTGCGTGAAAATGTTTTGGAAGTTTTGAAACGCGAGGGGTATATTGCCGGTTATGAAAAACGCAATGTCCGCCCCGGTGTTGATGAACTCAATATTAAATTAAAGTACCATGAAGGTACCGGTGTAATTACAGAAATTTACCGCGTGTCTACTCCGGGTCGTCGGGTATATTCAAGTGTACGCGATTTGCCGAGAGTTTATAACGGCTTGGGTATTTCTATCGTGTCTACTCCGCAAGGAGTGATGAGCGATCACGAAGCTCGCAAAGCCAATGTTGGCGGTGAAATCCTGTGTCAGGTATTTTAAGGGAGAAAATGGATGTCTAGAGTTGGTAAATATCCGGTTATTATCCCTGCCGGCGTTACTGTTAGTATCAATGATAACACAGTTATCGCAAAAGGAAAATTGGGCGAACTGAGCTGCTCTTTTGATGACAGCCATGTTGCCGTTAAGTTAGAGGAAAATGCCGTACGTGTTTCTCCTTTGTCGCAATCTAAACAGGCCAGAGCTTTGTGGGGTACAACCCGTGCTAACATCAACACCATGGTGAAGGGTGTCAGCGAAGGCTTTACCAGAAATCTGGAACTGTTGGGCGTTGGTTATAAAGCCCATGTCGAAGGAACCAAACTGGTTTTGTCTTTGGGATTTTCTCATGATGTGATCTTCCCGGCTCCGCAAGGTGTTAAAATTACTTGCCCGAGTGCTACAAATATCAGTATCTCAGGTGCGGATAAACAATTAGTCGGCCAAGTTGCTGCGGAAATTCGCGAATTTAGAAAACCTGAACCTTACAAAGGTAAAGGTGTTCGCAAAGAAGGTGAATATGTCCGTCGCAAAGAAGGCAAGAAGAAATAAGGATTAATTTAATGAATACGCCAAGAGAATTGTTAAATAAGAGAAAAGCGCGCATCAGAGTCGCTCTCAAAAAGGCTGCTAACGGAAAGTTGAGACTTTCGGTTTTCCGCAGCGGAAAGCATATCTATGCGCAGATTATCGACGATGCTAAGGGTGCAACCGTGGTTTCTGCTTCTACCTTGGATAAGGAAATCAGAGACAGCATTAAAAAATCTTCTACCATTGAAGCAGCTAGCTTTATTGGTAAAGTGGTTGCAGAAAGAGCCGTTAAAGCTGGGGTCAGCGAAGTTGTGTTCGACCGCGGCGGCTATATCTATCATGGTCGTGTTAAAGCTTTGGCTGATGCAGCTCGTGAAGCTGGTTTGAAATTCTAGGAGAATAAGTATGGCACAAGCTGTAGATCGTCGTAAGGCAGAAAAGAAAGATGAACTGGTTGATAAACTGGTTTATATTAACCGTGTAGCTAAAACCGTTAAAGGCGGACGCAATATGTCTTTTGCTGCGGTTGTCGTTGTCGGCGACCAAAAAGGACGCGTTGGCTATGGTTCGGGCAAAGCAACCGAAGTTCCGGATGCTATTGTTAAGGCTACTAATGAACCTAAGAAAAACATGGTACGCATTC
>CALXUQ010000062.1 GCA_944391725.1 uncultured Alphaproteobacteria bacterium | reverse complement strand
CGGAATGTAGTTCAGCCTGGTAGAACGCTTCGTTCGGGACGAAGAGGTCGCTGGTTCGAGTCCAGTCATTCCGACCAACCGCACGGCGGTAGCGAAAAGTTTTTAGAGGACGTCAAATTTTGATGTCCTTTTTTTTATTTATAGACCTATTGGGTCACCTCTCTTTATTTTATTTGAGCGAAAGCGAAGGACGAGAACCAGCGAGAAGCTGGTTTGAGCCGCAGTTTTCAGGCGGGCGGAAGAACGCCGGTAGGCTTGGCCTAGAAAACAAGGTCGGCGTAGCCAGCTCGAATTTCCATCTCTTTTAATAGTCAAGTGTATCTGCTCCGGATATGGACTTATGAAGCAAAAATATACGTTCAAATCAAAAAAATCTGGTGCGTTTTTGTTTGATTTGTTTTAGTATATTCTAGTTAAGTAGTTGTTAATATTGCAATGCATAGCGTAAAATACATCTTATAAGTTGCAAACTCTAGATTGTTTTCGCGTAATTTTATTTTAACCTAAGATTGTATGGAATCTAACAATCTTAGGAGAAATGAAATGAAAACGTATATCAATAGACAACGCGCTTTTGATATGTTAAGTAATTGTAAAACTGGAGCTTTATTTATGAAAATGGGAGCAAAAAAGATAGACATTGCTCTGGAATTTGTAAAATCTCAGCAATTCAAGGTTGAATATGTGATTTGGATTGCTCCGGCGGCTTTTTTAAGTGATAAAACTTATCGAAACGAGGTTAGAAAATCATCTCTCGGTTTGGAACGAAAAATATATTTTTTTTCAATTGAGGCAATTGCCTGTTCCGACATCAAATATCTTGAATTATACAATATTATTGATCGGTTTAGGGTTTTTTGTGTGGTGGATGAAAGTATTACCATCAAAAATACCGAAGCAGGTCGGACACAACGACTGCTCAAAATGGCGAGTAAATTTAAATATCGGCTGATTCTAAGCAGTACTCCGCTAACACAGGGCTTGATTGATTTATACTCGCAGATAATGTTTATGAACCCGGCAATATTAAATATGACGGAGACACAATTTGTCAATAGTTTTTTGTTTAATCTGTATGATGATGACAAAACCAAGCGCAAATGGTCTTTGCCGCAACATGAACAACAACTTATCAAACTAATGCGCCCATATATCTATGAGTGCGATTTAGAATTTGACTGCCCGATTAATTACATTAATTATAATTTTTCTTTATCCCCGCGAGAGGCGCTCTCTTATCGCCAAGAAAAAGAATTTTTTCTCACCGGACGTGATAAAGTGTCTTTTTTGGAAGTGGCTCAAAAGTTTCAGCATATGTATACAATTTGCACCGAAAAAACCTTGGCTCTGGTCAGATTGATTGAGGAAATTATTAAACGCGGCGAAAAAGTGATTGTATTTGTCAAATTTATGGATGAACTCAACTGTCTTAAAGAATGCGGCGTGCTCAAATTTGCCTATGTGGAAATGATTGGCAGTGTTAATAAAAATAAGGCCGTGGCCGCTTTTGCCAAGGAAATTCCGGTGATGTTCAGTACATACGGCGCCGGTGGTTATAGTCTGCATATGCCCTTTTGCAACAATATCATATTTTTCTCACAAACATTTGATTATAAAGACAAAATTCAGAGCCTGGATTCTATCTATATGAAAGGACAAAACTATCATATCAATGTTTATAATTTTTGGATGCAGACCGGATTAGAAAACTTAATTCGGGCTAGTTTGGCCAGAAAGAAAAATGTGTTATGTAATGTGTGCCGCTATATTACAAAGGAGGAGATGCTATCTCTATGAAACACTATTTGGATATTAATGTATATGAAGCAACGCAGGAACGATTGAAGTTTATTTTTGATAACTTTGATAATGTTTATGTGGCTTTTTCGGGCGGGAAAGATAGCGGTTTGTTGCTTAACCTAGTGCTCGACTATAAACGCAAACATAATATACGCAAAAAAATCGGGGTGTTTCATCAGGATTTTGAGGCTCAATATCAAATGACTACCGATTTTGTGTATCGAATGTTTCAAAATAATATTAAAGATATTGAGCCTTTTTGGGTTTGTCTGCCCATGGGCTCAAGATGTGCCATCAGTAATTATCAAATTTACTGGTATCCGTGGGACCCAGACAAAAAAGACCTCTGGGTGCGCCCCATGCCGGATATGCCTTATATCATTAATCTTAAAAACAATCCCTTTGATTTTTATAAGTATAAAATGGTGCAAGAGGATTTGTATGCCGAGTTTGGAGATTGGTATGCCAGACAAAAAAAAGGAAAATCTATTTGCTTACTGGGAATCCGCGCCGATGAATCGCTTAATCGGTACCGAGCATATGCCAATATTAAAAAAGCTATTCTCAAAGGTAAACAATGGACTACCAGAGTAAATGAAAATCTTTATAACGCCTATCCTCTATATGACTGGACCACTAAAGATGTATGGATTGCCAACGGCAAATACGGATTTGATTATAACAAAATATATGATCTGTTCTACAAGGCCGGACTTTCCATTCATCAAATGAGAGTGGCTAGTCCGTATCATGAAAGCGCTAAAGAAAGTCTCAACCTTTATCGAGTGTTGGAACCTAAAACTTGGGCAAAAGTGGTGGGACGTGTGAACGGGGCTAATTTTGGCGCTATTTACGGACGGACTAAAGCTTTGGGAGTGCGCGAAATTACACTGCCGCCCGGACACACTTGGCGCAGTTATGTCAAATTTTTGTTGGCCACCTTACCTGAACCCATGCGCCGAAATTATATAGAAAAATTTACAACTTCTATTCGCTTTTGGTGGAAAAAAGGTGGCGTGGTTAATGAGGATGCATTAAAAGAACTGGAAGCTTGTAATTATAACATAAAACATAACGGCCCCAGCGGATATAATCCGCAAAAGGACCAAATACGTTTTTTAGGAACACCGGATAATACCGATGATATTAAGTCGACCATTGATATTCCTTCTTGGAAACGCATGGCAATTTGTATTTTGAAAAATGACCATTTATGCAAATATATGGGATTTGCACAAACACACCGGCAATCTATCCGCCAAAAAGAATTAATGGAAAAATATAAAAAACTATAAGGAGAATGAAATGAGACCGTATGTTAGCCCTGTTTATAACGTAATGGCAATACCTGTAGAAAAAATTCAGGCAAACGATTATAACCCCAATCGGGTCGCTCCTCCGGAAATGAAGTTGCTCGAACTATCAATTTGGGAAGATGGTTATACTCAGCCAATTGTATGTTATCATGATCGTGAACATGATAAATATATTGTGGTTGATGGGTTCCACCGTTACAGTGTGATGAAAACCAGCCAGCGGATTTATAATCGAGAACGGGGGTTGCTGCCGGTCGTGGTCATTAATAAAGATTTGGGAGAACGCATGGCATCTACCATTCGACATAACCGTGCACGCGGCAGTCATAGCGTGGACCTAATGAGCAATATTGTCGCAGAGCTCCTCGAAATGGGGAAAAGCGATGCTTGGATTTGTCGCAATATCGGTATGTCGGCCGATGAATTGCTTCGCTTAAAGCAAATTACCGGTATTGCCGCTCTGTTTAAGGATGATGAATTTTCTAAAAGCTGGGAAGCTTAAATGGATTAGGAACAAGCGATAGTAATAAATTACATAAAAAAATCCCTCCTAGAAAACTAGGAGGGATTGTTCTATTAATGGATTTTTTCCATTATTGAACTATCGGCAAATTCAAGATCATTGAATTCACAATTCTTACCGACACAGCCTTTACCTCCGCTACTGCTAGACGAAGAAGTAGGCGGCGTAGGCGTAGGTGTAGGTGTGGGCGCAGGCTCGGGCTTTGGCTCTGGCTTTGGTGTCGGCGCAGGCGCAGGCTCGGGCTTTGGCTCTGGCTTTGGTGTGGGCGCAGGAGCCGGCTCAGGTTCGGGCTCTGGCTCAGGCTCTGGCTTTGGTGTCGGCGCAGGAGCCGGAGTGTTATTGTTGGTATTAGAATTGGTGTTCGAAGACGAGCTACTTGAGCTTGAAGACGAACTGCTTGAGCTCGACGAAGAACTGCTTGAGCTTGAAGATGAGCTACTCGAGCTGCTTGAGCTTGACGACGAGCTACTAGATGACGGATAACTCGGGGTCGGATCCGGTTTGGGACAAGATGAACAACAGGTTCTATAGCCACCACAACCATCGCTACAAGTGTAGCTACCGCAAGAACAACCGGTTTCACTTGAGGCAGGATAGCAGCAGGGTTGATACGGATAGTAGCAAGTGTCGCCGCAGTCATTGGTGGTATAACCGCCACAGCCTCCGGGATTTGACTTGCTGGTACCGCTTGGGCAAGCACCGTTACAACATGCGATGTATAGGCCATCACAAGATGCATAACCATCTTGCTTTACGCGCTCGTCCCCGCGATAGGGAGAAACACATTTATACTGATAATGCGCCGGGCAATAGCATTTGGAAATGTATCTATCATCGTGGGCGCAATATTCATCAAAAATTTTTGGCTTGGGACAACTGTCCGCTTTGTGATATAGTTTGTTGCCATATTGGTCAACAGCCTCTATACATAATGGTTCGTCACGATTAAAATTACCTTCATTGCCTTCAAAGTTGAGGCCGGTTTGTTGCCAATCGGGCAAAAATGTTGTGGCTGCTTGTACTGGTGAACTAAGTGAACACCATCCTAAGGCCACAATAAAGAAATATTTTATCATATTGTTTCTCTCCTAAAGTTATACTTCTCCCTCCGCATATAGATATAGGGCATAATTGTAAAAATAAACTTAATACCGAAGGCAGTACTTAGCAACAGAAGCAGAAAAAAATATTTAATTTTAAAATGCTTATTTTCAAATACATAAATAGCGGGGCTGTTTGTGAGCCCCGCTTTTGTTTACATTTTTAGCCCTTGAGCAATACGCAAAGATTTTTGTTTTTGTTGCTATGCAACAAGCTGCTGTACTTGCGCCTCAGTTCCCTTTTCAGCTCAGGTGAACAAGGGTGCTTGTCCAGATATGACCAGCATTTGGCACGGTTGTCAGCAGTTAGATGCTCGGGGACACAGCCTAATTTTTCTTTGACCTTAGCCAGTGTCTTCTGGGGATTGGCCTCATATGGCAAGTTGGCATAAACCAACATTACCAACTCATATATCCAAGGCTGCCCCTCACAACTATCCACCATTTGCCAAAATTTGGGAAAACTGCGAACTTCGCCCTGATAACACATTTGGTCAAGAATCGATTGGATTAGCATTTCTTTGGGAAACTTCAATAAATCGTCCAAATTTAGAACGGAACCTTCCTCAGGTGCTAACATCCAATTTCCATATCCCAGGCGCAACATATCAATGGCGTCGCTTTCTCGATTTTCGGCTATGGCTTTGTGCAACCGAATTAACAACTCTTTCTTGCTCAGTGGCAAAGATACTGTAACTGTATTCATGATAATAAAATTTATGATAATGAAACATAATGATAAATTGTAAACTTTTTACCTAATGACCAGAATGTATAACAATACAAATAAACCCTCATATTGCTATGAGGGATATCTTAGTCAAAAACAGGAAGTAAGAGGAAGTAATTAGAAGATCTGGCAGCGACCTACTCTCCCGTGTCTTAAGACAAAGTACCATGGG
>CALXUQ010000061.1 GCA_944391725.1 uncultured Alphaproteobacteria bacterium | reverse complement strand
CCTAACGAAGGTGGTTACGTCAACGACCCTCAAGATCCAGGAGGAGAAACGAAATTTGGAATTGCCAAAAGATATCATCCTAATGAAGACATCTTAAATCTTACAAGAGAACGTGCCAATGCTTTTCTTTATAAAGAAATATGGAATTGGAATGGTATTAACACTCTTCCTCCTGAAATTAAAGGATTTGTATTTGACCACGGAATTAGGACAAGCCCTCAAAATGCTATAGAAACAATCCATCGAGCTTTAGGAATAGACCCTGTTGGTGACATTATAGGGAAAACCACACTGGGAAAGTTGAAAGAAACAGATTACAATGAATTTCTTCGTAAATATAAAGAACTTGTACGTGAACAAGACAAAAAAAGAAGTGGATATGGAAAATTTGGCAAAGGATGGGATAATAGAACGGAAGGATACCACATTTCATATTAAAAGATATATCAAGGAAGGGGAATATATCTCCCCTTCCCTTTATTTATAATCTTTAATAAAACTATATATGCTAATTTGTTTTTCGATTTGTGATAATAACGTCTCAATATACTGTTTTATAACTTCACAAACCTGAGTATTTTTTTCTTGTTCGCAAACAGTGCCTGCCGGAATATTGTATTTATTTAAACAATAGGCAACACCATAAACCGCTAAAGTCGATTTAACGTAATTTTGATAATCTTGAATATTATTTTCATAGTTATAATGATAAAAATGTTGCATAATATTTTGTGCTAGCTGATTCATACATTCAATTGGATGATTATTGCCTTGGCATTGATTTAAATCTTTTTTGAACTGAAGTAGCAATGAATAATCATCAACAATCTCTTTTATTTTATCTTTGTTGCTCCAATCGCTTTGCAAGTAAACTTTATCTATGTTAATTCCATGATATGTTTCAGCAAGAACATTTAAGCTAAACAACATTGTTAACGCAAATATCAAAACACTTTTTCTCATTTTTTAACCTTCCAAGGTATAGATGTATTTTAACATATATTGCAAAATTGAAAATATGGTTAAGTAAAGCTGTATTATAAAGATTTGCTTTAATTCTGGCTATCAATGGGAAAACATTCCGGAATAAGCTGTTTTCAAAATAGTCGAAATATACAAAGCAAAGCAGCACCGGCAAAATGCCAGTGCTGCTTTTAGTGTAATAGTCTTCTATCCGATGATTTCATCTCTATAAACCCGGCCGGAATAGGCACCGGTTAAACGAGAATGTCTTTCGGGACTAGAATAATGCGCGCCCTCCTGAGAGTACCTAGTTTCAACCATTTCTTCTACCAATGCCGCCTAAGATGCTAACAACCTAAACGCTCCTCTTTTGAGGGGCGTTTTTTTGTGATGCTATTCAAATTTTAGCCTTTGTTAATTACTCTTAGGTTAATATTTGCTTGATACAACCAATCTCACGGGAAAAAACACAATGATAAAAGCGATTTTGATTCTGCCGTTTAATGTCTTAATCACCATGCCGGTACTGATTTTATGCTTTTCGGATTGGGTGCTTATTACTCCGCAAAACCGCCTACCCTTTATGATCATGATTGGGCTTTTGGGCTTAGGTTTGACTCTCATGGCCTGGACAATCGGGCTTTTTGCCGCGGTTAAAAAAGGTTCTTTGGCGCCTTGGAACCCTATTGATAAGCTGATTACTACCGGACCTTATGCCTATGTCAGAAACCCGATGTTGCTCGGAGTTTTCTTGGTTTTGGGCGGGGAAGCTCTGCTATTTACCAGCTATCCTTTGGCAATTTATCTTATCCTCTTTATCATTATCAATGCGCTTTACTTCCCCTTGTCTGAGGAAAAAGGCTTGGAAAAACGCTTCGGACAAGAATATATAAGCTACAGAAATAATGTACCGCGGTTTATTCCTCGTTTGTCGCCATACAAACCAAAGCGCCGCCTTTAATATCTAACTGAAATTCCGGTGATGAACGCATAGCCGCGGTTGTTCTTGCTGGATTTATCAAACCCCTTAGAATTGAGATAAGCATTAATCGCATATAATTCAAAAGAATCGGTGAGAGCGTAACGGTTGGTTTGTAAAAATAAATCATCGCGGTTGCGCAAATTATCTGCTTGAGTGTGTAAATAGGCAAAATTGGTTTTGAAATTTCCAAAGTCATACCCCACACTAAAATCCCATGCCTCGCCTTCACGATAGGCATCAAAATAATCCGGCAAGCGAGGATTGGTGGATTTTTTTGTAATCGGGTTTTTATTACCCTCAACATAAGCATTTTTATATGAACTTCCAATATTAAAACCGCCATATTCCCAGCGCCAACCAAAAGCCCATGCCTTATCGGTGCGATTAAACATACCATAAGTTACAGAAGTATATAATCTCCCCTGCCCTAAATCCCAGCGGTTTCTCATACCACCACTATATCCGTCTTCTTTTGTTTCATAATCAACATAACGGCTGACCATTCCGCGGCGGCTGGCATTATCTGGCGCATAACTAAAACCAAAAATGCTATTGCCTATCTCGGGTGTGAAATAGCTAAACTTAAATGAACGACCGTCATCCATAATACGAGTGGATTTGGGAGTAATAAACTTGGTGGACTTAAAGCCATTGCTCCAGTTTACACTGCTTAAAAAGTAGGTCAGATTGCTGTCTTGGATACCAACCCAGCTAATATCTTGAGCCGGTAGATGCAGCAAATAGGCCGCATTATAGGTGTGTCCAACGCTTAATTTGCCATAGTTCTTATCTTCTCCAAATAAATAGGGGTAAAAGCGCCAGTCAGCATCATCATAATATTCATCATGCTGACGCCAGACAATGGTATAATCTGCATGCAAGCCAAGTTTGGAGCTGTCTGCCAAATTATAACTCCCCGATATCTTTCCATCAGCACGAAAAACCGTACGATTATTGGGGTTGTGAAAATCCCCAGAAGAAGATGTATCCATAACTCCATAATAAATACCGGCCAAACCAGATTGAGAAAAATCTATGGTGTTTGCTTTGGCTTCTTGAGCAAAAAAACAAAAAAACAGCAATAGTTTGCGCATAATCCCTCTTCTTTTGTGCTTGGGACAATTGTATAAAAAAAGGAATTAATTTAGGCTTAAGATAATTTGAATAAAGCTCATAAGCTTGTAATATTCTTAAACCTCTTGTGATTTGCCAAACGAGTTTTTTCCCGTCATGCTGAATGCAGATAACATGATGAGGAGAACCCCTATGAAGTACGGAAAGAATTTTACCTTAGGTGAATATGTAATCATTAAAAAGCCTGATTTGGTGGAAGTGGGAGATAATGTGCGAATTTCGGATTTTTGCCGAATTTCTTCTGCTTGCGAAATCGGCTCAGATTGCGAAATTGCTACCGGAACTTACATCTCGGGCGGTGACGGAAAGTTCAAATTCAAAATGGGGAGTTACTCCAGTTTGGCCGCGGGAGTGCGCATCTGGCTCAGCAGTAACGATTATGTTAATGAGCTGATTACTCATTCCGTGCCGCATGTTAAAGAAATTCAGGGCAATGTTACCATGGATAAATATACCGGGGTCGGGACAAACTCGGTGATTATGCCCAATAACCACATTCCGGAAGGAGTTAGTATCGGGGCGCTCAGCTTTGTACCGCCGAATTTCAAATTTGAGCCTTGGACGGTTTATGCCGGAAGACCAATCCGCGCCATCAAAAAACGTAATAAAGAAAATGTGATGGCAACACTCCAAAAACTAGGGCAAGCAATGTAAAAAAAAGAGCCGCGAAATAGCGGCTCTTTGCATACTCTACTTGGAACTGTTTAGCTTGTCCAGCTTCTCGGGAATGGACAACAAGGCTTTAGCCAGATCTATCGCAAAGTAGTAAAACAGGAACAGTAAGTATCCGCTCAAGGGCAGCAAAGCTACCATGGCAGTGTTATAAAGAGAACGAACATCACCATAAAACTGAGCAAAATTAATATAGCCGGTGAACAACATGGCGACAATTTGATAGGCGCCAAACAACATGGAAACTGCAAAAATCAACGGTATCAATTTCAGCATGGCTTTCATGAAGAAAGACAAAATTCCAATAAACTCTTCGCCGGCAGAAACATTGCGGACAACTTCAACTTTTAGCAAAGACGGGTTGAGCAACAACATCATCATATATTCAGCACAGACAAACACAAGCAAACCATATAGGAAACTACCAAAGTCGCCTTTTTGAACTGCCATAATGCTGCAAGCGGCTAAAACTAACAGTCCCAAAATTCCGGAAAATACGGCACTGACCGTGAAAAAAGCCGGAGAGGAAATGCGTACCGGAGTGCCCTCAATCAACAATTTTAGGCTCGGCAACATCTTGTCGGCAGCAAAGTTTAAGAAAATTGCACTCAACAAAATGCAAAATCCAATCAATAAGCCATAGCCAAAACTAAAGCCATGAATTTTGAGCGGCAGGCAGAGGGCAAATATAAAACTCATAACGCCAATGAAATATATTCCATACAGTCCAATCTGGTTGCAGATGGCCTCGCCTTTGTTAATCCGAGTGCTCCAAGATTTTTGTTGGAGGTAGTCTAAAAAGCGGTCAATGATTTTGGCCGTAAAATTATCACTAAGCAAAAACTTAGATTTTGAAGCTGTTTTTGGTTCTTTGGTCATAATCAGAATCCTTATTCTAAATTGTACTAATATTATAGTTAGTACGAAACATGATAATGTCAATATTTATTGAAGCACAAAAAAAAGGGGCAACGCTATGGTTGCCCCGGATTTTGCAGGAGAAGTACTATTTGATATAGTCATCTTCAACTTCGCTGGAAGTTGAAACACTAACCGTGTTGCTGTAACCTTCAGTATAAGGTTCGCTTTCGTAGCTGACATCTTTGAAGGTTTTGGGCTCATATACGGTAGTGTATTTGGTTTTGCGGTATACAATCTCAACCGGTTCTTTGGTAACCCGAACCTTGGCCGGGCATTCGGAAGCACCATAGCTGTTATATTCGCCGCAGCTGCTGGTCTTAACATGATGAGTCCGATATGCCGGAGCTTCTTCGCGGTAGGAAGATACCGGTGCCGAATCGCGGTAGTAAATGCGGCGGACACGGCGGGGAGAGGTATAGCCATCATCATATACGCGAACACGACGACGAACAACACGGACATTTTCTACCGGTTGCTCAGCAATAACAACTTGTTCGGCCGGTTGGGGTGCCGGGGCCGGTTGAGCTACCGGAGCTGGAGCCGGTTGATATTCTTCATCAGAAGAATCAAAGCAAGCGCAAGCCGAGAGGGCAATGGTTGCAGTCAAGATTAGTAGTTTTTTCATATTTTTCATCCTTGCGTTAGTGGTAGTGTTTACCATAAAAATATTTTTGCCAATTTTAGCTATTTTTGTGTAATATAGCAAATAGTTTTTATTTTTCAAGTTTTTTTTGAAAAATTTGGAAATTTTTATATTATTATGGTTATAATCTATATCACTATCGAGGTTAAGATTAGGTAAAAATTGCAAATAAATTAATAAAATTTATATCTCTGATAGGCGCTCACCCGCTGTTTGAGCCATAAAATTTGCTTATAATATAAAACTTTTAATTTTTTTTAATTTCGGGCTTGCAAAATAATTTTTTCGTGATAATTTGAAGGCACTTTGTAACGGAATGTAGTTCAGCCTGGTAGAACGCTTCGTTCGGGACGAAGAGGTCGCTGGTTCGA
>CALXUQ010000060.1 GCA_944391725.1 uncultured Alphaproteobacteria bacterium | reverse complement strand
GGCTATTTGCCGTGGTGGAAAAACCACCTTATTTATTGCATAAAAATAAGATTTTTCTTATTATAAATAAAGATGATTCATTTTAAGGGGCTGTTGATATGAAAGAACCGATATTAAAAGCGGTGGCCAATCCCCCCAAAATTCTGTGGGGGCCGTTCCTCCCGGTGTTGTTAAACTTCGGGATACAGTTTCCGCTGATGTTTATTTTTATCGGTACCTTTAAT
The DNA here is from genome assembly GCA_944391725.1 of uncultured Alphaproteobacteria bacterium. Taxonomy (GTDB): domain Bacteria; phylum Pseudomonadota; class Alphaproteobacteria; order RF32; family CAG-239; genus MGBC133411. The sequence goes on along the minus strand of CALXUQ010000060.1, from coordinate 6,848 downwards.
ATGAACCCGCTGATTTTCATATTTTTGATTGTTGCGGCTCACATCGCAATTATTGCAATCGGTGCCAAAGAGCCGCATATAGGCAATATGATTCAAGCGTTTGGTCAAGCCAACAAAACCTCAACCAACCTATACAAAGTAAAGGGGAATAAATTTGCACCCTGATTTTGATTTTTTTAAGATATTTGTGGAAGGGCTATCCGGAGCCGATGTTCTGGTGGCTTTAATCGGCTTTATCTCTGCTGCGGCTTTTGCCGGTTTTTGGGCAACCAAGATAGGTCATCTGGTCTTGCCTCAACCGCGTGAATCCCGCGTGTCTGACTTTTTGCCCTTCAGCAAATTGCTCTCAGACGGCATAACCGTGCGCTGTTACAATGGTTCGCTAATGCGTGTTTTTAAGGTTGAGGGCATAGATTTGGCCTTTGTTGAAGACGAAAAAGTCATCTCCATGCTGGAAGCACGAAAATCTTGGATAGACGGCATGGCCGGAATGCAGGTCTACAGCCGAGTAATTACTATGCGTGAACGTATCCCTCTTGACGAAGAAGTCAACGACTTCAACAATCCGTTGCTGGAGAAAATCTCCAAAATTTGGCGTGGCACTTTGGATCGTGTATACAACAACAGCCACTACATTATTTTGAGTGTGACCGACCGTGACGATGCTCTCAAAGATTTGAACTACGCCTCGCAATCCCTTTTGGCCACTTTGAACGACTATGGCATTAAGGCCATGTATGAAACGGAAGATAGCAAAGTTGAAGATAGTCCATTTTCATTGTTTGCCAAGTTGTGCAGTCCGGTTTCGCGTCCGCAGCCCAAGGTTCGCAATGCCGAAGGCCCGCAGCTCAACGAGCTTTTGACCTCAGATCACATTCATTTCACCGGCGAGGAGGGAATTATCCGCTTTTTCTCTGGCGAAAAAGAAAAGCTAGCCATTGTGATGGGGATACGCAGTCCCGGAGATTTTATGGACGAAGCCATGGTTGCCTCCTTACTTTCCATTGACTGTGAGCTCAATCTTCTTCACAATATCAAACCTATTTTCAAGCCCAAAGCGCGCGCTTTGCTTATGCAACAGCAAAGAATGGCGCGGGTGACCAGTTTCTCACCCGAAGTTGTAGAGCAGTATGCGATTGCCCTTTCCACCATCGAAGATAGCGACGCCGACTACCAGTCTTTAACCGAATATGCCATGTCGGTCATTTTGCTGGGTGATAGCAAAGAAGAACTAGACTTTGCAGAATCTGAAGTCCAAAGGATTTGCCGTACATTTGGTGTCACTCCGGTTCGCGAGGGCTGGGTTACGCAAGCTACATTTTTCAACCAATTTCCGACTTATGAAACCTTCCCGCGGACTTATCGGTATTTGTCACGAGTTGTGGCTGCCGCGGTTTGTTTTGAAAAACCATCCTCCGGATTTAGCAAAAGTGACTGGGGGCCGGGGCCGATTTCCATCTTCAAGACAACCACCGGTTCGGCATACAAATTTCAGTTTCACGTTAGCGCCGAAGAGGCCGCCGTTGCTCACTGTTGCATTATTGGTCCGACCGGTCAAGGTAAGACCACTTTGCTGACTTTCTTGGCCGGCCAAGCCATGCGCCATCACGATTTGAAAGTATTTTTCTTTGACCGCTATCGTGGTGCCGAAATCTTCACTCGTTCGATTGGCGGTGCCTATGTCGGTTTTGACGGTGACGAGAAAAACGTTTCCATCAACCCCTTTGACTGCGCCAACACCCCCAACAACCGCGCATTTTTGCGGCGTTGGATGCGAGCCATCACTCTGGTTGACGATGCCCAGTCCGAAAAAGAAATTGCGCGTGCGGTTACCACGGCCTTTGACTATTTGAAACCCGAAGAACGCGTAATGACCAACCTGTACAAGAGCTGTTTTTCTCCGACCGGCAATATGCGCAGAGAGCTGTTCAAATGGGTCAATCCGGAACAATACGGCAGTATTTTCAATGCCGTTAACGATAGCTTGGACTTAAAGTCCAAACGTTTTATGGCCTTTGACTTCACTCACATTTTTGAGGACGAAACTTTAGCTCCGGCCGTTATCAGCTACATCATGCACCGTATTCAAGGCGAAACCGGCGAGACCGGTGTTCCTTCCTTGATTATGATTGATGAAACCGCGCCGATGTTAAAGCACCCGATGTTCCGCGACTACTTTATTATCGGTCTGCAGGAAGGACGTAAAAAACGTCAGGCCTATTTGTGCGCTTTCCAGCAGCCCAATATTATTGATAAATTAGGCATTGGCGAGGTTGTTCGCGGCCAGTGCCAAACGGTAATTTTCTTCCGCAACCCGCAGGCTCAGCTTGAGGACTATGCCAACTGGAACTTGACCAAAAGTGAGATGGACTTTATTTTTGGTAAGTCTTATCGCGACTTCCCTTATGCAATTTTGCTTTCCCGTCCGGCCACCGGAGAGTCGGTCATTTTGGATGTAGACTTGAGCGGATTGGGGCCATACTTAAAACTCTACAACTCCAGCCGCAAAAATGTGTTGCTGGTTCAAGAGCTCATCAAAGAATACGGCGAAGAAAACTTTGTTACAAAATATTTAAATATTGCCTGATTTACGCAAAATTAATTTCTCCTGCTGTAATTTGTATGATAAGATATAAGATAAAGCACAATATTATAATGGAGGTGTGATATGAAGTTTGGCGCAATGACACAACTTAAGTTGCTGTTGGGCACTGCCCTTATATGCACCTTTGCACACAATGCCGATGCACTCATTCCGGTGACCGACCCCGGTACTTTGGCTCAAACCATTGAAAACAACATCAACCTAGGCTTAGAGTTCAAAGAGGTCAAAAAAGTTGTAGAGCTGGCCGGAACCATGAACACCACCATTGGCGATAGCATTAAATCTTTTCATGAATATGTAGATACCTATAATCAATATAAAAATGCCGTGGGCGGCGTCTTGGATACAGCCGATAAGTATACCGGTATTGCCGACAGTGTGTTGGGAACCAATCTCAGTGGTGTAGTTGATGGTGCGCAGGGCATTACGGATAAAGTCACCAATGTTGGTGATAATGTTGTCAATAAAGGAGAGGGGATAGCCGGTATCGGAGGTGATATTCAAGGTGGTATTAACACTGGACTTGGCGCAATTGATGACTTTAAGAATAAGCAAAATAATAAAAATGGCACCACAACAGATGGAGCTCCAGCAGCAAGTGGCACAAGTACGACCGGCGGCAGTAGCGCAACCGGCGGCGCCAGTAGCGGAGGAGGCACCGGCGGTTTGGGCATGACCTCCGCCCTCACCGGACCCGGCACCAACAACGGCTATGCGGTTTTGCCTAACGAATTGGCCGATTATTGCGGGATTAAAGCCGCCGATATTGATGATGTCACCAAAAAAGGAGTGGTTGTTAACTGCCTGAAAAAACTTATCACCTACCGCAACAGCAAAATTTTGGAAGACCAGCGGGCGGCTCGTGACATCTATGTAAAATCTTTCCACGAAACCGCCTATGCCAATGTGGCCGAAGCAGTCGTGATGAGAAACTATGCGGTCAACTATGAGCGAGAAGTCTTAAAACCGCTGACCGAAAAACTCAAAAAAGCCAAAACCGTGCGTGATGACTATTCAGGAGTTGTTATTGTCAACAAAGAAGTTGCCAATTTGCTCAACCGTATTTTGATGGTATATGCCTCCAAAATTTCTTTTGATGCCTTAAGCGATTACGGCGATTTTGAAATTTATCCCGAAGATTTGCTGGAGCTGGATTAAGGAGCCGGTCATGAAACACTATCTCTACACATTCTTGACATTGCTTCTCTTGTTTGCCCCCGGCAAAAACGCCCACGCATTTGTTATTTTTGACGTCAGCACCAAAGTTCAGGATATTGTCGAAAAAACCTTGGAATTGGCTAAATATGCCGAAGAAAAAATAAGTGCGGCCGAAACCAAGGTCAGAGATAGCAAATTAGGTGAGATGGGTATGAAAGCGCATGAACACTATACCAAATTGAATAAATTTCTTATTCAGGACCGCAAATTGGGTATGCTCAAAGTTCCGACTTATCTGACCAATGTTGCCACCAGTGTTGATGGTACCTACAATCAGATTAAAGAAAAATATGTTCCCACTTTTGGCGGTGGTGATGATGCCAAAAAGAAAAATGATCAAGCCCGTCACAACATGGAAGTTCAGCACAATTTGGTTGCCGATGTCTATGCGCGCGCTTTTGTCCTGCGTAATACATTGGTTGAAGAGCGCAAAAAAGGTGAGCTTCCGGTCGAACCGACCAACACCCGCGAGCTGATTGAAGCCGGTCGCGCTTATAATGAAAAAATGATACAGCGTTATGTCGATGTTTTGAGTATGGAGTCAGCCATGTTAGACTTTGACAACACCGCCATTTTGATGGAGGCTGATCCCAAAAGCCTGCAACTTGCCAAAGAAGCCGGCGAAAATAAGGAGGGCGAAGAATGAAACCTTTAAGTCTGACATTTTCCGCTTTTCTCTTGCTGGGAGTTACTTTGGCTTGCCCATCGGCCCAAGCTTTTGTCACGACCGACGTTGCCGAAGCCGCCGGACGAGTGGTTGACACGGTAGGCGATGGCATTCGTGCCGGAGGTATTGAATTAGAGCGCATCGAACAGAAAATATATGGTGAAAAAATCCGCGGCCCCGAAGGTGAGGACAAAGAAATAGAAGGCTATATCTCCAAAATCAAAGGTTGGGCCACAACATATGCCAAAGACCGTTTAGGCGCTGGAGATCCCAATAAAAAGACCATTAGGGATAACGCTTTGCGTGTTGCCGAGGCGGAGGCCGAGTTAGCCGAACTCCAACTCAAAAAAACCTTGGCTCGCAAAGAAATGGAAGCCTATTACAATATCATTGAGAAGAATTATCAAGAAAAGTTGGCCGCCTATGAAGCCAACAAAACCGCCCTTTTGGCTATGGCAAAAGAACAGACATCAAAGCTCAATCTGAGCGAGATAGCTCAACAGCAACTTGAGGCCTTCAAAGCTCAAGCCACTGCGGAGATGGAGGCCAAACTTGGTGACGAGTTAGCCATTGCTCAAACTGCCATCGGCACCCTAAGCAGTGGTTATGAAAGCGCCAAAGCCACTCTGGATACGGAATATGAAAAAGACCAGGCGGCTCTTGAGGCCGATTTGAAAGATCTCACCACCCGACGAGATGCCTTAAACGACGAAATCCAGCAGTTGACCGAAGAGTATGAAACAGAAGACGAACTGCACCAAGATACCATGGCCATTGAAATGAAACTAACGGCCGCTAAAGCTGAGCGAGATAAGCTCAATCAGCAAATTGAGGTTGACATTCCCGCCCAGCATGACAGCTTAGAAAAACAAGCTATTGCCAAGGCAGACGGTCTTTTGGCCGATTTTGAAAAAGCCAAACAAGACAAACTCAGTGCCTATGCCGCCAAGCAAGCCGAACTCGAAATTGCCTATGAAGACAAAGTCAACGAGTTTATGGAAAGTCTGATGGGTGAGGATGTTGATGCTGAATCTTTGTTAAACGGCAGTGCCGCTGATAAAGAAGTCAATGATACGGTCCAAAATATGGAAGATGAGATAAAATTAGCGGCCAGCGAGTTACAAGAATATAAAACCACGTTTGAGGACCGCTTGGCCACCAGAGTCAGAGATTATGAGGCCCAAATTCAAGATAAACAAGATTTAATTGCCCGGCTTAAAGAACAGCTCACTCAGCAGTTCGCAGACAATATTAAAGCCGAACTCGGAGTTAAGATAGATTCGCCGACCACAGCGCTTGAGACCGCCATGTCCAAGAACTATATCGACCCGGCCAAACCCGAGAGCGCCGAAAATATCGATGAAATACGACGCAATCGGTTTATCGAACGGCGCGATGCATATTTGTCTTCTTATGCCGATGCCGTGATGATAAAAAACCGCATCATTCCCGATTTAGCAATTTTAGAGAACTTTGCCCAAAACACCGATAGTATGGATACGGTTATGGGTGTTATCGAGGCTGATAATGAGATTAAAATCAAGACCATTGAGGCCCTGATGCAATATGCCGAAATTTTAGTTGCCCAGCTCAGAATGGATACGGCCACCGAGTATGGTAAACTTTTGTCCTACAAGGTCAAGAACCCCGATAAGGACATCGCGAACTTCAATTTGGACGATTATATTTATAATTGTACCGTTGAGCAAGGAGAATAGAGATGAGAAAGCACACATCTTTAAGCCGCAAAATTATGATATTTGCCGTTGTCATCGGGCTCATGATGAGTTTCAGCGCCCGCAGCTATGCTTTTTTTGGTCTGTTCGGCTTTGGCATACCGGTAATCGAGCCGGCCTCGACCGCCAGCCAGCTTGGCAAAACCTTTTCTCTTGCCATCACGAAAAATATTTCTTGGCTCAACAGGTTAAGACAGGTCTATGACAATAAGGTCACGGCCAAACTGACCAAATACCTAACCAAGTTTGAAAATAAACTGGGCGAGCATAAACAACTCCCCGGTACCAAATTTGTACAAGAACCCAAAACTTTGGAAGAAGAACTTGGTGTAGATGACTTAAATCATGATGAAGCCGCAGTCAAAAGAGCCATCTACCGCTTGTTTTTGGAATATCCGAGCGATGACATCATATTGCAGATGAACTACCGCAACGAGGCACGTGAGTTTTATGATGACACGGTTTTAGATGTCTATTCCGGTAGCCGCGAGTTGAGCAAGTACTTAACTAATGATGTTTCTGCCAAATTTGCCAATTTGCATCAAAATTTCCAAAGAGGCGAGGCCGGTGCCCAAAAAGCCGATGATATGAACGCCACCTTGTATAACAACTACATTGCCAC
>CALXUQ010000059.1 GCA_944391725.1 uncultured Alphaproteobacteria bacterium | reverse complement strand
GACTTGAGCGCTTTGCTTGACAGTATGGGCCAAGCCATTCAGACCATTCAGGCTGCCGATGAAGGTATTAAGACCATCACCGAGTTTGCTGAACAGGCCAAAGCTGTGGCTAACTCCGCTCGTGACGAAGCCGTTAAGATGAGCGACATTTCGACCGCTATTGACATTAAAGCCACTGCCGCTGCCGCAAGTACCCTTAAAATCGACATTACCAATGCCGATGGAACTACGGGCACCTCAACAACGGTTTCAATTGCTCAAAATACCACAGCCAAAGATGCCAAAGCAAAAATTCTTAAAGAATTAAATGCTGACGGCACCGGTGTTAAAGCCTCTTTTGCCGATGATGGCAAATTGGTCATTACAGGCCAAGACGGAGCAACGGCTAGAGTGACCGGAACCGGAGACTATGCTGCCGTTACCGGTACTTCTGAGCCGCAAAAGAATGAATCTCGTGCTAAATTGGCTGCGCAATTTGACAACATTTTGGACCAGATTGATAAGGTTGCTAATGACGCCAGCTACAAAGGTGTTAACTTGCTGCAAAGCAATGACCTGAAAGTGGTGTTCAACGAAGACCGTACTTCTGACTTGTTGATTGAAGGTAAAGATGCTTCTTCTACCGGTTTGGGTATCGGGGCTGCCGCAAATGATTGGAAAACCGATGCTGACATTGATAATGCAATCACGCAGATTGAAGGTGCAATTAATACCTTGCGTACAATGTCTTCTGAATTTGGTAACAACTACTCCATTGTTCAGAGCCGTGAAACCTTTACCGAAAACTTGATTAACGTTTTGGAAGAAGGTTCAGACAAACTGACCTTGGCTGATATGAACGAAGAGTCCGCTAATATGTTGGCTCTGCAAACCAGACAGCAGTTGGCTATTAACTCTCTTAGTTTGGCTTCTCAAGCTGCTCAGTCGGTATTGCAATTGTTCTAATCTTATACATCTTAAGGGGAGCGGTACTGCGGTGCCGCTCTTTTTTTTGCATAAAACATACAATAAATCTCAAAAAAAACTCGCACCTCGCGTGCAATGTGATATATTAAGACTTATAAAGTAAACAGCTGAGCGGAAGATGTCGGAACTTTGGGTGCCGAATTATCGTCCCGAGAGGAGAAAAAATGCCGATTTTGCGTATGATGAGTTTTGTTGTAGTTATATCTATGCTGGCCTTGGGCGAGGCTCAAGCCAAAAATAGTGATGAGAGCTTTTTTTCCTTCTTAAACTTTGCTAAAGACAAACGCAGTGCAGAAAACGTTTCCGCTCCTGATGCATCTGCCACCAAAGAACCTGCCGAAGATCCTCATCAAAAAATGATAAAAGATGCCGAAAGCGGCAATTTGGATGCTCAACTGAGTTTGGGCTACATATATTTATACGGCGAGGGCGATATCAAGCCTGATTATAGCAAAGCTTTTCGTTACTATGAAATGGCCGCCGCACAAAATGATAATGTTGCCATCAACAATTTGGGCAGTCTGTATTATAGTGGTATCGGCACTCCGGCAGATGTCGGCAAAGCTATGGAAATGTTTGATAAGGCGGCCAAATTAGGCAATGTTGAAGCCGCGGTCAATTTGGCTTTTCTATATATGACCGAAAATCCCGTCCAACAAGATTCCAAACGTGCCATTGAGCTGTTTCAGACGGCTGCCGAAAAAGGCAATCCGACGGCTCAGTTCATGTTGGGCTATGCTTATCTGAACGGATATTTGGTCAAAAAAGATTATAATCAAGCTTTTGAACTGCTGCAAAAATCTGCCTTATCCAAATATGATGAAGCAGAGTATCAAACCGCTTTGTTGTATATGGAAGGCAAGGGCGTTCCGCAAAACTATGGCAAGGCGGTTAACTTGTTAAATGCCGCCCGCCTGCAAGGCAATTTAGATGCCATGATGACCTTGGGTACTATCTTGGCCGAAGGACATAAGTATCCGCGCAATGTATATCTGGCGCATATTCTGTTTAACTTAGCTTCTGTTCGCGGTGCGGAGCATGCCGCTGAATTTCGCGACCGCTTGGCTCAAGAAATGGAGATAGATATGGTCTTGCGCGCTCAGGCCGAAGCCGATGCCTTTCGCCCACAACCATCTGAGTTGACCAACTACATTCATCAGACCTTTGGCGAAAACATCAAGGCTTATATTGATCGTTACCTTCCCAAACCGGTAGAAAAAGCTCCTAAGGAGACCTCTAAACCTCAAACCGAAGAGCACAGTACTCTGCTATAATTAAGGCGCCATATTCAAAAAAAAAGACCGAATATTTTCGGTCTTTTTTGCTTATTGATAAGCGCCTTCGGTTAGCTCTCGCGCCCGTTCAAGATAGTGGGCTGATGTTTCCGGAGTTCCGACATAAGAAAGTGAGTAGTTTTGAACCACAAATCCGAACGGATTTTTGATTTGGTCTTCTTTGGTTTTAAACGGCAAACGCAAGAAGGCAATCCGCATGGTGGCACGCCAAATTTTGGTATCAACTTTTTCCACACCGGGCAACACATCCATAGTCAGATATTGAGCCTGCCATAATCCCATGGTCAGGGGACGCACCCATTCCACTTTCACAAAGCGCTGCAACCCTTTTTCCTTAAATTGCACGATATTATGTGTAACATCACCGCGATAAAACGCTTCATACACCGGACGAGCCGAGAACCAATAGACAATTTCTCCGGGTCCCCAACGCGCAATTAGTTCATCATAATCATTTGTAATGGTGTTTCGCAAAATGATATAATCGGTGATATGTTGTTCAGCCAAGAGGTCGGTTGCCCGAGTATAAATTTCATCATTTTGCACCAACTCCAGCTCACTAAAATATTTATTGATTTGCAAGATTCGCGGAAAGACGGATTTTTGCGGAATGAGCAGATACACGGTCAGTGCCAGCATCATAGAGATACTCATACTGATGGCCGCCAAAATCACCAAGATTCGGGAAGTCCACAAATATCGGCGCTCCGGCATGGCATTGACATGCACGCGTTCAGGATAAAGTCCTAGTTTATCTGGGCTTTCCTTCTCGCGATACTTAAAAATCGTATGAAAGACTTCAAACATAAAATTTCCGCCTTGCTCCAATATTTTTAATTATTTTATACATGAAAGTTGAATAAAAGCAAATAAATACTACCCATAAACAAAATATTGATATAACTTATACCCAAATAGGTCTTTATAAAGGGTTTAAATTATGAAAAAAATTTTGGCATGTCTGACAATCGGCCTGATGTTTATTGTATCCTGCACCTCTTTTTCGGATACGGAATTTGATCAAATGGTGGAGGACAATCCGGCCTACGCCCCGACGGTTCCGGTCTATACCGAAAATACGGTTAAGGCCCCGAGCGCGGCGGTTGACTGGGATAGAGCCATCCGCGTAGACGTTGATATGCAAAATATGTATGCCAATTCTCCACGCACCATAAAAAAACCGATAGATATGTACATGGCCATGGCCTTAGCCTTAAAATATAACTATACCAGGCGTTTGGTCAGCTATGAGCAAAGCTTAATTGAGGTCGGCCGTTCTCCGGTTAATGAAATACCGGAGATTATGGGGCAGGCCGGTTATTTAAATACCAATAACTATTCCGGCGTCAATTCGGAATTAAAAATTGCCTGGAACCTTTTGGATATGAGCACGGTCTACTATCAAACGGTTGACCAGCAGTACCAAGCCAATTTGGCCTATGAGCAAAGCCGTAAAGTGATTCACAACCTTTTGCAAGAAACCCGCGTGCTGTACTGGAAAGCTCTGACCGCCCAGCGTCTGCTGCCGGTGATTGATGACATGAACGAATATCTGGTTTCGGAAGTCGATGAACTCAACAGCCGCAGCAACGAACTGGCCGCTCAAGGTCAAAGTTTACCGATGGAAGACTTGGTCAAGAAAAGAAACTATATGGAATATGTCAAAAAATTGGCCGAGCTGAAAAGAGATTTAGAAACCGCCGAGTCTAGATTAGCCTCTTTAATGGGCTTCCACCCCATGACCGAATATAAGTTGGTCGGTAAAGAATATGGCAACTTTGCCCTTCCGGAAATCAAACAAAATCTATCCGAAATGGAGTGGATTGCTCTAACCAATCGCCCCGAACTCCGAATGCGCGATTATGTCACCACCTCTGCCGAAGTGGAGATGATTGTTCGAGAGTTTGGTCCCGAACAGCAATATGCCAAAGACCCCAACTATTATAACCGCAAATGGTCTAAAAAAGCCCGCGAGATTGGCTATCAGGTTTTTGAAGATATCAAAAATCCGCGCGAGAGTGAGCTGGAGTCGTTGCGTCGTCAGCGTATGACCACGTTAGTTTTGAGCCAAGTATATGTAGGCTGGGCCGGTTATATGTCGGCTCTGGAAGACTACCAGATTAATATGGAAATCGCCAATGTATCCGAAGATATTGCCGAAGATACAACCATTAAAGACGGCAGCAAGGCCGAAAAATCCAAACTTGAGTCTGCCCGCGCGATTGAAGATGAAGTCAAAGCCTCGTTGGCCTATATTGAGTTGCAGGATTCGCTTGGCAATTTGTATGCGGCTTTGGGTATGGATGCTCTGCCATATTATATGCTGGGAGAAAAGCCCTCAAAGATTGCGGTATATCTGCGCAACACTTTGGAAAAATGGCGTAAAGGGGAGTTCATACCGGACAATCGGCCATATCTGTTAGACGTTCCGTCACGCCGTCCTCCGGTCAATTTATCGGATTCTGCCGCGATTCCCGACCAAATGGCCGAGACCGGACAAAAGATTCAGGTTACGATTCCCAAGTCAGTTCTAGACAAGATGAACTTCAGCGGCAAAGTAACTTTCCGTGCCGGTTTGCATGACGATAGCCCCTTGCCCTCATGGTTGCGTTTTGACGAGTTTACCCGCACCCTCAGCGGCACCCCGATGCCCGGAGACACCGGAGAATATGTCATCAAAATTTATATGACTGACGAAACCGGTAAAATTGCCTACATTACGTTCAAGATTAAAATTGTTGAGGTATATGTTCCATCGATTCGGGTTATGGGCTTAACCCCCGGCCGTCGCGCCACGGTCCTGAAGCGCTGTATCGGCCCGCAATGTTCGGATGAATATATAGACGAAGAAGTCGTCGGTGATGAGATAGTCACCAAACCTCAAGACTCGCAATTATAGAATCCGATTGGTAAAAATATAGATTCTGAACGTAAAAAGAGATTCCGCTTTTCGGGGTCTCTTTTTTTTGTATCTTTGTGCCAATTTGTGTAGATTACGTCCACTAATAACTGCTTGAAAAAAACGCTCTTTTGATGCGTTAAGGAAGGTTAATTTATTTATCCACCAGGGGCAAAATTTTTTTCCTAAGAAATATAACAAGATAGTATCAAAGCCCCGAAATTTGAGTCATTTATGCATTGTCGACATCAAATTAATGCCCCAATATAAAAGCATCGTTAAACGGAGCACATAAAAATAAGCACTTGAAAAAACAGCAAATAAAAAAATATGTGCATACAATATATAGGCTATTTACATTTTGTTAATACTATATATAGTATCTTTCCATAAGAACGAACCCAAATGGATTAACGACTAAGTTAGAGGAATAAGCAGAGAAATGTCGGATAATAAGTACGATATGCCCGAGGTAGAATCAGAAGCAATGCCTTTTGAAAATGTTACCAAACGCGATGGCACGTTAGCGCCGTTTGACAGCCACAGAATTTTTAATGCCATCAACAAGGCCGGTACCACGACCGGAGAGTTTGGCGCTCAAGAGAGCTGGCTTTTGACCGCTCAGGTCTTGAAAGTATTGCAACACAAATTTGCAGAGTCTCTGCCTTCCATTGAGCAGATACAAGATGTAGTAGAGCAGGTTCTGATTTCTGCCAACTACTTTGCTACGGCAAAATCTTACATCCTGTATCGCGACCAACGCAATCGTATGCGCTCCGACCGCAAAGTAATGGTTGATGTTGAAAGCTCCATCAATGAATATTTGGAAAAATTAGACTGGCGTGTCAATGCCAATGCCAACCAAGGTTACTCTAACGGTGGTTTGATTTTGAACGTATCCGGTAAGGTCACTGCCAACTACTGGCTGAGCCATGTTTATCCGGCCGCTGTAGGTGAGGCTCACCGCAACGGCGATGTCCACATCCACGACTTGGATATGCTGGCTGCCTATTGTGCCGGTTGGTCTTTGAAAAACTTGTTGCACGAAGGTTTCAACGGTGTTCCCGGCAAAGCCGAAGCCGGTCCGGCCAAGCATTTGTCAGCCGCTGTTGGTCAAATGGTCAACTTCATGGGCACATTGCAAAACGAATGGGCCGGTGCTCAGGCTTTCTCTTCGGTAGATACCTATTTGGCACCTTATGTTCGGGTTGACAATCTGACTTATGAGCAGGTTGAGCAGTCTTTCCAAGAACTGATTTACAATTTGAACGTTCCTTCTCGTTGGGGTTCACAAACACCTTTCACCAACTTCACCTTTGACTGGGTTTGCCCTGATGATTTGCGTGATAAACATCCGATAATCGCCGGAGTTGAGCAACCCTTCACCTATGGTGATTTGAAACCCGAGATGGATATGATTAACAAAGCCTACATCAGCGTTATGATGAAAGGCGACATCAAGGGCCGTCCGTTCACCTTTCCGATTCCGACTTATAATATGACGCCGGATTTCCCCTGGGAAGATGAAAACACCGAGCTGTTGTTTGAAATGACTGCCAAATATGGCTTGCCTTATTTCCAAAACTTCATCAATTCTGTTTTGAAACCGGGGCAAATCCGTTCTATGTGCTGCCGCTTGCAGTTAGACCTGCGTGAGCTTTTGGCCAAAGGCAACGGCTTGTTTGGTTCAGCCGAGCAAACCGGTTCCATTGGTGTGGTGACCATCAACTGCGCCCGTCTTGGCTATGTCTACAAAGGTGACGAAACCGGTTTGTTTGCCCGTGTTGATGAGTTGCTGGATTTAGCCCGCACTTCTCTTGAAATTAAACGTAAGGTAATTCAACGCCTGATTGATAACGGCTTGTTCCCCTTCACCAAACGCTATTTGGGTACCTTGCGCAACCACTTCTCGACCTTTGGTGTAAACGGTATCAACGAGATGATTAGAAACTTCACCAACGATGAGCACAATGTTGCCGACGAGTGGGGTCAGGCCTTTGCCGAAAAATTCTTGGATCACATTCGCGCCCGCATGGTCAAGATTCAAGAAGAAACCGGCCATATGTATAATCTGGAAGCCACTCCGGCAGAAAGCGCAACTTATCGTTTTGCTCGTGAAGATAAGAAGAGATTCAAAGGGATTATCCAAGCCGGCACGGAAGATAATCCGTATTATACCAATTCATCACAACTTCCTGTTAACTACACTGATGACCCGTTTGAGGCTCTAGAGTTGCAGGAGAAACTGCAAACCAAGTACACCGGTGGAACAGTTTTACACCTCTACATGGGGCAGAGAGTATCCGCAGCGAAAGTTTGCCGCGATATCGTTAGACGAGTCCTGACCAACTATCGCCTGCCTTATGTAACCATCACCCCGAC
>CALXUQ010000058.1 GCA_944391725.1 uncultured Alphaproteobacteria bacterium | reverse complement strand
ACTCAATTGGGTCTGAAAGAAGCTAAAGACTTGGTTGACGGTGCTCCGAAGACTGTTAAAGAAGGTGCTCCGAAAGCTGAAGCTGAAGAAATTAAAGCTAAATTGGAAGCTGCCGGTGCTAAGGTTGAATTGAAGTAATTTAACCTCCTAGTCTAAAGTTTAAAAAACGGTCATCTCTGGTAAAGATTTGACCGTTTTTTGTTTGACTTGATGAAAAAAATCGGATATCTAGACATCAAAATATAATATTTATTTGTTATCATTATGGTTTACATTCCTGTTAATTATCGTGAAGAGGTAGATGAAGATGAAATCGTTCTGCCTTTGGAAGTATTGTATGTTGATGGTGTCCGCTCAAATATCTTAAGAAAAAATGTTGGTATTCGAGGAATCTATGTTGAGAGTTTGTTGCTGATTGCTATAACTCCCAAAGAAACAAGCAATTGGTATAAGTCGCTGACTAAATCATTGTATTTGGCTAAATGTTGGGGATTTCCGGTCAGGCGCCCGGATAAGCAACATTGGGAAATCTTGACTAGGCATGTTTCGCAGATTAATCAGATTATGAAACGTGTAGGCGTTAAGTGTATAATCGGTGCGGAAAAGTCTTTCTGGGAGAATTTGGAAAAAGATAAGCAAGATGCTTATTGTTATAATTTTCAGTTCCAAGTGCGAATGAAGGTAAATAAATCAGCAAGTTATTTTTCTTTGTTCGTGGTCGATTTAGCGCTATAATCGCAAAAAGCAAAAGCCCCAAAATTTGTTGGGGCTTTTGTTATATTTACTTATCTGAATACTCGTCCTTCTTTGGCAGCGCGGCGCTCGGCTCGTTTTTGGGCGATGGTTTTGCGAACTTCGGTGCCGGCATCGTAGAGCGGTTCGGTCTTGATGGCTTCGGCCGCTTTGCGGGCTTCTTCTTCGGCGGCAGCTTGTTGTTCGGCACGAGCTTTTTCTTCTTCAAGAGCTTTTTGTTTGGCGGCTTCTTCTGCCAGACGGGCTTCTTCTTCGGCAAGTAAGCGTTCTTGCTCGGCCCAGATTTGGGCATCAAGTTCGGGATTATAATCCTCAGAGTAGACTTGACGTTGGGTGGTGGGTTCAACGTAGCCTTCATAAGCGCGGGCGGCTTTGGCTTCTTCAATAGCTTTTTGGCGGGCGGCCAGAATTTCTTGTTGGTCGTCTTCGTTTAAGACACTATATTGGCTGTGAGCATAGTTGTAGGGAAGAGTGAGAATGCTCAAAATAATTAAAGCAAATATACGCATGTTTCTGTCTCCGATGTTGATATTGTACTTTATTATAATGGCTATTTTGTATAATGACAATATTATTTTGCGGATTGACAGGAGGGAATTTTTTTAGTATAAAAATATTGTTCCGGCTGTTCGAAGGGCTTATGGACAGGGAACAAAATAAACCGAGCCAGGTTGATGATGATGTTTTTTTGATGTTGTTTGATGCCGGCTCCTTATTTAAAGGAGTTTTTTTATGTCTGAATTTAAATACCAACACGGTTTGAGTATTATGCGGGCGCAGCCTTTTCATATCGGGCATGCACGCCTTATTGATAAAATGCTCAAAGAATGCGCGCAGGTGACCATTATTCTCGGCTCTATCCAAGAGCAAGGAACCGAACGCAATCCGCTGAATTATACTACTCGCAAAAAAATGATTCAAAATGTGTATCGGCAGCGTCCGGAATATGCCCGTCTTAAGGTGATTGGATTGTTTGATATTAATAATCCGGCGGAATGGGCGGAGTATGTGCTCGATTTTATGGCCGAAAGTTTGCCTCAACTCGGAAAACCCGACGTCTATTATGCCGGAAGTACTTATGATGCTCACTGGTTTAAGGGGGCTTTTAAGAATATTGAATATGTTGATCGTACGGCTCCGGATTTTCCTTTTGTGACCGGAACTATGGTGCGCGATATGATTAAGTTTGGAGATATGCGCTGGAAGAATTTTATTCATCCGGAAAATTATGCTTTGATTGAAGAACATTTTTATCGCAAAAAAGCAATTATCTAAATTAACCAACGGTGTTTTTGTCCTCCGCAGGGCTTATGGGGGAGAAACACTTAATATAAACCGATAAGCCTAAGGAGAAATAAGATGAGTGAACGAATTTTAATGAGGGTCGATTTTCAAAATGATTTTGTGGACCCAGAGGGAAAACTTACGCTCAGTGACGAGGAACTGATTAATCGGCAGCAGCATTTTTGTGATTCTTTACAAAAGGGAATGTTTGCCCAGATTATTGATGTGGCGGATACGCATTTTGAGGAAACATATGGGGCAACCAAAGAAGCGCAATCTTATCCACCTCATGCAATATATTATTCGTGGGGTTGGCATAAGGCGGCGGAATTTAAAGATAATATTCCCCTGACTAATCTTTATAAATCTACTACCGATATTTGGAATGAAGAAAAAAATTATGCGGTGTTACAGCAAAATTGGAAAAATAAAAATGTGTACCTGTGCGGGGTATTAAGTGATGTGTGTGTGCGGCAAGCGATGGATGGCTTGCTCAAGCGAGGGGCTAAGGTTACGGTGTTGGAGGATTTGTGCAAAGGGGCACAAAAACAAATGCCTGAAATGGTCTTGGAGCCGCAATATAGTCAGGTGCGCGCATCCGGTCAGTTACAGTTGATGAATTCAACGCAGTTTTTTAGAAGTATACTCAATGAAAAAAAACAACAGTTGCGTTGGGCCAATATGTTTGCGGCCGGTAAGGCAGAGCAACGGTAATGGTGAAGGAGCGATGAAAATGAAAAAAATTTGGAACAGTTTGACCGAACAGTTACGCGATTATTACCGTAAGCATGGGTTTAAGGAAGTTGTTTTGGGGCTCTCGGGAGGATTGGATTCCGCAATGGTCAGTGTGTTGGCTTGCGATGCTCTGGGGGCTGAAAATGTCCATTGTCTGATGATGAAAACTAAACACACCTCTGATTTGAGCCTTAGCATTGCTCAAGAATTGGCTCGCTTGAACGGCTTTGATTATCAGGTTTTAGATATTGAGCCGATTATTGAAGCCCAACAGCAATTTCTAACTCAAGCTTTGGGGGAGAAACCTAAAAAAGTGGTGATGGAAAATTTGCAGGCACGAGAACGCGGCAAAATTTTAATGGCTTTTTCAAACCAATTTAACTATTTGGTGCTAGCTTGCGGAAATAAGTCGGAAGCGGCAACCGGATATTGCACTTTGTATGGGGATACTTGCGGCGGTTTGATGCCGATTGGGGATTTGTACAAAAGTCAGATTTTTGAATTGGCGCGGTGGCGCAACCAGCAAAGCCTGGCGTTGCCGGAAGCGGTGATAAGTCGCGCGCCTTCGGCTGAGCTTAGCGACGGTCAGAAAGATGAGGATTCTTTGCCGCCATATTCCGTTTTGGATGCAATTTTACAAATGTATTTGGATGAGCATAAAGCTCAAGGTGAGATTGCAGCTCAAGGCTATGATAAAACAACGGTTGCGTGGGTTATCGGTCAGTATGCGAAAATGGAGTTTAAACGAAAGCAAATGCCTGAGATTTTGAAAATTTGATTTTCTTATCTTCATTTTAAGCCGCTCTGATACTGGGCGGCTTTTTTGTTGACTCTTAAGACGGAATGGGGTATGTGAAAGTAATTAAAAAAATTATTAATCTTAAAACTATTGGGTATGGAAAAAAAGTTGTTGGCGAGCACTATTCGCGAATGTGCAATGGAAATGCTGGAAAAATTGGGCCAAAAGCTACAAATCAATTTTTCAGATGAGGTTAAAGCTCAGAGAGTTAAAGAAATTGTTCAGACTTTACAAAAAGGTTTTTCTCTTGATGAGATAAATGCCATTGATTGGGAAAATCTGGATATTGAGAAATGCTTAAATTTAGAAACTGATTATGTTTCACACTGCGCGTTTCGAGGTGTTGATGATTGGGACGAAATCTATTCTCGTCCGTTTGTGTGTTATCGTTGGTACGTACTGAAATTTACCTACGGAAATATTTGTTTTAAAAGCAGAAAGAAAAATTTTTATAAAGTTGATGAAGGCGTGTGGGGAGGTTCTTGGTTGGGACTGGTCTTTTTTGATAAAAAAGAAGCTCACGAAAAAAAGCCTTTGCCGAACAATCTGAAAGACTTGATGAAAAATATTTTGTTGGCCAAAGACCAAAAGTTAATGGAAGAGTTGGTCGATATTTATGCTTATAACGATTTGATGAATTATTAATCTCGGTTCAGAAAGGCATCTTACCGTGAAGGTGAGGTGCTTTTTTTGTTTGGGGGAGGTATGAAAAGGGTGTATTGTGCCTAAACGACGGATTTATCAATGAAAAAATAGACTCGAATTTAAAAATTTTGTCAAGAGGACTCAAAGAGAGTCAGAGCGCGGGTTTTGGGCCGATAAAAAGTGCAAAATTATGTAATTTTTTGCTTGCAAATTAGACTCAATTATGTTACAAAGCACCTGCATTTGAGGGGGTAGGTGCGAATCACTCCCGAAATTGTGATATAAACCATAACACAAGTTATTGATTTTCAGTGATTTGTATTGTCGAACATTTTAGATGGTAAGATTTTACCTAATCTAAAATTTTACTGTCTAGTTATAAGGTAAAAAATAAAAATGATGGAAACACAAAATATCAGAATTCGCCTCAAAGCTTTTGACCATCGTTTGCTCGATCAATCTACCAAAGAAATCGTGCATACCGCCAAGAGAACCGGGGCTAATGTAAGAGGACCGATCCCTCTGCCGACACAAATCGAGAAGTTTACGGTTAACTGTTCTCCGCACGTTGATAAGAAATCTCGTGAGCAGTTCGAAATTCGTACTCACAAAAGACTTCTGGATATTGTTGATCCGACACCGCAAACCGTTGATGCTTTGATGAAGCTGGATTTGGCTGCCGGTGTTAATGTAGAAATCAAATTATAATAATTTAATGTTGGCGTCTTGAGTATTGGAGATGTCAACCTATTGAAAAGGAAAAAATAATAATGCGTACGGGTCTAATCGCAAAAAAACTTGGAATGTCCCGCATTTTCGAAGCCGACGGAACTCATGTTCCGGTTACGGTTTTGAGCGTTGAAGACTTGAAAGTTGTTGACGTTCGGACTATGGACAGAGACGGATATACAGCTGTACAGCTTGGTACAGGCGCCATTAAGGCTAAAAATGTATCCAAACCTCTGAAAGGACATTTTGCCAAGGCTAAAGTTGAACCGAAAAAGAAATTGGCTGAATTCAGAGTTTCTGAAGATTGCCTGCTTTCTGTCGGTGATGAATTATCTGTAGAACATTTTGTTCCGGGTCAGTTTGTTGATGTTTGCAGCATCTCTAAAGGTAAAGGTTTTGCCGGTGTTATGAAACGTCACAACTTTGCCGGTTTGGAAGCATCTCACGGTGTGTCTATTTCTCACCGTGCTCACGGTTCTACAGGACAAAGACAAGATCCTGGTAAAGTATTTAAGGGCAAAAAAATGGCCGGACATATGGGTGATGAACGGGTTACCATTCAAAACCTCAAGGTTGTGGCTATTGATTCTGCTAAAGGCTTGCTGATGGTTAAAGGCGGCGTACCGGGTGGTGAAAATGCTTGGGTCTATGTGACCGATGCCATTAAAATCCCCAGCAAGGTGGCTTTGCCGATGCCTGCAGGATTGAAAAAAGTTGATGAACCTGTTGCAGCTAAAGCTGAAGAAACTTCGGCTGAGAATGCATAAGCTAAATAAGGATTGAAAATATGAAACAGGACATCTTAAGTTTAGATAATAAAAATGTCGGCACTATCGAACTGCCGGAGTCAATCTTTGGCTTGGAAGTTCGTGCAGATATTTTGCACCGCGTTGTAGTATGGCAGTTGGCCAGACTGCAATCTGGTAACCACAAAACCAAAGGCCGTTCAGAAGTTGCTCTGACCCCTTCTAAGCCGTTCAAACAAAAAGGCGGCGGTCGGGCTCGTCAGGGTTCTTTCAAAGGTCCGCAGTTTAGAAAAGGTGGTGTTGTGTTTGGTCCGGTTGTTCGTGATCACTCACATGATTTGACCAAGAAGTTTAGAAAACTTGGTCTGAAAACCGCTCTCTCGGCCAAAGCTAAAGAGGGCAACCTGGTTGTTATTGACGAAGCAAAATTGTCAGCTCCGAAAACTAAAGATTTGCAAGCTAAATTGCAAGCCTGCGGGTTGACCAATTGCTTGGTTATTGACGGCAAGGAAGTTGATGTAAACTTTGCATTGGCATCCAGAAATATTATCGGTGTTGATATTTTGCCGACTATTGGAGCTAATGTCTATGACATCTTGAGAAAAGACAAATTGGTGTTGACTAAAGATGCAGTTTCTTGCTTGGAGGATAGATTGAAATGATAAAATCTAAGAAAACAAACAACGCCGTAACTGCAAAAATGTACGATACATTGACTCGTCCGGTGATTACTGAAAAATCTATGATTTCTTCTGAAGCCGGAAAGGTTACTTTTATGGTTCCGCTCAAGGCTTCTAAAGATGAAGTTAAAGCTGCCGTTGAAGCTATCTTCAATGTAAAAGTTACGAAAGTTAATACTATTCGTCAACTCGGCAAACAAAAACGTTTCAGAGGCTATGTCGGTCAACGTTCTGACTACAAAAAAGCCGTTGTTACGCTTGCCGAAGGTCAAAATATTGATGTTACAACAGGATTATAAACCATGGCATTAAAGAATTATAAGCCTACTTCCCCCGGGTTGCGTCAGCTCGTGATTGTTGATCGCAGCGAACTGTACAAGGGGGCTCCGGAAAAGTCATTGACTATCGGTTTGACCAAAACCGGCGGTCGTGATAATTTCGGCCATGTTACAAGTCGGAGAATCGGCGGCGGTCACAAACGCAAGCTGCGTATTATCGACTTCAAACGTAATAAATTTGATTGTGAAGCTACTGTGGAGAGAATCGAATATGATCCGAACCGTTCGGCTTTCATTGCTTTGATTAGCTATGAAGACGGCGAAAAAGCTTATATTTTGGCTCCGCAAAGATTAAAGGCCGGCGACAAGGTTATTTCTTCTGCAAAAGCAGATATTAAACCCGGTAATGCTATGCCTTTGAAGAATATGCCGATTGGTACTATTATTCACAATGTTGAGCTCAGAGCCGGAAAAGGCGGACAATTGGTTCGTTCGGCCGGTTGCTATGCTCAGTTGGTGGGTAAAGATGCCGGTTATGCTCAGCTTAAACTGGGTTCCGGCGAACTGAGAATCGTGCGTGAGGAATGCCTGGCTACCGTTGGCGCAGTTTCTAACCCCGACAATCAGAACAGATCGCTTGGTAAAGCTGGTCGTTCGCGTTGGCTCGGTATGCGTCCGGTTTCTCGTGGTGTGGCTATGAACCCTGTTGATCACCCGCTTGGTGGTGGTGAGGGTCGCACCTCCGGTGGTCGTCATCCGGTTACTCCTTGGGGTAAACCGACTAAGGGCGGCAAAACTCGTACTAACAAGAAGACGGATAAGTTCATTATGAGAACCCGTCATGAAAACAAAAAGAAATAGGGAGAAACGCTAATGACACGTTCCGTATGGAAAGGGCCGTTTGTTGATGGCTATCTTCTCAAAAAAGCTGAAAA
>CALXUQ010000057.1 GCA_944391725.1 uncultured Alphaproteobacteria bacterium | reverse complement strand
TTTTGCTCCAATCGTGTATTCCTTTATACACTCAGTCGCAAAATTCCTAATTTCTTATTATACGACTCATTCTCCGACCTTTAGCTTAAAGGTCGTATTTTGGGTTATTAGAGCAATTTTACGGGGAACTCAACAAACCCACGTAGGTCTATCTACGCTAGGGTTTGTTTCGCCCCTAGAAATCACTCTACTAACCTCAAACTCCGACCTTTAAGAAGTGCCAGAGTTTAAAGGTCGTATTTTGGGTGATTAGAGCAGTTTAAGTGGACTGATGTGTATTGATGTTATAAATTAATTTAACAATATAATAGGTTGAATATTATGAAAATTGTATTTATGGGTACTCCTGATTTTTCGGTTCCGGTTTTAGAAGCTCTCGCTAAAGAGCATGAAGTGGTCTGTGTTTATACTCAACCGGCCAAAGAAGCCGGGCGTGGGCAAAAAGTGGTCAAAACTCCGGTAAATGTGGCGGCAGATAATCTAAAACTTGAAGTTCGTACTCCTAAGTCATTAAAAAACACTGAAGAACAAGAAAAATTTGCTGCGCTCAATGCTGATGTTGCCGTGGTAGCCGCTTATGGTTTGATTTTGCCGAAACCGATTTTGGAGGCTTTTCCCAAAGGGTGTATTAACGTTCATGCTTCTTTATTGCCTCGTTGGCGCGGGGCAGCTCCAATTCAACGGGCTATTGAGGCCGGTGATGAAAAAAGCGGGGTGACTATTATGCAGATGGCCGAAGGTCTGGATACCGGTGATATGCTCTTAAAAGGTGAAGTTGCAATTACACCGGAGATGACCGGAGGCGAACTTCATGATGCCTTATCTCAGCTCGGAGCCAAGCTGATTGTGGAAACTCTGCGTGATTTGGAACATATTCAACCCCAAAAGCAAGATGACGCACTGAGCTGTTATGCCGCCAAAATTGATAAAGCCGAGGCCAAGCTGGATTTTAATCTCTCAGCAGAAGTTTTGGAACGCAAAATTCGGGCTTTTAATCCTTATCCGGCCACATATTTTATGTATGAGGGCGAACGTTTCAAAGTCCTTAAAGCCGAGGCTCTAGACGGAGCATCGGGACGGGCTCCGGGTAGCCTTATTCCTAACGATACCGGTTTGCTGATTGAGTGCAATCTTGGAATGTTGCTCATAACCGAAATTCAGCGACAAGGCAAAAAAGCCATGCCGACTGAAGAATTGTTACGGGGTTTTTCTTTCAAAGAAGAAACTATCTTGGAATAATCGCGGCTTTTAGCTATGCTCAACCAAAAACTTTTCAGCTTCTAATGCTGCAATACAGCCAGAGCCTGCGGCTGTAATGGCTTGACGGAACTTGGGGTCTTGCACATCGCCGGCGGCAAAAACTCCGGGGATGCTGGTTTGAGAGCAACCGGGTTCGGTCACAATATAGCCGTTATTATCAAGCTTGAGGTGTTTTTTGCATAATTCGGTATTGGGGTGGTGACCAATGGCCACAAACAGTCCGTCGACCTTGATTTCAAACACACTATCGTTTTTGACATTTTTGAGCCTTAGTCCGGTAACGCCTTTGGGATTATCCGTGCCCAGAACTTCTTCAATAACCGTGTCCCATTCGATATTAATTTTGGGGTTATTCAAGACACGCTGTTGCATGGTTTGGTCGGCACGCAGGCTGTTGCGGCGATGGATTAAGGTTACCGATTGGGCAAAATTGCTTAAATACAGGGCTTCTTCGGCAGCAGTATTACCGCCGCCCACCACGGCAACTTTACGGTTGCGGTAGAAAAATCCGTCGCAAGTGGCACAACCGGATACCCCAAAGCCGCGGAATTTTCTTTCACTTTCCAGTTCCAGCCATTTGGCGCTGGCTCCGGTCGCAATAATCAGCGTTTCGCCACAATATACATGGTTGTTTTCTGAATTGCAGACAAAGGGGCGTTTGTCAAAATCAATTTCGGTGATGTTGTCATCAACTACGCAGACGCCGAGGTTTTCGGCTTGTTGGCGCATACGTTGCATGAGCTCCGTGCCTTTAATCGGTTCGGGAAAACCCGGAAAATTTTCGACTTCGGTGGTGATGGTTAGTTGGCCGCCGGGTTGTAACCCTGATACGACAATGGGTTGTAAACCGGAGCGGGCGGCATAAATTGCGGCGGTATAACCAGCCGGGCCGGAACCGATAATCAAAACTTTGCTCTTATATTCTGCCATAATTAACCTCTTTGAAATTGACCTAAAGCTAAAATAGGGTCAAAAAAACGTTTTTGCAACTTCTATTTATCTTTATGGGGCAGAGGTGTGATTGGGTGGTGGGTGATGGTGGTTTTTGCCTCGTTGCCGCAACCGTGGCAATCATCTGGGCAATCAAACCCTTGGGAACAATTGTTAGGGTAGGTGCAACCGCAGTTATCATCATCTCGGCAGTCGCATTTGTTGGCATAGTCTATGGTACATTTGGGGGTGTTTTTATGGGGCATGATCTTTCCTTTACATACAATTAAAGCCGCGTTATGCGGCTTTAATATAAGTGGAAATTTGAGATTTTAAATGATTTAGATATATTTGATATCCAAAATCTCGAAAGATTTTTTACCCCCGGGGGCGGTATATTCGGCAATATCGCCGACTTCTTTACCAATCAGGGCTTTCGCCAAAGGTGAAGATAGCGAAATTTTGTTCTTTTCAATATCGGCCTCATAGTCACCGACAATTTGATATTCTTTTTCTTCGCCGGAATCGTCGTCGGCAACCTGAACAGTGGCACCGAAACGAATTACATCGGCTTTGATGGCGGCAACATCAATAACCTGAGCACGGCTCAAAACAGCCTCCAAGTCTTGGATGCGCCCCTCAATGAAACTTTGTTTCTCTTTGGCGGCAGAATATTCCGCATTTTCGGAAAGGTCACCGTGAGAACGGGCTTCGGCAATAGCGGCAATAATGTTGGGTCTGTCTACCCCTTTTAAGTGTTTGAGTTCTTCTTCTAAGGCAATATAGCCTACTTTTGTTAAAGGAAACTTATCCATTTTATCACCTACCTAAAAATACAAAAAATTAACTGCGAGAGACTTTCTCACCTCTCACAGCTTGTGAAAATATACATTCTGTTGATAGAGATAACACGATTTTTTGCCAATTTCAAGACTTTTATTGTTTTCTGTTAACAAGCGGAAAAAAAAGTGCACAATTTGCGTTTTTATGTTACAACTTTAGTGTATGTTTTTTTTATTGGAGTGTGGATTATGAAAAAACTCTATTTATCTTCTTTGTTGATTGCCGGCTCGTTGGCTTTGGCTTCTAATGCTGGTGCAATTGATAGTACCGGTTGCGGGTTGGGCTCAATGGCTTGGCGCGGCCAAAGCGGTATTGGGCCTCAAGTTTTGGCGGCAACCACCAATGGTTCTTTCGGTACCCAAACTTTCGGTATTACTTTTGGTACTTCGGGTTGCGATCCGAACGGTCGCGTAACAGGTGGTACCGGCAGAATGATGCTGGCCTTTTTGGAAAACAATATGGAACAATACGCGCTTGATGCGGCAGCCGGACATGGTGAAACCATTGTGACCATGGCAGGTATCCTTAATATGGACAGCGAAAAATTGGGCGAAATGTCAAAACAAAATTTTGCAACTTTGTTCCCCAATGAAAATGTTGATGCGGTTGAATTAACCCTCAATGTGTTGGAAATGGTTAAACAAGCATAAGCATACGTTGAAGTGGAGTAGGGTGGTTTTCAGAGCGGATGGAACGATTTGAAAACCACCTTTTTTGTTGATGATGAAGTGGGCACTTTTTATTCTGAGTTGGTTGTGGGCGGTACCGGTTTGGGCGCAGACTTCTTTGGAGGTTGATGAAGCTTGGCTGGCGCTGGGGCATTATCGTCCCTCATTTTGGAGCGATACCTATACCAGCACGATTGATTCAGAAAACTTCTTTTTGAGTAAGGATGGCAAAACTTCTCCCAAGGCGGAACTTTCAGCCACTATCGAACTATTTTCTAAGCCCGGAAATGAGGAACAAAAATGTCTGCTTCCGGCACGCTACAAATATCTAAAAAGACGAGGTGTAAAGCTTGCTGAATTTCCCAAATGTGCGGAGCTTGAAAAATTTTATGATGATTTGCAGCCTTCCGGTGTAACTCTTTTATTTACCGATGCTTATATGAATAATCCGTCTTCGTTGTTTGGGCATACATTAATGCGAGTAGATACCAAGCGCAAGGGGACACAACTTTTGGCGCACGGGTTAAACTACGGAGCTTTTACGGCCGGAAAAGAAAACAGCGTGCTGTTTGCGGTTTGGGGTTTGACGGGCGGATATTTCGGCGGTTTTACGGTGAAGCCGTATTATGACATCATCAACACATACAACAACATTGAAAACCGCGATATTTGGGAGCTTAATCTTGACCTCACACCCGAAGAACTGGACTTTTTTGTGGCACATTTATGGGAAATCGGGCATACGCAGACCAGATATTATTTCTTTACGCAAAATTGTTCCTATATGCTGATGGAAACTTTAGATGCGGTGCGTCCGAGCCTAAAATTAGCCGATGATTTTCCAGTGCAGACCATTCCTTTGGATACGCTTAAAGCGGTTTATTCGCGTCCGGGGCTGGTCAAAAGTATTAATTATCGGCCCTCGCGCCAAGCCAAAATTCGGCATCGGTACAAAAATATGTCGGCTCAAGAACAAGATGCTTATATTCAAGCTATCAAAAATCAAGATTTCAGCTTGTCGGCTCTTGATGAAAGTGAAAAAGCCGATGTGTTGGAAACGGCTTATCAATATGTGCAATATCAATATGTGGCCAAAGAGCTGGAGCTTGCAGATTATCGCAAACGGAGTTTCAAAATTTTGATGGCACGCAACAAGTTAACCGAGAAAGGGAAAATAGCCGAACTCTCACAAGGGCAATCGCCTTTAGAAACGCACGAGGCAATGCGTGCCACGCTCGGTATGGGGGTGCGGAACGGAGAGGTTTTTGAGGAAATCAGTTATCGGCCGGCTTATCACTCCTTAACCGATAATAACTATGGTTTTTTGCGGGGGGCAGAGATTAATTTTTTGAACACCATAATCCGTCATTATGACAACTCCAAAAAAACGGTATTGCAGGAATTTAATCTGGTTGGGATTAAGTCTATCTCGCCGATGGATAAGATGTTTCAGCCGATTTCTTATGCGATTGATGCCAAAATTGAAAGGCTGATGAACCCGCAAACCGAAGAGGAAGGCTATGCTTTTAACCTCAAGGTAGGGGGTGGGGCAAGCTATGCCTTAAGCGAAAATTTGTGGGTATATGGAATGCTCAATAATTATGCGGCTTATGGCGGTTTTTTGCCGCATGACCAATACTTGGGCCTTGGGGCGGCAGTGGGTGCATTTGCCGATTTTAACCGTTGGCGCTTGCTGGCGGAGGCGGAAAAAGTGTGGGCGACCCATAAAATCGGCTCGGCTATTAAATACAAGTTGGAAGCGGCGCTTTCACTTAGCACTAATACGGCAGTGGCGGCGGAATATTCTTATCGGCAAAATTATGGCCGCGACATTGAAGAAGCAGTTTTCAGCACTCGTTGGTATTTTTAGATTTTTTTTGACTAATTTTGGCAATTTATAGTGTTTTTACTTGATATTCTTCCTAAATTGTGACATACTCATATACAGAAGTATTATGTAGGAGAGCGGAATTATGACAGAGAAGGTAACAGAAGAAAAATCTTATCTTAAAGATTGGACATTGAATATTGCAAAAAAATCAGCAATGCATTGTAGTGGTATTGAATATAAATATATTCCGCAAGGAGAAGAAGGAAAGCCTCGTTTAAAAATTGCTAATATGCCGGAATGGTTTAAAGCCCAGATGGCTCAAGGTAAGACATCTGACGAATGTTATGCAGAGCTTGATGGGTTGAGCAATCAGTTTATTGCGATTGCGGAAGATATTATTTTGCCAGCAGCGCAGGAATATGAGCAACAGCTAAAAAAAGCACGGGGGGGATATGAATAGTGAAACTGATTCATATTCTCCGATAACTCAAGAGGAGATTGATAAGGTTATTGCTCAGTCTAAATATCCAGACGAGTTAGAAAAGCTTTTGGATACATATTATCGAGATTTGAATCAACCTTGTTCAGTTTCTCTTGGGGTTGATTTTGCATTGAGCAGGAAAAATGCTAGAGTAGATGTTTTGCAACAAATATTGCAAAGTCATGGTATTGATGCAGTTAGCAGATTGGATCCTGATGCCAAAAATGTAAGTAAGTACGTTTTAGATGATACCGGTTTGAGTATGCCGTTTATGAATCCGCACGATGCTCTGAAAGCTACGGCAGAAATTAATGATATTTTTCAGTCACATGGTTTGAAAATTTCCGGTTATGCTTTGCCGGTTTCAGGTGAGGCTTTGTGTCCTTCAACCCCTTATAGTGGCTCTACGATTGATATTGGGAAGGAAATAGATGCGGATGCAAAAGCTCAGAAAATTTTAGAAGATCGCGGCATGGAAGCAAGTGATTTTATTGCCCAACAGCTAGAGGCAAGCCGTAGTCTTCCAGAGTTTAATGTTGCAGAAGAAACCGAACGCAATGCCAGAGAGGGATTTCCTCGGGTGTATCGGGGCGGGACATTAGGAAATAATCCTTATGCGGTTGTTGCCGCTAATCGTCCGAAGGATTGTGCTTATGCATCGCAGCGAATGAATACGGCACAAGGATACGCTTGTGGATTTGGGGTTCATTATAATGGAAAGTATGGTTTTATTTATGAGTTTGAAAGACAACCATTCCAAGAATTTTCACCCGATTTTGGAATTGAAACCGGAAGAAAAAGTGAATGTGTTGCGCAATATTATGAAGTTCCGGTATTTCCGCATCAAAATCCTCTAAAAGGTGTTTATCTTGTCACATCAGGTGGTAGAGTTGTAAAAATTACTGATGAAAATGGTAAATATATCAGTAAAGACTGGGAAGATTTTATGCAAATTCATTCACCGCGGACTCGTGTGGGAAATGAGTATTGCAAACAGCGTATTGATCAACAAATAGATGCCCTATCAAAAAATGAAGTTTTTTCCTATGTTCCTCCGTCTAGGTCAAAAATTTTGGATTTAACCTCTTGTACTGATGTAGATTTATCAGGAATGGATTTGTCACAGTATGAAGTTATACAATTTCCTAAAAAGTTGAAAAACTTTCGTTCTAGTATTTGTGTGTTGCCTGATAAAATACGGTTTTCCGGTGTCGAAGAATTGTCTTTAGGCCGTGAGGGAAGCTTAAAAGATATCGAATATTTTCCAGATTTGAAAAAATTAGATTTGAGTGATTGCGATGATATTGATTTATCTAGGGCGGATTTGTCGCAGGTGGAGAATTTGAAACTTCCCTACAATATTAAGAGTTTGGAAGGAATAAAGCTTCCTAACAAGTTGGATTTGAGTAATTGTTCAGAACTTAATTTGGTTGGTGTGGATTTTTCGCAGGTGGAGGATTTGAAACTTCCCGATAGCATTAAAAGTTTGGAAGAAATTAAACTTTCGGCAAGTTTGAAAAGTTTGGATTTGAGCAAGTGTTCCGGCATTAATCTAGCTGGGGCGGATTTGTCGCAGGTGGAGGATTTGAAACTTCCCTA
>CALXUQ010000056.1 GCA_944391725.1 uncultured Alphaproteobacteria bacterium | reverse complement strand
GATATTGAAGAATATGAAGGCGCTTTGGAAGCTATGAAAAAAGCTAAAGGCTACAAGTCTGATACTGACTTGACTGCTGATGACCTCAAAGAATTGGTTAATGAATACAAACAAATCGGTCAGAAATTGGGCAAAGTTGTTCCGCAGGATCCGTGGGATCAATTGTGGGCCGGTATCGGTGCTGTATTCGGTTCTTGGATGGCTGCTCGTGCGATTACTTATCGTAAACTTAACAATATTCCGGGTGACTGGGGTACTGCTGTTAACGTTCAGACCATGGTATTTGGTAATGCCGGTGATGACTGCGCTACCGGTGTTTGCTTCTCTCGTGACCCGGCTACCGGTGAAAATGTTTATTACGGCGAATATCTCGTAAATGCTCAAGGTGAAGACGTGGTGGCCGGTATTCGTACTCCGCAACCGATGGCTTCTAAGGGCGACGGCACTTCTTTGGAAGAAAAATGGCCGAACCTCTACAAAGAACTGGTTGATGTTCGTAATAACCTCGAAAATCACTACAAAGATATGCAAGATATGGAGTTCACTATCGAACATGGTAAACTCTGGATGCTCCAATGCCGTAACGGTAAACGTACTGCCGCTGCTGCCGTACGTATGGCTGTCGAAATGGTTGAGGAAGGCTTGCTCAACAAAGAAGAAGCTATTATGCGCGTTGGGGCTGAACAGCTCGATCAGCTCTTGCACCCGATGCTCGATCCGAAAGCTCCCAAAAAAGTTATTGCTACCGGTTTGCCGGCTTCTCCTGGTGCTGCCGTCGGTCGTGCCGTCTTCAATGCTGAAGATGCTGAAACTTGGGCCAGCAAAGGTGAAAAAGTTATCCTTATCCGTAACGAAACCAGTCCGGAAGATATCGGCGGTATGCACGCTTCTCAAGGTGTGATTACGGCTCGCGGCGGTATGACCTCTCACGCTGCCGTGGTGGCTCGTGGTATGGGTACTCCTTGCGTTTCTGGTTCTCATGATATCACAATCAGCTACAAAGATAAAACCATGACCACTAAGTCTGGTGCGGTTATCAAAGAAGGTGATTGGGTGTCTTTGGACGGTGCTAAAGGTCAAATTATTGAAGGTAAAGTGCCGACCGTTCAAGTTGAAATGACCGGTAACTTCGGTAAGTTGATGAGCTGGGTTGATGAAATCCGTACTATGGAAGTTCGTGCTAATGCCGAAACTCCGAAAGATGCTAAACAAGCTCGCGACTTTGGCGCTCAGGGTATCGGTTTGGCTCGTACCGAACATATGTTCTTTGATGCTGCCCGTATTCCGGATATGCGTGCAATGATCTTGTCTGACAACGAAGAAGGTCGTCGTGCCGCTTTGGCTCGCTTGTTGCCTTACCAAAAGCAAGACTTCAAAGATTTGTTCAAAATTATGGAAGGTCTGCCGGTGGTTATTCGTTTGCTCGACCCGCCGCTCCACGAATTCTTGCCTAACACCGATGCTGAAATGCAAGAACTCGCCGACAAGATGGGTATGACTTTGCAACAAGTGAAAAACCGTGCTAACTCTTTGCACGAAGCTAACCCGATGCTTGGTCACCGTGGTTGCCGCTTGCCGATTACTTATCCGGAAATCTGCGAGATGCAGACCCGTGCTATCTTGGAAGCTGCTATCGAATGCGATGAAGCCGGAATTAAAGTTTTGCCGGAAATCGAAGTGCCGTTGACAGGTTCTAAGAAAGAACTCGATATTGTCAAAGCTATTATCGACAGCACTGCTGAAAAAGTATTTGCTGAAAAAGGCAAGAAGATTAAATATGAAGTCGGTTCAATGATTGAGTTGCCGCGTGCGGCTTTGAAAGCTGACGAGTTGGCTCAATCGGCTGAGTTCTTCGGCTTTGGTACTAACGACTTGACCCAAACCACTTTGGGTATGAGCCGTGATGATACCGGTGCTATCCTTGATGAATATCGCGCTCGCGGTGTTTATGTGGCTGATCCGTTTGCATCTATCGATGTTGAAGGTGTGGGCGTTTTGGTTAAGATGGCTTGCGAAAAAGCTCGTTGCTCTAACCCGAAAATCTGGTTGGGTGTGTGCGGTGAACACGGTGGTGATCCTGCATCTATCGACTTCTTCCAGACTTGCGGTATGAACTATGTTTCTTGTTCGCCGTTCCGTGTGCCGGTGGCTCGCTTGGCTGCTGCTCAAGCTGCTGTTCGTCACAAAAACGACAAGAAAGACAGCAATGGTTGCTGCTGCAAAAAAGCTTGCTAATTAGTCTTTTGACTGATTGAAGTTGAAAGGAGAGGGGCTTAAATGTCCCTCTCTTTTTTTGTTTGGTTAAGTTGAGATGCGGATAGAAAAGACTTGATTTTTGCACGGATAATTTTATGATGGTGCAAAATAAAATTATATTTAAATTATTAACCTATGTATAGATTTGAAGAATTGGAGCAATTATACAATAGTATAATTTCCATTGAAAAAGAATTGGCTCGTTTTAGTGAGTATGCAATTTATGAGTTGGAAGGCGGAATTTCCGTTTGGATTGATACCAAAAAATCAATTGTACAAAATTTGGCCTTGCAAAAAAAGTTGTTAGCTGAGGCAAGAGCCAAACAGAACGAATTTACCGAGGAACAGCAAGCTGCCATGAAACAATGGAAATTGGATTGAGTTGCTCTTGTCAATGCTTTAAAAGCGTCGGATTTTCCGGCGCTTTTTATTTGAGTAATGGAATGTTTTTTGTTTGACTTTGATATAAAAGTTATTTATTTCTGTTAGTAGAGTCTACAAGCTCCAAAAAGCGGAAAACGCACCCGATAGATGCGGATTTCTGGTCATTTTGCTATGGCGGGAGTCCGGGGAATAAAATACCTGTAAGGGGAATATACGGGCAGTTTCTTTTTGGCTGTTGTAGCTCCCGCTGCCGATAATCAGCGGATTGCTGAAATTACATAAACAAAAAGGATTAAATAATGAATAAACGTACGAGAATGCTTAAATCTATTAAGCAACAATTGGGTGCGGAATTACGTCGTGTGCGCCAAGAAAAAGGTTTGACGATTGAAGAAGTCGCTCAGATTGCCGGTATTAATAGTGGCAAGGTGATTAATAAGTTTGAAGAGGGAAAAGGGGGAAAATTATTTTTTGTGTTTAGATTGATAGAAATTTATGGTAAATGTTTATCTATCAAATTAGTGGAGTAATTTTAGAGCGTCTTCAGTGGAAGGCGCTTTTTTTTTGTTGTGATGTGATTGGAGTATCTTGATATAAGACTAAATTGACAAAAGAGCTATTTTAGAGTAAAATGATAGCTAATTGATAGACCAGAAAGGATATAATATGGCAAAGTCTTCAGAAGAGTGGGCAAATTCATTACAAAAATTTGGTCAGAAAAATGTTAAGTCGGCCAAAAATACGGCGTTGGCGCAAAAGTGGCAACGCCAAATGACCGGAAATAATCTGACTCGTAAATTGCATAAATTAAATTGGAATGTGATTGGCGGCGTATTGATTGGCAGTGCGCTGGTCGGATCGGCTTATTTGGGAAATGAGCTGGCGAAAAAACATAATCAAAAAGTGAGCCGCCCCAAGGTGATTGATGTGCCCGAAAGTTACACCGATGATGATGGTAAGGTTTTAGACTGGTCAAAGTGTCCGGAGGCTTATCAGCCTGATGAAAACGGAAATTATCCTGATGAACCTGGAAATAAGCCCTCAAAAACTGTTAAATTGATATCTATACATAAATCTGGTGAGAAGGCGGTGTTGGCTGAGGCCAAGCAAAAAGCGCAAACCAATGATAAGCAGGTCAAACCTGTTGTTGCGACGCAGGAAAAACAGCAAAAGCCCCAAGAAAAAGCTCAAGAGAAAATCTCACTCATTAAGAAAATTGCCGATAAGCTTTTTAAGAATAAGAAAACTGAAAAGGCAGAGAAGAGAAATCCGCAAATTGAAGCCTGGAAACAACGTGCCCTTCATAATGATGTGGCTGAAGACGTGTTTGAACACAATCTCAAAATACTGATGTCTTCTAAAACAACTGCGATGTTGTCGGTTATCTATTTTGAAAATTTTTCCGATGAGCCATATTTGGATTCTGCGGGAGTGCCAACCATCGGTTATGGTTTGTGCACATATCCCAATGGGAAAAGAGTGAGTATGCGTGACCGGGCAATTAGTCGGACATTGCCGGCAGAATTGATTGCGGAACATGGCAAAAACAAAGAGGCGATGTTTGCCAAGGGACGGCAGATGTCTGAAGCTCATTTGGAAAGTAAAGTGTTTGGGTCCATGCTTTCTAATGTGAAGGTGAAGTTGAACCGGAATCAGGCGGTGGCGATTACCTCTTTTATATATAATGTGGGCAGTACGTTATTTGAACGCTCTACGTTTTTGAAAAAACTTAATAAAAAAGATAAAAATGCTTTTGCGGAGATGACCAAATTTAATTCTTGTGCCGGAAAATGGAATCAGGGATTGCAGGTGCGCAGAGGTATAGAATATCTGATGGCAACCGGAAAACTTAACCCGGAGGATTTGCTCGATTTTAGAGCGAGCGGAGGTTATGATCCGGAAAATTTGGGGTTGTTGTTCGATTTGAAAAAGCTGAAAAAAATTCCGGGCAGAATGAACTTACCGAAAAATTCACCGGAGGTCATTCAGCGTTTTGTGTTGAGCCAGCAGCGTGTGGGTGTGAAGGTGAAAAATATTATGGATATGAAAACGGTGCAGATAGTGTCGACAGATAAAGTTAAACTGGCGATGATGAAAGATCAAGCACGCGGGGTTTGAGAATTGGGGCTTGACTTTTGGCCTTTTGTCAGTAATGCTTAGTTATATTTTGTTATTATAACTAAGCATTAATTTTTATTACTATGGGAAAAGTAGATTTTTCAAATTTGCAGCAAATGCGACAAGCGGTAATGCAGCTAAAAAATTGCCAAAGCAGTGTTCGTTTTTGGGAGGCGATAATCCGTAACAATGAGGAAATTTTGCATACGGAGTTTTTGTGGCAAATGGAAAGTTGTGCCTCGTATCAGGATTTTGTGGGGCTGTACGAATTTTTGGCCGCAAGTCCCGAACTGATTAAAAATGCGGAACTGTTGTTTTTGTATCAATCAACTACCGCGGAACGTCGCTATCATCAACTTGGTGAGCCGATTAACAAAATTTTGGTTACTGATTATTGGCAGAATTTTTTCAAGGAATCTTCTGCTGAACGGGGGGTTGAGTTTGCACTGACAGCGCTTGTCGAGGTTAAGCTTGATGTTGTGATAAACGATTTGCCTAATGCGCAGACGAATTATGAGTTTTTGAAAAAGTCCGGGCGAGATTTAATCTTTGCTTTCCCTGCCCTCAAAGCAGCAGTGGCAGAAAAATTGCGCCAAGACAAGCACGAATTGGTGTACTACATCACTAGTCTTAAGAAAATCTATGTCGATTAATGGAGTGAAAAACAGGCGGCTCGTAGGGGCGGCCTGTTTTAATTATGCACATAAATTGTGTGGGTGGTTGAAAAATCGGCTAAAAACTATATAACTGAAAAAAACAGGGGATTGAGAAGATGTTTTTTTCAAAATTTGAGAGATTGGTGGCAACCAGATATTTGCGGGCCAAACGCCGTGAAGGCTTTATTTCGGTGATTACCGGTTTTGCTTTTACCGGAATCGCACTCGGAGTGGCAACACTTATCATTGTGATGTCGGTGATGAATGGTTTTCGTGATGAGTTGCTGGGGCGTATCTTGGGACTTAACGGTCATATCGGGCTGATGGCTCCGGCCGGATATCCTTTCAATAATTATCAAGCCGCCAGCAAAGATATTGCCGAGTTTGAGCATGTAAAATATGTTATTCCGATGATTGAAAACCAACTCTTGGTCAGCGCCGGAAAAGCGGCCGAAGGAGCAATGGTGCGCGGAATCTCTAAAGAAGATTTACTGCGCCGCGAGGTGATGCGTGATGCGCTCAAAAATGTTAATATGTCGATGTTTAATGAAAATCGGGTGGTAATCGGGAAGCGTTTGGCCAACAAACTCGGAGTGGGTGTGGGGGACGAAATTACACTTATTTCTCCCAATGGCAAAGTGACAGCCTTTGGTACGGTGCCGCGGATGAAGTCTTATCAGGTTTTGGGGACGTTTGAAGTCGGAATGTTTGAATATGATTCCAGCTTTATCTTTATGCCGCTGGCAGCCGCGCAACAATATTTTGGGCTGAAAAATGCGGTCACCCATATTGATGTGACGCTTGATGATGAAAATATGCTGCGTCCGGTGCGTAAGGCGATTGAAGAAAGTGTGGGTGCCGGTGCTTATGTATATGACTGGCAACAGACCAATGCCGCTTTCTTTAATGCGATTGCGGTGGAACGCAATGTGATGTTTCTTATCTTGACCCTGATTATTTTGGTGGCGGCGTTTAATATTATTACTGGTTTGATTATGCTGGTTAAAGACAAAGGACGCGATATTGCCGTATTGCGTACCATGGGGGCCACACGGGGTATGATTATGCGGATTTTCTTTATGGACGGGGCGTTTATCGGCGTGGTCGGAACATCTATCGGTTTGGCTTTGGGTTTGCTGTTTTGTGAAAATATTGAGGCTATTCGCCAGTTTTTGGAAAGTATTTCCGGACGCGAGCTCTTCTCGGCAGAAATCTATTTCTTGTCCCAATTGCCGGCCAAAGTCGATGTGTTTGAAGTTAGCTTGGTAGTGGGTATTTCTTTGCTGTTGTCTTTCTTGGCCACGATTTATCCGGCTTATCGGGCCGCAAAATATGATCCGGTGGAGGCTTTGCGCTATGAATAAATTTACTCCGACTATCGAACTCAAAAAGGTAACCAAAACCTTCAAACAAGGTTCGCAAACGCTTGAAGTGCTTAAAGGGGCCGATTTGGAGATTATGTCCGGTGAAGTGGTGGCGCTTATCGGCCCTTCGGGTTCGGGAAAATCTACCTTGTTGCAAATTGCCGGTTTGCTTGAGAAACCTACCAAAGGCGATGTCTGGCTTGATGGCAAAAAATGCAGCAAACTTAATGATTTAGCTCGCACAAATTTGCGCCGCGATTATCTTGGCTTTGTGTACCAATATCACAATTTGCTGGGCGATTTTGATGCGGTGGAAAATGTGATGTTGCCACAGCTCATTGCCGGGGTGAAGAAAAAAGAAGCTGAAGATCGCGCTAAGCATTTGCTCACTCGTCTTGGTTTGGCAAAGCGTTTGAACCATCGGCCGAGCGAGCTTTCCGGCGGGGAGCAACAACGGGTCGCCATTGCGCGCGCTTTGGCAAATTCTCCCAAGCTACTGCTGGCGGATGAGCCGACCGGTAATCTTGATCCTAAAACCTCAGATACAGTTTTTGAGGCGCTTATCTCTATTGTGAAAGAAACCAAGCTGTCTGCGCTCATTGCTACTCACAATTTTGAGCTGGCCGAACAGATGGATCGTAAGGTTACTCTTAGCGAGGGCAAGTTGCTGGATGCCAGAGTGACAGTCAGTGCAATTGAGAAAGATAATTTTTATTGAGGGGAAATTATGCGAATTTTCAGTGTTTGTTTAGCGATATTGCTACTGTTTACTACTACGGTGCAGGCTACTTACGAATCGGTTGAAAACGGTAGAACCATGTATGATCGTCTAGGCGAAGATCGCGCACTGCACTTGGTAAAAGAATTTTCTCCGGTGGAAAAAATCGTGACCAAAGACCAATTCCTTAACCGCAAGCTCAGTCGCGGTGAGCGTCGGGAAATTCGCCAAGAGAAAAAACTCGGTGTCTACAAAACTCCCGAAGAAGAATTTGAGCTCATGGACCTCAACAAAGATGGCAAACTCGATTACGAAGAAATGAAAGAGTATTATACTAGGAAGGCTTATCGCCGTTACTCTCGTTAAAGGTCGTCTAGTGGTTTATTAGAGCGATTTTACGGGGAACTCAACAAACCCACGTAGGTCTATCTACGCTAGGGTTTGTTTCGCCCCTAAAAATCACTCTACTAATTCCACTATCCGACCTTTAAAGTTCGTATTTGGGATTATTAGAGCAGCGGCTCCAATCGTGTATTTCTTTATACACTCAGTCGCCGCCACTCTGAAATCTTATTATTCCCCTCACTATCCGAC
>CALXUQ010000055.1 GCA_944391725.1 uncultured Alphaproteobacteria bacterium | reverse complement strand
ATAAATAAGGTGGTTTTTTTTCCACGTTAAATAGCCGATATAACTTATTATAGTATATCTTTTTATTATGAAAATATGGTTAAAAATCAGTAGAAATGCGCTTAAGGCTCGGGCACGGAGTTTGAGGGGAGCGGGGCAAGAACCGTGGCCGCAACATCTGGCGCTAACGGGGTCGGAGCCGGCACAGTCATACTTTGAGGTTCTTGAACGGGAGCAGAATCTGCAGAAGAATCTACCCTATCATCAGAAGATGATTGCCGCTCGAGCCAGGCGTCAAGACGACGATTGGGGCGGCGCTTGGCAACTTCGGCCATAGGTTCGGGGGTTGCGGTATCGGATTGAGAAATATCAACACTTGTCGGCACTGTTTTTGCGGACGGAGCGGAGGGTTTTGGCGAAACAGTTTGGTTGTCGGCGCCCTTTTGGGCTGAGGTAGCCGCATAGTAGATGTTGCGTACTCCATCCGCGGTGTGGTTGGCAAAGGCTTCTTCAATCTGGCGCAGAGAGGCCGAGCGGTCCGGTTCGTTATTCAGTTGATTTTGCAACAATTCAACCGTGTCGGCACCATTGCCGCGATTGTTAAGACTGCGGTACACCCCATCGGAAATTTTTTGCAGTTCGCTGGCACTATAAACCTTTACCGGTAGGTCGGCGGCTAAAGTCGACACCGGCATCAGACAAAGTAAAATTGCAATGGCTATACGCATGGGGCATCTCGCTAATAATTAGGATCAACTGCGCGGCACATACCATCAATCCACCGTTCGCCCTCATTGCAGACGCGTCCGTCACAGCCAGGAGTGTCGGGATCGGAACAATCACCGCCGCCACCGCCACCACTTCCAGGCGTACCGGGGTTCTCCGTACTTGTTCCCATATCGTAACCAAAATCGAGTTTTGTAGCAATAGTCTCATCGCCGGTAAAGTAGCTGATTATCATACCCATCACTGCCACCAAAAACAAACCAATGGCAATGTTGGCAAACCATTTCCAACTGATTTTGTTGAAAATGGCCATAAATGCAAAACCTATCAATCCAAAACCGGCCAAAAGATAGACTAATTTGTGCATATCTTTTAGAGCTTGGGCGGCACGAGTGGCAATAGTGGTAAAAATATTGCCTTCTTCGGCGTAGGCATCCAGCGGGAGAACTGCGCAAGCAACCGTCATAACCACAAATAAAAACAGCTTTGATGATATTGGAAAATGTGTTTTCATAGAGCTCTCCTCGGGTTATTTGAGTGTGTCTTGGACATCAACTACGTCCTCTCCGGCAACATAGTTAATGAAAGCGGCCGTCACGGCAATAATCACTAAGCCAATAATCACTGCACCCAGCCATTTCCAGTTGAGGTTGCCAAAGAAACCACCGACGGCAATGCCGATAATACCAAAACCGGCAACCACATAAATTATCTCGCGCATACCGGTAAATATCTCTACACCCTTCTCGGTCAACTCCTCAAAGAGGGCATAAGAATCTGACGGGGTGGCAAAAGACAGCACCACAAAACACAACAGCGACAAGGCACATAGGCGCGGTGTATCATGTGAGATGATGTGTTTGACATTTATGTGCGATAATCGGCACATCAGCATAACAGCAATTGTCTTAATTATGTCTGATCCCATATTTCCCCCTAACTGTGGCAGTGGTCTTCTTATTATTTTACCAAAAAATAAACTGCATTTCCAGTTATTTTATACTTCTAAAGAGTTAAGATATTGTTACAATCGGCTTAGCGTTTTGCAAATAAAAAAAAGGCACGGGGATGAACCCGTGCCAAGCAAATAAGCATTGGGATTAACCACCAAAGCTTGTAGAACCACCGGTACCAGTCAAAGTATCAGCGGTAAAGCCGGAGGTTTCACCAACACCGGTATTAGTGGTAGCGTAGTCGATGATAGCACCGGCAGCAGCCAAAAGTGCTAGACCAACAGCCAGAGAGGCAAACCAAGTCCATTTCAATTTACCAAAAATAGCAAAGAAGGCCAAAGCCACCAAACCGAAACCACCAACGATGAAGATAACGGTTTTTACGGCCTTAAATGTTTCCGAGGCTTTAGTATTGGCGGTATCAAACACGGTACCAGCAAAAGCATCCGGTGCAATTGTGCACAAACTAACAATGAGCATGAGGCTGATTGTCAATATATTTTTCTTCAAAAAGTTCATCCAACTTCTCCTTACATTTACCAAATAATTATACCATTTGACAAATACCACAAGACATCATTCTTGTTGCCCGCTCAATGGTATTTATATTCATTATAGCAAACCAAAGTTTAAAGTCTAGTTAATTTTATGTAACAGAAATTGCATCTCAGACGACCACACAAAAAATATTCATCAAGTTTATTGATGCATCAACACATTGAATCTGCTTTGTTTTTGTTGCATTTCTAAATGAAAAGTAAATTGATTTAAAAGAATCCACAGAAATTCGCATTTTTTTATAAATCCTTGCCAAGATTCCGTTTTTGTTTTATCAAGATTTATGAGGGGTACAAATGGAAAAAGCAGGCATTAAAGCATTCGTTTTCAGCTTTTCTTTATCATTATCAGCACTTATCGTTGCTGATAAGATTTTGGAGTGCGCCCCTAAAAAAAATCAAGAAGATCTGATTATTCCCAATAAAAATATTGTACTTTTTATTAATGATAATTTAGCCAATAGTGCTCCTCAAGCTCAACCGATTAAAAAAATTGCACTTAATGTGTTGCCAGAAGTGGTGTCAAAAGAAACTCCAACAATACAGAGCGCGGAACTTAGCCTCCCCAAAACGGAAGAAACGGTCATTGCGGCAGATAGTTTAGATGATAAGGACTTTTCATTTAATTATATTCCGTTAGATATTGAAGTGGGCAATAATAATATGGTTGAACCGCTACCCGCAAACCAACCGATAAAACTGGCTGACGCCGCTCCCTCCGCCGATATTGAAGTCCCAACGGCTAAGGTTCAGATTAAGGAAAAACCGGTCAATAAAATCGTGGTGGTTAAACCCGAGCCTGCCGTTGTAAAAGCGGCCCCAGAAGAAAAGGTAGAACGAGCTATTTCAGAATCTCGCCCTCAACAACCGCTTAATAATAAAAAGCCGGAGCAAGTCCAAAATCAAAATATTTTAGTGGCCGGTGCCGCTTTAGGCGAGCCGACATTGCTTATTCCGCTTGAGCGAGGCAACGGAGCCGATTTTTTGCAGGCCGATATGCACATTGCCCAAGATGACGGCGAAAATCAGATTGCCGCAACCGATAAGTCGGTTCCGATTAAAAGTTTGGGAACGCCCGAAAAACCGATTGAGGCAACCACAACGCCGCAAAATGATGACGATGCATGGAAAAGTATGGCTGAGATACGCGCACAAGAAAAAAAAGATACGGACAATAGCGAACAACAACCGAATTCAGCGTGGAGTGTAGCTAAAGGACGCGATTTTCCCAAAAACAGCATGGTACTTGAGGCAGACACTAACAAATCGGAAGCAGAAATTCAGCAGCAATTCGGGCAAAATTCGCAAACAACCGCCAGCCGCGGCGGAGAAATTCAGGTGGCAGGGGAAATGATTGATAACCTGCTTATCCCTATTCCGAAAGATATTTTAGAAGATGAAAATCTGACCCCGCAGTTGACATCTTCGGAAGCAAACAGAAATATTGAGCGAAAATTGGAAGAAGATCGGGGTATCGTCCGTGATGAAACGGCTCCCCAAAATGAACAAGAAGTGGAGATTTTAGATGCTCAGGGCAAAAATATCCACAAGAAGGGAGAAGGAATTTTAAGCAGTATTACTTCCATTTTTTCCGGCAACGATAAATCTGATGACGGGGCAGAAGATGCCGATGAAGACGGCGGCATTATGGATAGTATTGCACGCAAACTAAAAGGAAAGAAAGATGAGCCAAAAATTTTGCCCACGGAAATCCGGCTATCTTTTCAACCCAATAGAGCGGAAATTTCCGGCTCAACCTTGCAATGGATTCAGGCGTTTGGAAACAAGGCTGCGCAAGAGGCTTCCGTGGCTTTGGAAATTAGACTCAATGCCGGCGGAGATCGAATTTTGCAACAAAAAAGACTTAATTTGTTGAGCAATATTTTAAACGGTCGAGGGGTCGACAACAGCAAAATCAGAGTGGTCTATACAACCAGAGAACCAAACTCTTTTGTGATGAGAACAATTTGGATTAATGAACAAAATAATGAAGGATTAATGAAAAATAATACGCAAAATAACAGCGGGTATTATTTGCAATGGTAATAAGTTGAGGCTTGCGCTTGATTATTTATTTTTCAAAATGTATGATAAGGGAAATTTTATGACAAAATGTGCTTTAAGGATTGCAAAAATGGACAAGAAATTTAGTATCGCTGCCTGCCTGATGTGCCTCCTTGCGACAAACGGGTGCTATTTGTTTCGGCCGATT
Organism: uncultured Alphaproteobacteria bacterium; assembly: GCA_944391725.1. GTDB lineage: Bacteria > Pseudomonadota > Alphaproteobacteria > RF32 > CAG-239 > MGBC133411. Next base: position 3,676 of record CALXUQ010000055.1, on the reverse strand, counting down.
GATGAAAGTGCCGAAGATGCGGCTATCGCCGCGGCAAACTCGGCTTCGGCTTGTACGTCTAATGACGGGCCTTGCATTACGCCTCCGGCAGAAACCGATGAATATGTTAACTATACGGAAGTAGCAGCCGATTATCGCGAATATGGCGAGCGTACACCGCGCGATCAGCGGATTGTCCAGTCCGGAGGGCCCAGCAATATGGCCGCTTCCATTCCGCCTACGATTGAAGAAGAAGTGACTGATTATGAGCAGGAAATTCAAAGCACAGAAACTACGATAGAGGAACAAACCGAGGTTAATACCCAAATTCAGGGCAGCGGGGAAGATCCGGTTAAAGATTGGTTGGCAGAGGAAGGGCAATCGCTCAAAAATTTGTTAACTCAATGGAGCAATGAGTCAGGTTGGCGCTTGATTTGGAAAACTAACCGCAACTATACTTTGAGCGCCGGAGCAATGTTTAGAGGCAGGTTTGCCGATGTCAGTGCCGCTTTGGTGCGAGCTTTCGGACGAGCAAGACCGGCTCCGATTGCAACTTTTTATAAAGGAAATCGTGTCTTGGTGATTGAGACAATGGAGGATGAGAATGCTTATGAATAAGAAAAAATATTGCTGTTTGGCATTGTTGGCGGCCGGGGTGCTGGCTTCATGTTCCATGTCTACCGATTTGGATGCGACGGTGGAACGTGAGATTTCGGCCGCAACCAAGCTCAAAGAAACGGCAAAATCACCAACCACACCGGCAAATGTAGATTTGGTGAGAGTCAAAAATGATATCTGGCTCGGCGACACCAGTGAAATTGAATATGAGGGCGAGCCGGTGCCGACATATTTGGAAAAACCCGACGCCGTTACCTTAATCAGTAATCGTCCGGTGACGTTGTTTGAAATCGGCGATATGCTCAATAAGGTGACATCGTTGAAAGTGCGCTATGCCTCTCAGCTGGAAGATGATGTTGTTAAAAATGCCGAGAAGAACAAACCAACAGCAGCCACAATCAATGCTGACTGGGCTGAACCAAATAAAATGTTGCTCTCTTATCGAGGGCCGTTAAGCGGATTGCTTGATGAAGTTTCTTCCCGGTTCGGCATTTGGTGGAAATATGAAAAAGGTGAAATTTACTTCTATAAGTATGTTACCAAAACATTTGTGTTGTACAGTTTGCCGACCAAACCGAATTTGTCGGTCAATATCGGCGGTTCGGCCAGCGGTGAAGGCGGTACTTCTTCTATCTCACTGACCAGCTCGGTTGAAGTTGAGCTCTGGAAAAACGTCGAAAATACCATTAAGGGTATGGTCGATAGTAAGGCAAAACTTACTATGGATCCGGCAAACGGAACTATTTCGCTGACATCAACTCCTAATGATATCAAAAAAGTGGCTAAGTTTGTAAACGAACAAAACGGACGTTTGTCACGTCAGGTTGCCATCAGCGTTAAAGTGTTGCAGGTCACCATTGATGATTCTGATCAGTATGGATTGAATTTGTCGGCAATCTATCAAGACGGCGCAAAACAAATTTCCATGGCCAGCCCGACCAGCAGCTTGTCTGATGATGTGGCTAAAAACTTGACCATGGCTATTGCTCCGGGACATTTGACGGCTAATGCCATTATCAAAGCGTTGTCATCGCAAGGGACTACAACTTTGGTGACCAGCGGTACGGTTACAACCTTAAACAACAAACCGGCACCAATTCAGGTGATTAAAAAGCAAAAATATATTTCCGAAATTACGAAAACAAACAGCGGTAGTGATGGTGACAACTATGATATTTCTACCGAAACGGAAGAAATTGAGACCGGATTTACCATGGATGTGTTGCCAAGAATTTTGGAACATGGGCGCTTGTTGTTGATGTTTAACCTCACATTGTCGGACCTGATTGCTTTGGAAAAGGTTTATTTGAACGAAAGTTCAGACGGAACATCTTCCGACAACGGGCAATATATTCAAAATCCGCAAATTGAATCTCGCGGGTTTACTCAAGAGGTGGCTTTGACAACCGGCGAATCTTTAATCTTGACCGGATATGAGAGAGTGGAAAACAAAACCAACAAAGAAGGTGTCGGCTCGGCTACTAACTCTTTGTTCGGTGGTACGGCTACTGCTGAAAAACTGCGTAATGTGCTTGTTATTATATTGACTCCGGTAGTTTTGGAATCACCTTTGGTTCCGGAATCTCGGATGAGACATATTTAATTTGTAAGGGGGAAACCGGTGCTGGAAGATGCTAATCTGACAGATGAGGATGTTGAGAAGAGTACTGAACAATCTCTGGGAACAGAAATTGTTGTGGATGGCGTAGAATATGCCACCAACCTCTTTTGGCAACCTCTGCAAAATAAAGATGATCCGTATATGGAAGTCGAGGAGGCTTCCCAAGGGATTTTGGAAGGAGCCGATTTATTTTGTATTAAACCCGGTAAGGCCCCGCAATTTGGTATTTGTGTTTCTTCGGACGGATACAAGAAAAATCAGGAAGCGGCTGCAGTACCGTTATCAACAGCATTGTCTGACCGTTCTTCTTTTATTGCCGTGTTTAAGGTGAGCAGCGGTTGGTGGTATATCTGCGTTCGTAACGATATTATCTTGTCAGATGGTGATATGCTCTTCTTGAAAGAAGAAGACGCCAGAAACCAGTTTGAATCGATGTTGGCAGTGCCGGATTGGGGACGCAAAATTGCTCCGCCGGAATGGGGAATTGAGGAAACGGAATATCCGGATCTGAGCAAATTGATGCAACGCGGCGCCAAAGCCAAATTGCAAAAAATTAAAGGTTTGCGTGGGTCTAAGCTGATTTTGGTGGTTTCTATCTCCTCCATTATCGGCGTGTGGTTGCTTTATACATTGTTTATGGAAATTGTGTTAGCTCCGCCTAAAAGACCGGTTGTGGTGCCGGTGGTTCCCAAAGTGATACCTAAAAAAGTGGAGGTTGTGCCCGAAACTAAACCTTGGGAAAAAATTAAGGATCCGGCAGAGGTGATGATGCAGTGCGAGTTGGCTGTGGCAAAATTGGTTTCGATTGTATCTCCGGGGTGGAATATCAGTGATATTTCTTGTACTCAAAGTAGTGCCGCAACCAGTTTTAAAAGAGAATTCGGCCGGATTTCGTGGATGAAACATGCGGTTTCTCACCCAGATTTAAAATTGGGCGGGAAAATATTTTCCGACGATGGGAACTCAATGGTGGCATCAATCGTGTATCCGCAAATCAGCATTATTAACTCGGCGCCAAACCGAGGAGATGCCGTGCTGAAAAATGAGCTAAACGAGTTGGGACAATCTTTGGGAATGACTTTTAGCTTGACCAGCGCAAGCGTGACTTCGGCACAGCGGAATGTGTATCGGCATGTGAAATTTAAGTTTAGTTCAAAATTCAAACCTCATATTTGGAAAGATATGTTAACAAAATTTTCAGGAGTTGAGGTTAATAGTATTAAATATAACCCTGCATCGCAAGTCTGGGATTATGAAGGAGTAATCTATGTATTCTAACGAAAAGATCAAAAAATTCTGTCGGGTTTCTCTCTTTGCTCTTGGTATCGGTTTGGGCATGATTGTATCTGCCCCGACACAGGCTTTGTTACCGCAGGGAAGCACAAATGCTACCGGTCGGGTACCCCTAAACCAGTCAACAAAAGAAAAAAATGCACCGGCGGAGAAAACCGACAACAC
>CALXUQ010000054.1 GCA_944391725.1 uncultured Alphaproteobacteria bacterium | reverse complement strand
TCTATCCATCCCGGCTCTTTTATATCTGATACAATATATCTATTTTATCAACTTTTTTAATATATAGCCTCATTTAATGAAATGTCATTATCGAATGTTTGTTTTGAAGATGGGCATTTCTACGAATTTATTTATTCGTGTTTTTTAAAAGTTTCAAAAGCTTTTCTTTTTCTTGTGATGTTAATTTGTTATTGAGATTAATGTAATAGTCAAGGCCATTATTTAATGAATCCTTAGCCGATATATCTGCACCATGGTCAACTAAAAGCATAATTAATCTGTAATCAGCATTTTCACAAGCATACATCAATGCTGTTCTCTCTTGCCGAGTAACAGAATATCCCTCTGCTTCTTGCTCATACCAATCAAACAAGTTTTCTTTTAACAATTTTCCCATTTTCTTATTCACATCAGCTCCGGCATTTAGTAAAATTTTCGTCGCTTCATAATTATTCAGATGAGCGGCAGTCATCAATGGTGTTTTATGATACCAATTCGGAACATTCACATCATAACCTAACTTTATCATTTTGTTTAATAACTGAGGATGCGTTAATGCATGAAACAATGCGGGCTCCACAAACCAAGCATCGCCATAAAGTTTTTCTACTGCATATTGTTGAGATAGGTTTTCTTTTAGCTCAATATCTGAAACAGTATTATTTTGAATTTTTTGTATAAAATCACTGGGGATTTTCCTATATTTATCATAATCATAAACAACCCCAATATCAGATAAAATTGTTTTGGTTATATAGTATTTAAGTGTATCCAACTGTTTTTCATTTTGAATATTCAGATTCTCTTTTATTATCCCTTCCATATAATTTCCATATTTTTCCAGTTCTAACAGAAATTTTTGGTACTGCATGCGATTAACGGGGGATAGACTAGCCCAGTCTTCGTAAAACTGCCAAATATTCTTTGTTGGAGACCAACGGATAAAATATCTATCCGGATGTAATAAGAGAAGATAGCTTCTGGTTAGAATTTGGGAATCAATTTCAAAGATATTGTTAGAAGAAAGGCGACAACACCCTGAACCTGTTATGATTTTGTATAGACGTAATAATTCTGAAAAGTTTTGTGTATTGTCCGGAATAATGTTTCCAACAGAAAGGTCATACTCGCAAATCGGTTGAATTTTATTTTTCTCTGTTGATAATTCATAGATAAATCCGTTGAAATTATCATAAGACCACCAATCATCAGCATCAATTTCCATAGCATAAAAACGTTTGGATGACGTATTATGGTAAAAACTATTCCTATCCACATAATATGGAATTTCCAGATTTTTAACTTTTATAGGAAAGCTTATAAAATCATCTGTTGGTATTTCTTTGACCTCATTGGTCATTTTATAAATTGAATAGTACGTAAATTGGGAGGTATGAACCAAAGAACTGGCCAAATATGAATTGGGAGCAAGCTTTGTAAATCTGATATTTTCAGTATCGACATGCTCATATTTATAGAGCTTTGTCGGATTTCCAATAACATTCTGTACGGACTGCGATATGGGTTTATCTGCATAATCTTCTGTATGAAAATATCGTAAGTCTTCTGCCATTTGTAAAAAATCACGGCATAACTTATTATCGTTATTAACGGTAAGCTCATAGATTTTATAAAAAGGGGAAGTGTTTTTTACTTTAGGAAAATTTTGTTTTAATTCTTTTAAGGATTCTTCAAATTGGCTATGGCATGCGTCATCTAGTGCATTAAACCACGAACATTGTGCATTTGCAATTGTTGGGAGGGATAAAAATAGGAGAGAAGAACAGATTACTTTTTTCATTGTGTTACAGTCCTAAAGCAATTCAATTTTATGTAAGGATATTAAATTTAGGTTATAAAATGGTTAAACTTCTAATATTTCAGCCCGCAAACCGTGAGCTAAGCATCACCATTAAAAAAGTCCTCATTTTACGAGGGCTTTTTTTAGTGGTGATTTTCATTGTATTTAAGATAAAAGCTCAATATACTAGACGAAGGTGCAATTGTGAAAATCATCAGTATTTTTTTTAGGAAAAAACATATGCTAAAAATGTACCATTATGCCAAAAAAGGAAATACTATTTTGCAAGATGGGCTATTGGGGATTAAAAAAAGCGGCAGAAGTTTACGCCCTTATGCTCATAGAGCCAAAACGGAAGAACCGGATAAAATTTATACATGGTTAGACAATACTTTTGAGGGGCGAAGTAATTCTATCTCTTGTTTGACTGAAAAAATTGTCTGGCAAGGAAACGATAAAATTCTTAAAAAAATTGTTGATGATTGCGAATTGTTTTCTTTCGATTTAGAACAATTAATTGAAGATGGTATAGTTACTGCTATTTGGTGTAAAGATGGTTCTGAGGCCGGTGGCTATAATGAAAACTTCAAAAAAGTAGAATTAGATGAAGTTGACTGTTCGCCTCTGACTTGGGAAAAGTGTGACAGTTCAAAAGACTTATTATTTGCCGTGGTCAGACATTATATGTTAGTGCTAAAAGATGGATTTATTCCGGCAAAATATATAAAAAAAGAAAATTAGATTACGTATGTTTAATCATCACCAATTCAAACCGCGCATTTTTTATTTACTAATTATGTAAAATATTGTATTATAGACATAAATTATATAAATAATTTTATAGGCATAAAATGGCAACAAAAGCTGAAAATTTGGATGAATTTGTTCTTTCATTAAAAGAAAAACTTAGTTCTATGAGTGAAACTGAGAAAAATAATTTTTTGGCCCAGCCTGCAAAAAATGCTTCTTTTGAGGGGCAATGCATAGGACAGCAGTTATACGCAGCAATCGCAAACAATTCCGGAAACTACAATGAAATTAAAGATAGATTGTCGGGAATTGTGGGGCATGAATATATTGATACATATATAACAAATTTAGAAGAATTAAGAAAAGTCCGGCAAGATGAAATTATGGATTTGACCGAACATTTATATCACTTTTCTCAAAATTCTCAATTATCAGCATTGGAACCCAGATTTCAATATTCTTGTACATTAAATGAAGAAGCCGGAAAGTCATTGTGCTTTGCCACTAAAGAAGAAATATCTCCATATATCGGCAAGCCCTCTTCCAATAATCCTAATGAATATAGGGGGATTTCGGTTTTTATGGATGAGCCATGTTTAGTTTTAAGTGGTATTGACTTAAAAAAATATGGCGTAGATGTAGAAAAAAACAAGTCTTATCGTTATGAGGTTGATAAAAGCGTTTTTCGTCCTCTGGTTTCCCTATCGGGGGAGTTTACTCATGAATATGCTTCTGACAAGACAGCAAAAATAATCGGCATATCGGGTCCTTTGGGTTTGCAGGATATATATCAAGCAGATATTCCAATTTATTATATTCCTAAGGCAGAAGACAGAAATACTCTCAAGAAAGTATGGCAACAGCATATGAATGAAGGGATGAGCCGCTACCGGGCAATGGAAACAACTAAATCGGAATATCCGGATAAAATGTATTGTTTGAATAATGAGCAAAAACTACAACAACAAATGCAAAACGCTATTCAGCTTGAAAGAGTAAAATCTAAAATTGCCGCACAGAATAAAGCAGATTTAAAAAGCAAACCCCAAGAGTTGCAACCTCATACCGCAACAGTTTCCAAACTCAAGATAGGAATAAAAGACAATTTGCAAAATCTGCTTTATGGTTCCGAATCATTTGACAGAAGGTAGAACTACCTTGCAAACCATGAGGTAAGCATCACTACTTAGAAATTAATTAGATAAAGGAAATAGCATGAAAGTTTATTTATATACTTACGCATATGAAAATATCCGCAAAGAAGGATATAAGTCATTAGCGATGTTTGATAAAAACAGCGAACATTGCAAAAGTATATTATGGACGCATCGGCATAGTGCAAAATCGGAAGATTATGAACAGATTTTGGCCTATTTAGAAGGAACTTTCAGAGGAAGACTGCACTCGATTTGTGTAATTACCGAACCGGCGCCGCAAGACAACTATAAGCACCCCTACTTAAACAACTTGGTGCATTGTGCCGATGTCATCTCTTTTGATTTGGAAAAATTAATTAATGACGGGTTGGTAGAAGCAATTTATTGCAAAGACATAAGACAAACTGCTTTAGATAATCCTAACTTTGAGAACATCTATAAAATAAATGCGTTAAGCGAAATCGACCTCACCCCTTATGATTGGCATGTATGTGAAAAAGACGAATATCTCAAGTTGTCGCCTTGGGTCACAATTAAGCATTATATGTTGGTTTTAACTAAGGGGTATATTCCTCCAGAATATATTCACTTGGAAATTGATAATTCCCCACATCGCCAACCAAACAATTAGTTGTTTTATCAAAGCACAAAAAAGGCATTTCTCTTATCAAAGAGAAATGCCTTTCGATTGTTGTTTTTTTAAGCGGCGGCGGCGTCATCGTCAGTTTGTAGTTTCAGCCATTCTTTGGCCAAAACCGGAGATGAGCTAACCAGAGCCAGTTGCAGATCATTCAGTTCCCGATTGTTTTTTAGAAACTCCCATTTGAAGATGAGTTTTGCCATACCAACATTTTCTTTGCTAAGAAAATATTCAATGACATCATCATCTAATTTACCACCATAGACATGGTAAATTTTATAAAGATCTTCATCAAACAATCGCTGGTTTTCTTTCTGTACATAGACTTCTTCGCCCATTTTTTTGCAAATGGCCTCAAAAAGAGAAGCATCTTCTTTTGCAGAAAGAATAATCTGCCTTTCGCCATAGCTGTTCAGAGCCTCCATAACCGTATCTTTGAATTTGCTATTAATCAAGGGTGCGATTAAGCGCTTGGGCAAGCTATTGCGCTTGATGTACCAGAGCAAAATGCCGATGGCATTACCTTGCGGGTAATTGATGGCATAATCCACCAACCGACGCAAGATGTCTTCGGAGCGCTGCTGCATGAGATAGTCACTGACAGCATTCCAATGCGCACGATACATAAGCAGATTAAACTCATCGGGGGTCAGCTCGTTCATCTGCTTCACCGCTTGCGGCATTAAATTGCCACAATCGGGAAAAACATGGTGCAAGACCTCCTGACTGAGCATATGCTCATTAATGAGGAGCTCCGTGTCGCTTTGATGAAAGATTTTAAGCTGTTCATCAAACGAGGCCTGTTTCAACCGGCCTTCAAGGAGCAGTGCCTTGCGGCTTTTCCAGGGCATCAAATTACGGCACCAATTAATCAGGTCCCAATAAAATTCTGCCACTAGTTGCTTTGGGCTATTAGCACCCAAAGTTTTTTCGTACAAAGAGCGCGCGGCGCCTTCGGGAGCAAACAAGCTCCAAATTAAAAACGACAATGGATTATAAACCACTGCCATTAATACAAGATACCACACGCTCAATAAAAAATTAATTGCCTTCATATAATTCAAATTTTTGAAGGTTACTCCAATGTTCCGATTGAAGCGAATAGATTATTTGTCTAAGGAACATCCTTGCCAGAACAAGTGAGACAAAGGCTCGTTAGGAAATTTTATATTCAGCTATACGCTAATCGCCTCGTTGAGCAGAACTCAATCCAACAACCAGTTTTCACAATTATAAAACATATCCGTACTTTACCAGTGATTATAATATCATATTTACGAAATTATGTCAATTTTTCATGCTTATGACAGCGTTAAAATATGATGTAGCCTTCTAAAGCTGCAGACCGTGTCATATATATAAGGTATATAAGGAGGGAACAAAAAATTATCCCTGCTCCTCTTGACATATACATATACGGGGTATATGTATATTGATATACAGATTAAATTATGAAGGAGGTACATAATGACTAAATCACAAAACTGTTGCTGCTCGTCGGAATGTCACTGCGGGGAGAATTGTCAATGCACCGAAGATAACAAATGTTGTCCGGAGTGCACTTGCTATGAACACAAAAATAACTCAACTAACAACCATCGCTCCGATACAGACGAACACCCCAACCATATGGAAAATATGCCGCGCTTAAACCGCATCAGCGGACAAATTGAGGGCATTAAAAAAATGATTGAAGAAGGGCGCTACTGTCCGGAGATTATCAGTCAGCTCCGCGCTGTTCGTTCGGCCGTAAAAGCCGTGGAGTCTAACATTTTGCAAAAGCACTTGCAAAATTGTGTGGCACAGTCATTTGCCTCAACCGAAGATAAAGATAAAAAAATTGCCGAACTGAAAATGCTGTTTGACCGTTTTGATGATTAACCGAAAGGATAAGCTATGAAATTTCAACAAATCAGAGGCGCGACTTCCAAACTAACTTATAACAACAAATGTTTTTTGGTTGACCCGTTTTTTGCGCCAAAGGACGAATATCCGCCTTTGGAAGTGGGACCATTTCCGGATAAAAGATGGCCAACCGTTAGCCTACCCATGAGTGTTGAAGAAATTGTATCCGGAATTGATGCCATTATTGTAACTCATTTGCATCCGGACCATCTTGATGAATTTGCAATTAAAGCTCTGCCCAAAGATTTGCCCCTGTTCACTCAAGATGAAACCGATGCCAAGGTGGTTAAAGGCTTTGGGTTTAAGGATGTGAGAATCTTGAACTATGATGGAACCAAGTTTTTTGATATACTCATGTTTAGAATTGATGGATTGCACGGACATCCGGAAACTACACAAAAGTATTATGATGCCGGCCATATGAGAGAAACCGCCAGCGGGATTGTGTTTGAGGCTCCCAACGAAAAAATCTTTTATTTATGCGGTGACACCATTTGGTATGAGGGCGTGGAAAAAGCTCTGCAAAAATATCGTCCGGAGGTGATTGCCGTTAATGGAGCAGATGCACAATTTGCCGACAGTGGTTCAATCATCATGGGCTTAGATGATATTTTGCAAGTGTGCAAAGCTGCCCCTAGTGCCAAAGTCATTGTCACACATCTTGATGCCGTTCCGCATGCTTTGGTGGGCAGAAAAGAAGTGAAAAACTGTGTAAGCCAACATCATCTGTCCGCACAAGTTGTGGTGCCTGATGATGGCGAAATATGTCAGTTCTAACCACATCATTGGTATCAACAAATCACAAATTTCCCCAATCTTGAGGCATATCCTTGGTTGGGGAATTTTTTTTAGAATTTTCCCCAATCAAAGAAAACAAAAAATATGACTTGACTTTGCAAGCTTTGAAAAACTACCTTATTTATATTAACGAAGTTTATAGGAGTATGAAGATGAAAGTTTTGCTACTTAACGGTTCGCCTCATCAACATGGGTGCACCTATACGGCACTTAATGAAATTGCCGAGGAATTAAAGAAAAATAATATCGAATCGGAATTTTTTTATGTCGGGACAGAGGCAATTAAACCCTGTATGGCCTGCAAGGCTTGCGCCAAACTCGGGAAATGTGTGGTGAATGACAAGGTAAATGAATTTGTAGACAAAGCAGCTAAAGCAGATGCATTTGTCTTTGGCTCACCAGTGCATTATGCCTCGGCATCGGGGATTATTGTGCCGTTTTTGGATCGGGTATTTTATTCGGCGGCAATGGCCGGACGCGACGTTTTTCGTCACAAACCGGGAACGGCAATTGTTTGCGCAAGAAGGGCCGGAACAACCTTTAGCGTGGACCAGCTCAATAAATATTTTCAAATTTCTGAGATGCCGGTCATTTCGGGACGCTATTGGAATATGGTGCACGGCAATACGGTGGACGAAGTAGTCCAAGACAAGGAAGGAATGCAAAATATGCGCATTGTGGCCAGAAATATGGCTTATTGGCTCAAGTGCCAAGAAGCCGCCCAAAAAGCGGGCATTGAGGCGCCTCAGCCGGAAAAAGTTGAAATGACCAATTTTATTCGCTAGAATTGCCAGATATTCTGTAATCTGATGAAAAAAATAATTAGGAGTGTGCAATATGAACGAAAACGAACAGCAGACTTTGCGCGATTTGCAGTTGCCGACCATGTCGCTGGTGGAAAAATTTTGCGAAACCCCAGATGAAGTCAAAGTGTTTTTTGCCGAGATGATGGCAATTTATGAAGAAAATCCAACTCCGGAAAATGCTCAACGAATTGCCGATAAAATCAAGTCGCGCGAAAGCCGTGCGGACAAACAAGCTTGGCTCAAGCAAGAACTGAGCTCGGTGAGTGCTGATGCCAAAAGCCAAGCCAGCGAAAAGTACATTAAGCAAAAAAATTCCGTACCGCAAGGAATGCCGACCTCCGGTGAGTTGCTTTCGTATTTGGATTATGTGCCGCGCGCCGTCAAAGACGAATTGCTCAATGCGCAAGCTGCCGGACGAATTTTGGCTCATATCATGGCACCCAATCAA
>CALXUQ010000053.1 GCA_944391725.1 uncultured Alphaproteobacteria bacterium | reverse complement strand
GTAATAAGACGACGGGTTATCGATAGCTGAGTTAACTTTCTTACCTGTAGAAAGGCGTTCTTGAGTGGTATCCATCAGCGACTGGGTTTGCTGCAAGGAAAGCAAGTTAGAACGCATACTTGCTGTTAATGAAATATCTGCCATTTGTTTTTCTCCATTTCTAGGAACACATAGTGTTTCAAGTTAAAACATGTGATTGTTTTCTATCAATACGAAACTTTCATGGTCATTAACAGTTTGTCCCCACCAAATTGTATTAGACCTAAAATTATCGTACCTGCAATATATGAAAAATCATTAAATAAATGGTTAAAATTTTTTACTACAATTTTTGTCTTTAGTGGAAATTTATTCTGTCAAAACAACATAATAAGTTATATGTTCTATCCGTAATTGTCCACAAAAAAACACCTCCCGAAATCGGGAGGTGTAATCAGTTAGAGCAGGACTATTTCTTTTCCTTACCGGTCATCGGTTGTGGAGCTTTGTCCGTCTTATCTTCGTCAATTGCTTTGGCGATTCCGGTAGTTTTCACTTCCTGTTTCACCTCTACAACTTCTTTAATGCCGGAGTTTTCATCCACCTTTAAAACTTCTCCGCAAATACTCAAATCCAGAGCTTCAAGAGCGGTTTCAATCGGAATAAACAAGTCCGGACCATCTTCAGATTTTTTACCCGAGTGAGCAATGCCGATGATGTTTCCTTTCTTGTCGGCCAGAGCTCCTCCAAGGGTAATGTCTTGCACTGAAGTACTGACCAAAATTTCTGCTCCGCGTTCCGGAGAATAGCGATATCCGGTCACTTTACCATTGCTGTCAAGAGCCCCCTCAACATCGCCTTCCAAGTCGCTGATACCCAAGGTCATATAGATATCTTTGTTAACTTCCGGCAGTCCGGTAGCCAAGGGCAGGGGGCGCACATCACTGATTTTTTCATCTAACAGTAAGAGAGCCACATTCTTGTTGGGGTTAACTCTGATTGCATTGGCAGTAGTTTCTTTTCCGCTAATGGTCTTAACCTTAAAGCTGTTCTTTTCTTTGGTTAAAAGGTCGGCCGAAGTCAACACAAACTGCTCCGAAAGCAACAAGCCGGCGCCTTTCTTTCCATCAGCATTTTCGATTCCCAAAATTGCTTTGCGCAACCGATAAACATTTTCCGCGTTCATCTGGGTATAGGGTTGTTGAGCCATAATGCAGAGTTTGTTTTTACCATCAAAAGCTGATTTTTCGGTTTTCTCACGATTTTCTACCGTAATACCGGAAGCTTCCTCGGTCAGGGGCACCTCTACCCAATAATCATCTTGAGTTTTTGTCTTATTAATCAAAGTGGTTGTTGCCTCTGCACCGCCGCTTTGCTCAATGGCCGAACCAATCATCTCAACTCCGCCGTCTTCCTCCAAGCGCAAATCATCACGATCCTCAATATCAATGTAGATATCGCGAGAAGTATCCAGTTCATAAGTTTCCTCGGCTGGAATTTCCTCTTCAATTATTTCATAACGATTGTTGCAGCGGCGTTCACGGCAAACCTCGCGTACTTTTTCACGATAGTCCACACCGCGGCGAACATCGGCACTATTGCGATATTTGCGCGATACGCAGGGACTGTCATATTCAATATAATCATTTTCCAAACGCAACAAATCTTCTTTGAACTGGCACTGGAAAGAGTCAATATCTTCTTCCGTCTTGTCAAAACAACGCTGTTGTTTCATCAGCTGTTCGGGGCTGACCCGTTGCAGCATTTGTTTTTCAAAACCTTGGTCATAAGTAAGGTTATTGAGCGCCTCGGCAAATGCGCGTTCCACCAGCAAGGTTTCGCCGTTGGGCTCACCGCTGTTCACCTCGCCATAACCGGTGGTGGTGCCTTTCCAATAAACTCTTTGTTTGCACAAATCCATCAACCGCCAAGTCACGGTAATTTCAGAAGTTCCGGTGCGGAGTTTTTTCTTCTTAGCCTGTCCCCAATCATATTCATCACAAATATTCATGAAATAATCGGTAATTTCGGCGGTTAAGATATATTCAGGAGTTTTAATCTTGTCCGAATTGCGGAAGTTGGCATCGTTTTTATCTACGACAACCGGATACACCGGATTAATGGTGTCAAAAAAGATGTCAAAGAAGCGCATATCTTTTTCCATGGCGCGTCCTTCATTAAGGAACACGTTTTTGCTTTCTCTGCGGCAACCAAAGATACGGAAACGATAATTACCGAGCTTATCCTTGCCAAAGTTATGGTTAGCGTTTTGGAGACGAAAATCCACATGCGCCAGCTGCACGGAAGCAAAATCATCGCGCAAGTGGTGGAGCTGTTCATAAACATCAATAGCCGGTTCGTCCACATAATAAACTTTTTCGGTATACCGACGATTAAGCACTTGAGCATTTTGTCTGGAGATTGGAGCCACACGCTTGGAGACTTTTCTGCGGACCACAATTTGTCCCGGCTCCGGTTCAGGCGCTCTGGCAACCATCCGTTGTGAGCGGTTAACATAAGCTTGTCTGCTGACGGTTTTGACCTGTTGTTGCTCAGGCTCAATACTGCGAGCCACTTTCTGACGTACTTTTTTCTGCGGTTGTGCCTGAGGCTGAGGTTGAGCCTCTTGTTTTTTGCTCGATCCGTCGTTCACGCCGCAAATACAAGGCAACACGCCCATCGTATTATCGGGATGTTCGCACATACAAGGCAAAACTTCGGGGCTGCGATACGAACACGAAACCAGCAACGCTGCGGAAAACAACAACTTCAACGGATTGTTAACTTTCATCATTTGTCTCCTAAACACTCCTTTTGGGCCAAGCGCGTCGGTACGATAACGCTTCTGCCACGTGCATATTACTAACTTTTATTTTATTTTGCAAGTCTGCAATTGTTCTTGCTAAACGGATTGTGCGATGATACGCCCTTGCCGAGAGCTGATTTTTCTCCGCAAAGCTGATTAAGAGCTGTTGCGCACTGTCATCAAGTTCGGCCAAACGTTCCAGTGCCTGCCCTTTGAGCTCCGAATTGGTATTGAGCTCCGGCAACCCTGCATCAATAAACCTTTGTTTTTGAATTTTTCTGGCCGCAATTACGCGCTTGCGGATATCTTCCGAACTTTCGCCTTTTTTGACATCGGCCAAATCCCAAGGGCTCACCGCCGGGACTTCGATTTGAATGTCGATTCTATCAAGTAAAGGGCCGGATATTTTGGCTTGATATTCTTGGGCGCAGATTGGTGCTCTGGCACATTCTAGTTCGTGGTTTCCCAAATGCCCGCAACGACAAGGGTTCATTGCCGCCACCAGTTGAAATTTTGCCGGATAGGTTGTGTGAGCATGAACACGTGAGATTGTGACTGTTCCGTTTTCAAGCGGTTGGCGCAAAGCCTCCAGAGTTGGACGGTTAAATTCGGGGAGCTCATCAAGGAACAAAACACCGTTATTTGCCAGAGAAATTTCGCCCGGCTGCCCCTTGCGACCGCCACCGACCAAAGCCGGGGTTGAGGCAGTGTGGTGCGGTGCTTGGAAGGGTCGTTCAAAGCTGATTTTGCCGTCTTTAAGCGCACCGGCAATTGAGTGGATCATGCTGGTTTCAAGGGCTTCTTCTGGTGTCATCGGTGGCAAAATGGACGGAAGTCGCGCCGCGAGCATTGATTTTCCTGACCCCGGAGGTCCGATCATCAGCAGGTTATGCCCGCCCGCCGCAGCCACTTCCAAGGCGCGTTTGGCGCTTTCCTGTCCTTTGACGTCGCTCATGTCTAAAAATTTGGTTGGAGCTGGCGCTTGTTTGCGTACGGGAGCAGATAGGGTTTGTACCCCTTTGAGATGATTGATAAGAGCCAATAGGGTGTCTGGTGCAATAATATCTTTCAGCCCCGACCAAGCCGCCTCACTACCGTTTTCTGCCGGACAAATCAGCCCTTTGTTTTTGGCATTGGCATGAATGGCCGCCGGCAAAACCCCGTTCACCGCAATAATTGAACCATCAAGCCCGAGTTCGCCCAAGACCACGTAGTCTGCCACACTTTCGTTAGGCACTACACCCATCACCGCCAAAAGCCCGAGCGCGACAGGAAGGTCAAAATGAGACCCTTCTTTTAAGAGATTGGCCGGAGATAAGTTGATGGTGATGCGCTTTGCCGGAAGTGAGAGACCAAGAGATTGTAGCGCGGCTCTGACGCGTTCTTTACTTTCGGCAATGGCTTTATCTGGAAGCCCCACAATGTTGAAAGCCGGCAATCCCGATGCCAGCTGAACTTGTAGATCCACATCCAGAATTTCCAAGCCGTTAAAAGTGAGAGTATTAACCCGCGCCAACATCACACACCTACCAGCGCGGCGTCAGCTCGCCGCCTCTCCAGCGTCGGGTCGGATAGGTGTCGGTTTTCAAAAAGTCATAGTCGGCAGGTTTATAGGGGATTTCGCGTAACCGGACATATCCAAGTTTCTCAAACTGCTGGGCGCAATATTCGGCCGGATTACGCTCTGAGGTGTAGCAATATGCCAGCACCCGGCTATTAAGATTTTGGAGTACGATAAGGTCCTCGTCGTTTATATAAGAAGGGTGTTGCTCCAGCACACATTTAGGCTCAGGCGTATAGCACCTATCACACGTAATTTCATTAAACTTTGCACAAGCCGACATTGCCGTCAAAGTCAACAATAAAGCCATATTTTTAACAATTTTCTGCATCAGGATCAAACCCACATCACCCCACTATTTTTTAATCAAGATAAAATAAAAAGAATTAATATTCCAGAAAAGCAACAATGTTTAGAAAAACTGTGGATAATTTTTTTAGATTCGGAGCAAGAAAAAGCTTGCAAAATATTTGTTTTGAGGTATATTTCAGCACGTCCCTTGCCGGAGTTTTGTCTTCGGCTATACAAGAACCCGCCCGATTACGGGCATTTGTTGAGAATCCATAAGGAGATTAAATATGGCATTTTATGAAAGCGTGCTGATTGCACGTCAGGATCTTGGTGCCTCTCAGGTCAGCAGCCTGGTTTCCGATTTGAGCGAAACCATCAAGGCTAACGGCGGCGAGGTCGTAAGAGTAGATAACTGGGGTCTCAAGAACCTTGCTTATCGCATTAAGAAAAACCGCAAAGGTCACTATGTTGTTTTGAACATTTCAGCTCCGGCCGCAGCCATTGCTGAATATGAACGCATTATGCGCTTTAACGAAGACGTAATCCGTTACATGACTGTTAAAGTAGATGAATTGAGCAGTGCCGATGCATCTGCCTCTTCAGAAGAAGCAGTAGAAGAGTAGGAGGGAAAAATGGCAAAACAAGTATTCTTTAGAAGAAAAAAAGCATGTCCTTTTTCTGGTGAAGATGGATTAAAAATTGATTACAAGGACGTAAAATTGCTTTCTCGTTATATTTCTGAGAAAGGCAAGATTATTCCGAGCCGTATCACCGCAGTTTCTGCCAAAAAGCAAAGAGAATTGGCTCGCGCCATCAAACGCGCCCGCTACTTGGCTCTGTTGCCGTTTGTGGCCGACTAGGAAAGGGAGAAAATAAATGAAAGTTATTCTTCTTGAACATGTAGATAAATTAGGCAAATTGGGCGAACAAGTAACAGTTAAGAACGGCTATGCCCGTAACTATCTGTTGCCTTGCAAAAAGGCTCTTCGCGCCACTCCTGAAAATGTTGCTTATTATGAAAAACAAAAAGCCGAGTTAGAAGCACGCAACAAAGTATTGTTTGAAGAAGCTTCTAAGATTGCTGAATCTTTGAAAGGTTACAGTGCAGTATTGATTCGTCAGGCTGCCGAGACCGGACAGCTGTATGGTTCTGTTACCATTCGTGACATTGCCGCAGCCATTAAAGAAGCCGGCTTTAGTGTTGAACGCCGTCAGGTTTTCTTGGAAAGACCGATTAAGGACTTGGGCGTATATGAGGTCAAACTCAATCTGCACCCCGAAGTTAGCCAAACCATTTTGGTTAACGTCGCTCGTACAGATGATGACGCTAAAAAACAAGCCAAAGCTTTCAACCAAGAATAATTGGCACACAAAAAAAAGACCCCCTCGAGTGAGGGGGTTTTTTATTGAGTATCACAAATTTAACAACATTTGTATGCAGATAAGTTAACGACATGAGCCGGCAGCAACAGCATCAATACAGGCTTGGCCGCCTCCCAATAGGCATGCAAGAGTATACATAGTTTGCGCACACTCACAGCAACTACTTCCTCCCCCCTTCGATCTGCAAGATTGATATTCATCTTCGGTTATAGATAAGCAGCTATAACCAGGCGCACACCAAGAGCAACCTCCGGAACTGCTCGAAGACGAGCTTGATGAAGAGCTACTAGAACTTGAGGAACTCGATGAAGAAGACGAGCTTGAGCTTGATGAAGAGCTACTAGAACTTGAGGAGCTCGATGAAGAAGACGAGCTTGAGCTTGAAGAACTAGAAGACGAGCTAGAAGAGCTTGAAGAACCACTTGATGATGGATAATTAGGCTCCGGATCAGGACAAGAAGAACAGCAACTACGATATCCTCCGCACCCGTCACTACATGTATAGCTACCGCAAGAACAACTGGTTTCGTCAGATTTAGGATAACAACAAGGTTGATATGGATAATAGCAAGTATCACCGCATTCATTAGTGGTTGATCCTCCACATCCTCCTGGGTTAGTTTTGCTAGTGTTTTCAGGGCAAGAACCGTCACAGCAAGCAATATATTTGCCATCACAAGATGCATAGCCTTTATCTTTTACACGTTCATCACCGCGGTAAGGGGACGCACAAGTATATTGATATATAGCCGGGCAATAACACTCTGAAATATAGCGGTCATCATGCGGACAATATTCGTCGAAAATTTTTGGCTTCGGACAACTAGTGGCCTTGTGATAAAGCTTCTCACCATTGGGACCAATTGCATCTTGACACAAAGGTTCATCGCGCTTAAATTTCAAATCTGCCTGCTGCCAGTCTGGCAAAAAAGTTGTTGCGGCATAGACTTCTGTACCCCAGATACTGCAAGCGGTTGCCGCCATCAATAGACAACTAATACGCATAATGCCCTCTCCATAATATAATTACTACATATAAATTAATCATATCATATTGGGGTAGAAAAGTAAACAAAATTTATTAGCGTGCTCTAATATTTTGTCAAAATTGACTGTCGCTATTCTTGGGTTTGTAGCATTCTGAAATCCATTCATTGCTATGAGGGCAATATTCATCAAAAATCATGCCTTGTGGACAACCTTTAGCTTTGTGGTATAATTTTTTACCGTGTCTATCAACTGCCTCTTTGCATAATGCTTCATCAATGCTAATATTCGCGTGTTCAACCTGTACGCCCACATCTTGTTGTTCAACATCAGGCAAAAAACGAATTGCCGCATTTACATCTTGAGCTCCGAATACAAACATCACCCCGATTAGTGTTCTCCAAGTATTCATGATAAATCTCCACAATATTAGCGATAAATACAGCATAGAATATAAATACAAAATACACAATAACATTAGGTGATAAAAAAAATCCCCAAGCAAAATGCCTGGGGATTTCCTTTAAGATACATCAGATTAGAACAATTGCAATACCGATTGAGCAGCTTGAGAAGCCAAACTCAAGGAGTTAATAGCCAACTGCTGTCTGGTTTGCAGAGCCAACATATTAGCGGACTCTTCGTTCATATCAGCCAAGGTCAGTTTGTCTGAACCTTCTTCCAAAACGTTAATCAAGTTTTCGGTAAAGGTTTCACGGCTCTGAACAATGGAGTAGTTGTTACCAAATTCAGAAGACATTGTACGCAAGGTATTAATTGCACCTTCAATCTGCGTGATTGCATTATCAATGTCAGCATCGGTTTTCCAATCATTTGCGGCAGCCCCGATACCCAAACCGGTAGAAGAAGCATCTTTACCTTCAATCAACAAGTCAGAAGTACGGTCTTCGTTGAACACCACTTTCAGGTCATTGCTTTGCAGCAAGTTAACACCTTTGTAGCTGGCGTCATTAGCAACCTTATCAATCTGGTCCAAAATGCTGTCAAATTGCGCAGCCAATTTAGCACGAGATTCATTCTTTTGCGGCTCAGAAGTTGCTGCCGACAAGGTAAAGTCACCGGGTGTTGTCGCCGTAACGGTTGCTGTAGCACCGTCTTGAGCAGTAATAATCAAAGCCCCGCTGTCATCAAAAGAAGCTTTCAAGCCGCTGTCATCTTTGTTGATTTGCTTTAACACGCTGGCTTTGACTTCTTCTAATGATTTATTAGCTTCAATGGTAACCTGAACGGCAGTACCGGCGGTTCCGTCAGCCTTAGTGATAGCAATATCCAATTGAGCAGCCTTGGATTTTCCGCTAGCCAACGCACCAATGGTTAATTTTGCACTGCTCATCTCAACGGCTTCGTCACGAGCGGAGTTAGCCACAGCTTTGGCCTGTTCGGCAAACTCGGTGATGGTCGAAATACCTTCATCGGCAGCCTGAATGGTCTGAATGGCTTGGCCCATACT
>CALXUQ010000052.1 GCA_944391725.1 uncultured Alphaproteobacteria bacterium | reverse complement strand
TCCGGTTTGAGACCAGTGGGGGTCGGCACCGCCTTTGGGGTCTTCAACCAAAATATTGCACATCGAATCGATGTACATATCACGGTCAGGACCGGGGGCAGGCAATGCATTTGGTGACAACGGATTCCAACTCGGATAATAAATACCTTCAGCCGGGTTATCTTCTGCACCCCAGTTGATGACAAATACCGGACCGATTTTAGCGCGGGCGCCGGTGGTGTTGTAACACAACTCTGGTTTGGGGTCGTTGACCACAATGCTCAAGCCTTCTGAGTGGAAAATAGTAGGAATAACCACGCCGGCAGTTTTACCGGTACCGGGAGGTGCGCAACACAGGCAAGACAAAGTTTCGCTCATGCGCAGCATATGTCCCTGAAATTTGCCAACCACAATGCAAAAGCCATTGAGCAATTTCATTTTTTTGACATCGGCTAATGTGGCTAAGCGAGCAGAACCGTGGATGTTGGACTGAAAACGGTAGGGGTTGCTCAAAATGCCGACGATGATGCCGGTCGGTAAGGCAAAAAACGGCAAAATCGGTAACCACAGGCCTAAGGAAAATCCGCCGGAATTGGACGCCAGACGCGAAAACCAACTGGCATAGCTGGAAATGAGGTATGAGGGGTGCTGAACCGCGTAGAGCAAAAACCTCCAGGCAGTATCCAAAGATTGTTGGGAGATTCCGTTCATGAAAAGATAGCCGAGCGGAAGAGAGATAATGGCTAAAAATGCCGTGATGAGAAATGTCAAAATAAAAGTCAGCGCCATCCAGCGGACAGCGTTGTTATATTCTTCCCATTCTTCGCCTTGTTTATCTATGGCCATGGTTGTTCCTATGCAATGTTACGAATCAACTTTTTGAGTTTTTCGAAACTGTCTTTGTCAGTCGGGGTTTCGACCTCAGGCAGTGTCTTTGAGAACAATCTTAATTCTTTTGGCGAGCCTCTGTCAATCCTTGTGACGAATATATTCATATTATTCCAAATTTCAAACATATCTTCGGCGTTGATGATGTTGCCAATCGGGATGATGACATAGGCTGAAACTTCATATTCAAGTCCGGATTCGGAGAGTTTGCTTTGAAGGGCTTGGCGCGCCAAATCAACTTTTCTGACCGGTGAAATGCGGTGCGAACTCTCGGAAAACCATAAGGGTTCCTCATCATTAAATCTTTCTTCGTCGGCCAACCAATCACCGCTTTCTTTATCAAGCAGGCAAAGACAAATTTGGTTGGAAGATACACCAATGAAGTCTATGAGGTTTCCTTTGAGGGTGGCGCTGGTAATAATCTCCCAGCCTTTTTGTTTCATGACATCGAGTACGGAATTGCCGCTCTTGGTGCGGCCCGAATCGGCATTTTTGGCGGCAGGCTGATTCTTAGCGTTGCGGTCATTATTGCGTTCGGGGGATTTTTTGTTGCTTTTTTGCGGCTCTTTGTTTTTGGAGCGGGGGCTGATGCTCTTGGTGGTCGGTTCTGCCGGCAGAGTTACGCTGCTTGGAGCCGGTGTTTCGGGTTTGTCCTCAAAGGCATCAAAATTAAAGTCGAAATCTTCTTCGTCATCAAACTGAAATAACGAGTGGTCAAATTTATCGGTAATCGGCTCGGGGGTGGTTTTTGGGGCAGGCGGAAGTGCAGCCGGCGGAATGGGCATTGGTTGAGCAAAGTTTTGCGGAACGCTAATGGCCGGAGCCGACTGGTCAGAAGTCGGCAACGAGTCTTCATAGGCAATTTCATTAATCGGCGAACGAATGGCACGCGGGCGAATCTCTTTATAGGATTTTTTCTTCTTGACGGCCTTGACACTTGCTGTGTTTTTGATGGCAGTGACCGGTTTGGCTAAAATTTTGTTGAAAATCTTGAGCGGAATGGCAAAAATTACCCGAAAAACTTCTTCCCAGGGGAGTAGGCATAATGCAGCCCAACCGGTTAAAAGTAAAGGTATGAAAGTCAGTAAAATCAGAATAAAGGCCCATTCTTTGGGGGTGGTTATCACGACGCCTTTGAGCCAGAGCTCCCAGGCGTAGTTCCAGTGATCTCCGTTGAAAATGTCAAAACGCCAGTTGCGCAGCATGATAACCCGAACACCTTCAATAAAGAAGATGCCCCAGCAGAGGCCGACAATCATGTTTCGTATTAATGTCAACAGCGGTTTCAACTATTTCTCCTAAATCCTACTTATCAGTATAGCTTGGATTGGTTAATTTATACTTATTAATCCTTTTTGGGTTTGTGACTGGAACTGATTTTTTCGCTTACGGCCTGACGGACTTTGTCGGCTTCTTTCCATTCTATCGGTTTGATGGCTGCGGTTTTTTGTTTCATCTCTTCTTCGACCTTAACGGAAGTGCCGATGTTTTTG
This sequence comes from uncultured Alphaproteobacteria bacterium, assembly GCA_944391725.1. Classification (GTDB taxonomy): domain Bacteria; phylum Pseudomonadota; class Alphaproteobacteria; order RF32; family CAG-239; genus MGBC133411. Next base: position 6,804 of record CALXUQ010000052.1, on the reverse strand, counting down.
AGCAAAATGCGTTTGCTCTCACTGCCGTAACGGTTGATGATGTGGCGATTGTAGGCATTGAGCGGCCATAGCAAAATTTCTAAATAGTTTTGCCGATATAAATATTTCCACCCCCAAAACCAGAGCGGAATGACAACCAGCAAGGACAGGATGAAAAGATAATCTTTCCAAGTCTTAATGACCCCGCCGTGCTCCCAAAATGTGTTGATGGTGCGCCAATCTTGCGGGGATAAATAATCAAAATTCCAGAGATAATATAACAAAAGCTCAGTGGCGAAAATATAGATATAGCTCCATATTATGCCGACCACTGAGGCTTTGAACAGTTTCCCTATCATTAACGACCACCTTGACGTTGCTGTGCGGCGTAGCGAATTTGCTCGGGGTGAGCCTTGATGGCGGCTAATGTCTGCGCTAACCGCTGACGACGCTGATTGTTGACAAGACTACGGTTGCGGAGGTCAGCTTCGGCACGGTTGATGGGGTTGAGTATGATATCGTGTTCTTTAGAAACATTGATAATCGCGGCGGCAAAGTTATCAAGCTCTGTTTTGCCGCGATAGGGGGATTCTTTGGTGATTTGGGTCAACTCGTTTAACTTTTGCAGGGCTTTGTTTTCTGCGGGCTTGTTGCCTACCTCATTGTACTGATAGTGGTCAATTTGCTCGTTGGCGTGTTTATATGCGGCAATTGAGAGTTCGTTTAGCTCCTGCGCGGCTTGCATCGGGTTTTTGCCGGCGGCTTGTGCTTCTTTCATATAGGTAAGGTAGTCGGCTTGGGCCTCGGTATAATATTGGTCAAAATCTTTATTGACATCGGTATTTTTATGGGCGCCGGCTTTCTCGGCTTGCTCTTGGAGCATACGCGCGCTGGCATAGGTGGCGGCATATTGTTGAGAGGCCATGAGGGTATTAATCATATTGGCCGAAGTTTGGTGAATATGCTCAGGACTGAAAAGTACTTGCAACTGTTCAGAGGGGGTATTGTTTAATGCCTCAAGAGTTTCGGGTGAAATCTTATTGTGCATCATCTGTTTGAACTCCTCAATCTTGCCATCGTGCAACAAGGTCATGGAGGTTTCTAACAATTGACGATTGTTGGGAGTGTTGAACTGTTGACTATCATCAATTTCTTTGGTGCGCAAATCGTTGACTTGGGCTTGAAGTTTGGTGGTGTTGGTTTCAGGATATTTGGCAAAGCCGCCTTTATAGGGGTTAATCCAGGCGAAGGCATCTTTGTAGTCTTTATATTCATTGGAGGCTTTTTTGCCCAAATAATCGACAGTTTCGGTGGCAACATAGCCCACAATAAAACTACTCCAGTTAACAATCTTGTTACCGGTCCAGTTCATGGAACTGACAATGATGTTGCGGAACATCCAGTCAATAATGTCGCCTTCTTCAAAAATTTTGCCTTCATCATCAGAGGGACGTCGACGGTCGGTATTGACGCGTTTGGTCTTGGCGGTTTTGTTGTTGTTATTAAGCTTATTTTCCTGATTAGCTCTTTCATCAGGAGTTAAAAAGGCTTGGTTTAACTCGTCAATGGTGGTATATTTCGGCTTTTCGTCGATAACCGTGCTCTTGCGGCCCTGACCGATGGTTAAGCCGTTGCCTTCATCAACAATAGTGCGGCGGCTGCCAGAATCTCCACCGATGCCGCGCAGTGAATCAAGTGTTTGACGAGTATCATTATTTGCCATGGTTTTGCCTCTGTCTAATTTAATATTTTACTTATCCTAGCACAAAAAAAATATTTTGTCTACATTTTTTCGAAAAAAGTTAAGCTTTTAATTTTTTCATATAATTTCCTATCTCACGGTTGATTTTTATACCATCTTCGGGCTTGCTCTTGATGAGGCCAAACAGTCTGTCAGGGATTTTATCGGTCTCAATCGGGGCATAAGTTGCCGGATTATTGACCAAAATTTGATAGGCGCCATCGGGGTCTTTGCGTGCAGTTTTGAAATAATTTACAACCAGTCTTTCGGCGTTAATCGGAAATTTTTTGCGCTCGATTTTCTCAATGTAGGCGGCAATTTTTTGGCGTCGGGCCTCGTGTTCTTCTATAATTTGTCGCTCTATCCGTTTCTTTTTGGCGCGAATACGGCGTGATTCATAAGCGATATCACAACTTTCCATCTCGATTAGAACCTCAACATAAGAGATGATGGCCATTTGCAACAGCTCATCGGTGGTCTTTTCGGCAAAGTTGAGTAAGTCATCGTCGGCGGCATTGGGGTTGAGGTTTTGTAATTGGTCGGGGTACTGCATGAGCATGATGCCCCAGCCAAAAAGTAACTCGTCTTTAATTTGTTCGGCTAACCGCGGTTTGTAGCGCGGAAGTAACTGCTCGGCCGTCAAAGCAAAATCGGGTTCGGCCAAGCCGCTATCGTTGCAAATCATATTAATGGCTGTGCGGAAATTGCCATAAGCATTAAACAACTCTTGCTCCTCACTGCACAGAATTGGTCCGGAGGCAGGAGCCGGAGTTGGTGCAGACTGATAGCTTGGAACCTCATTGGGAGATTGCGGCAATTTGAAATATGATTTGGGTTCTTCGTCAGATGAAATCTCAGAAATGGTAAATTCTGTGGAAGATTGCTTAGCTTTGTTGTTGTCTGAAATTTTTTCTTGAGACTTGTGCTCCGCAGGTTGCTTTTCGTTCGACTTGTTCTTTGAACCAGATAATCCGGCCGACATTTGCGGTTCGGTTGTCGGAGATGGTGCAGTTTCAACATCTTTGAGTTCGTTGTTTAAGAACTCGTTGAGCAACCGGTCGAATTCGTCATCCATCTCGGTGTCGCTTAGAGAGGAAGATGTATTGTCAACAAATAACTCATCGTCAATGTTATTGATGCCGGGGATTTTCTGCGGAGATTGTGAAACCATATGTGCACCTCTATTCAATGCTAATTTTTTGCTCAATTTTTTGATTGTCGGGACTTAACACTATAATACGGTCGGGAAGTCCGCCATATTGGACTACAATATGAAGTCGGCCGTCATTAGCGTATAATTTGCTGATTTGGCTGCCGGTCGGCTCGCCGAGTTTGAGTACGCTTGGAGCGGAAGTGTCCGGTTTGTTTTCGCCGCGGGCATGGCGGTATATCAGGGTGAGGCACATCAGAGTACCGATAACCAGCAAAAATGTGAGGACAAAAACCAAAAATTTGACTGCTTTTAATTTGTTCATTTCTTTATTTCCTTGCAAAAATTAGATTAATCTGTATTTTATAATAAATCTTTAATTTTTCAAATATGAATATGAGTGATAATAATATATTTTTGAGCCCGCCGGTGGCGCCTAATCAGCAAGGTCAGCGTTTGGACCGGTTTTTGAGTGAGTGTTTTAAGCAAATTTCGCGCTCGCAAATCCAACGTTTGATTGCGGCCGGAAATCTTTCTTGTGATGATAATCTGATTGTGGATAATGCTTTTAAGGTTCGATGCGGCGATATTTATCAACTCGAAATTCCGGAGCCCGAAGAGGCTAATCCGGGGCCTGAGGATATTCCTCTTGATATTGTGTATGAAGACAAAGATTTGATTGTGGTCAATAAACCGGCCGGAATGACGGTGCATCCGGCGCCGGGGGCTTATGGCGGGACTTTGGTTAATGCACTTTTATTCCACTGCAAGGATAATCTTTCGGGAATCGGGGGAGTGAAACGTCCGGGGATTGTGCATCGGATTGATAAAGATACCAGCGGGCTTATTGTGGCGGCCAAAAATGACATAGCTCATCGCGGACTTTGCGAACAGTTTTTTGTGCATTCAATTGAGCGGACTTATCTGGCCGTTGTTTTTGGTATGCCCAATCCGACGCAGGGCAGAATCGAAACTCAAATCGGACGAAGCCCTTATGATCGCAAAAAAATGGCCGTGCTCAAAACCGGCGGAAAAGCGGCAATTACCAATTATAAAACCTTGGAGATTTTTGGACGTGTCGCTTCTTTAGTGGAGTGCAAACTCGAAACCGGAAGGACTCATCAAATCCGCGTGCATATGTCCAGCCTTGGTTGTAATTTGATTGGGGATAAGGTTTATGAAAAAGCTAAGAAAACCTCCATCCCATTTGGTTCAGATGAACTCAAAAAAGCGGTTTTATCCTTTCCGCGGCAAGCACTGCATGCTAAAACTTTGGGGTTTGTGCATCCGGTGTCGGGTGCTTATATGCAATTTAGTTCGGAGCTGCCAGATGATATGAGCCAACTCCTCCTTATGCTCAGAAATCAAAAATAAAAGGTGTGTATAACCAAAGTATAGGTTGATATTTGTATCCGGTCTAATAAACTAATCTGGTATTATTTTTATGCATATGAAGGAGTTCCAAGATGGATAATACACTATTCGGACTATCTGGACTAGACTTCTCTCCTGAACTGAATATGGTTCGTTATTTGCAAAATATTCGTAAATATCCAATTCTAGCACAAGAAGAAGAGTATGAACTTGCTGTCGAATATCAGAAAACTAAAGATAGCAAAATTGCTTATAAACTAATTACTTCTCATCTTAGACTTGTGGTAAAAGTCGTTTCTAAGTATAAGGGTTATGGTTTGCCGATGGCGGAGATGATTGCCGAGGGTAATATTGGTTTAATCTATGCCATGAATAAGTTTGAGCCGGAAAAAGGGTTTAGATTTTCGACTTATGCTTTGTGGTGGATTAAGGCCTCGGTGCAAAAATATATTCTAAATTCGTGGTCGTTGGTGAAAATCGGAACGACGGCGGCGCAGAAAAAATTGTTCTTTAATTTGCGCAAAATCAAAAATCAGCTCAATGTGATGGATGATCGTGAACTCTCTAAAGATGTGTTAGCCGATATTGCCGCCTCTTTAGATGTTAGCGTTCAAGATGTGACAGATATGAATACACGTTTGAAATCGCATGACGGTTCGCTTAATACGGTGATGGATGCAACGTCTGAAAGCGGTACGGAGTGGATGGATTTTATTGCCGACAATAAGCCTAATCAGGAAGAGGCGTTGGCTCATTCGGAAACCATGAAATATCGCCGCAGATTGTTTCAACAAGCACTTGGTTGTCTTAATCCGCGAGAAAAAGATATTTTGTTTAAGCGTCGCTTAAATGAAAAAGCCATAACGCTTGATGATTTAAGCAAAACTTATGATATATCAAAAGAGCGGGTACGCCAAATAGAACTCAACTCTATTCGAAAAATCAGAAAAACAATTGCGGCAATGCAATAAACAAACTGACGATGGAATAAAAAAACTCCCGAAAGTTTCGGGAGTTTTTTTATGATTTTTTTTCGGTCGGTGTGGCTTGGTTGTTTAAGATGCCTTCGCCCCATTCTTCGGTTAGGCGATTGAGCTTGCGATCAATGTTTTCGAGGCGTTTTTGGGCAGAAATGCGTGAGAAAAATAAAAATAAATTGGGCAGTTCACTATAAACAATCAGACCAAAGGCGGCTGAGCTCAGCATAATTATCAGATTGAAAATGTTACCGACAATGATAAAGGCATGAGTGATGGAAAAGTTGCCGATGATGTCTAAGATGTATACAAATACACCGGCTAAGTTGAAACAACCGACAATTATCAGTTTGGAGCTGTTTTTGGGGTCGGTTAATAAAATCGTAAAGGTGGGCAACATGCCGATTAATAGGACGATATTAAAGGGTAGAGTGGCAAATATGACAATTAAAAAGGTGATAACGGTGCACCATTTTTGGAAAGTGGACATTTTCCTTAAGGGTCTGTCGGTTGTGGTGTTGGAACTTTTCATTGCGTGATAATCCAATTAATGAGGTTGATGATAAGTGAAAATGTCATGACGATAATGGCTAAAATGCTGCCAATGCGCAAGGCAGTTTCTTTGGTTTCTTCTTCAATTTTTCCGGTGTCATTTAATAGACGCGTCTTGAGGGCGATGAGGGCGTTGGTGTCTTTGACTGCCTGAACATATTGGCGCAGATCGTTGTTGTGCGCTTCTTCGTTTTCTAACAGGATATATATATCCATTAACACGCCTTCTTTAGCATAACGGACTATTTCGTGTTCAAGATATTTTTGGTATTTGATGTTGTGATAACTCTTAATCAGCGGCAGAGAATAGTTTATGAGCCACTGGGCCAAATGAGGTAATTGGGCCGGACCAAGTTTTTTTTGAATGTAGGAATATAAGTGTAAAACTCCGCTGATTTGGTTGGTTACTTTGCTGGAGTTGATTTCGGTTAAAATGTTATCGATTTTTTTTCCTAATTTGCAGCGCAGATATGCAATTATGTTTTTATCAAACGGAGCGGTGGTAACAACCTTTTCGGCATAGGTGTTATCCAGAGCTTTCAGAATTTGCGGGACCGAAACCACAAACTCTTCTCCAAACAACGGGCTGATGCAGGGTAAGTCTGCATCTATATCATACATAATGCGTTCAATGCCATAGCCATAATCTTGACGGTTGATGTAGATTTTAAATTCGGCGGCGTTCATCGGAGATCTGGTGTTGGTTTGTTCCATGTACCAGGTTTTGATGAGGTCGTTACTGAAAATATCTATGTAGGCCTTGATATTGCCTCGTTTTTTTAGAGCATAAAATACGGCTTTGGCCATGCCGTCGGGAAAGGCTGCAACGCCATCATAACGAATGGGGGCATGAGGATTGAGCAAAATACAGGTCTTGCAAATGACGATTTGGGGCAGAAAACCGGTGATGCCTTGTTTGAAAAATTTTTCAAGTTTGGTGTAGAGTTTTTCATCTTCAATGCCGCTTCTGACCCATTCCAGCAGTTTGCCGCTATTAATCAAGTCCATGGCTTCTTGGGGGTTGTTTTGCA
>CALXUQ010000051.1 GCA_944391725.1 uncultured Alphaproteobacteria bacterium | reverse complement strand
TAGCCCATAAAAACAAAATAAACCAGCCCGAACAGCAGATTCGAGTTGGCACAAATACATCTCAGATTCTTTTTGAGTAACATAAACATTGCAATTTTCTTTCTCCGTGGGGTACATCACAAAATACTAAATCATCATCAATCACCTATTTGTTGGTTATATTCACTTATACTAATAAGTATACCCGATATTTGGTATAATGTAAATACAAAATTAAACAACGGGTATAAAACTTATTTGCCTCAGCCAATCCTCAAAAAGCATGATGACCACGCTCTTTGAGGAGAAAATGGCCTTTTGAGGTTACATTTCTTTCACGGCCTTGTCGGTCACAAAGTCGGTTGTTCGTTCGGTTGTGTTGCTGAAACTCTCTAAAAAGCTGTCAAAATAGTTGTTCTCATATAGATAGAAAATTCCATATCCGAGAGCGGCCAAAACCACCAAATATCCCAAACCTTTCATTATATTATCTCCTCAAGTTAATACTATCTGCAAACTATACCAAATAAGTTAAAATACTTCTAAGACTTGCATTTTGATTCAAATTAATATACTTTGCCTTATCAATCAGCCAATCAAGGAGCAAACAATGGCAGTCGGATGGGCCGGTGACAACGCCGTAAACGAACAAATTGAAGATTCTATCAATGATGAAATCACTCGTGCTCGCCAAAATGTGCCGAGCGGCGAGAGTTTGGAATATTGTGAAGAATGCGGCGAAGAAATCCCCGAGGCCAGAAGAAAAGCCCTGCCCGGAGTGCGCCTGTGCATATCTTGCCAAGAAGAATTTGACCGCCGGCACAAAGCCGTAAGCCTCTATAACCGCCGTGGCAGTAAGGATAGCCAGCTAAAATAAAATCTCTCTCTACCAATTTTGGTCTCAACTCTGAAACCCTCTGAAATATTAGTTGAAAAATAAATTATTGTTTTTTTAATAATTTGTGGTTAAACTAACGACCATAACAATAAAACTATTGTTATATAGAGAAACTTATATGGGAGTTAACTTATGAACTACAAATCTTTATTATTGGCCGGTGCTGCCGTTATGATTAGCGGTTCTGCTATGGCTGCAGATTTAACCAATCCGTTCTATCAACCTGGCGAAGGACAAATCTTGTCTACTACCAGTTTTGAAACATCCCGTACTGAAAAGAAGCACAATGGTGGTGCTTGGGACGGCAATTCTCTTACACAAGAAATTGAATATGGTATCAACAACAACTGGAGCATCAACGGCTCTATCACCAATGATTTTGATACCGAAGGTGTTTATAACAACAGTCACAACTTTGAATATTCTTTGGGTGCATCTTATGTCAACCAAATTGACAATGTTATTTTGTCTGCCGGTGTAGAATATGCTACCTTGAACCCCAAAGACTATTGGGGTCATCACACTCCGGAAAGATGGGAAAAAGAGCTGAGTGCCGAACTTGGTCTTGGCTATGACATGGGCAATGGCCTGACCCCTTATGCTAAATATGGCATTTCTAGCGCAATTGACACTGCTGACCGCGATTTGGATCAAGCTGTTATGGCCGGTATCCACAAATTCGGCGGCAACTATGCATTTGACATTGCTGCTCGCTATGACTTCACAACCGATGGTAAAAATACCAATCAGTGGTGGGGACTTGCTAGCGCTGACTACTACCTCAAAGATAATATCGCTATGGGCGTCTATGGCGAATACTTCTTGGGTGGTAGCGAAAGCAACTATATTGATGAAGACTATACTGCCGGCGTTCAAGCTAAAGTATTGTTCTAATCTAAGCTTACAACAAGGATTAAATAGCCCCGGTTGCTCGGTTTTGAGCCCGGGGTTATTTTTGTGTGAAATTCTTGACACTTTTAGGGCATATGCTAAACTCCACGCTCAAGAGAACAAACATGAATTTATCCAAAACCGAAATAATCCGCCTTTTGAGTGATGATGAGCACGAAGCTAAACTGCTGAGCCACGCTGACGCCGTTCGCCGCCAATATGTCGGTGATGAAGTGCACCTGCGTGCATTGCTTGAGTTTTCCAACATCTGCCGCAATAATTGCCTCTATTGCGGACTTAGGAAGGACAATCTCAAAGTTAAGCGCTATCATCTTTCGGCCGAGGAAATGGTTGAAACCGCTCGCCTTGCCGCCCAACTTGGTTTCAAAACGGTTGTTATGCAGTCCGGCGAAGATATGTATTATACTGCCGCGCGCCTCTGCCCGATTATTGAGGCGATTAAAAAGTTTGATGTGGCTATCACCTTGAGTATTGGTGAGCGGAGCTATGCCGATTATAAGGCTTTTCGTGAGGCCGGCGCCGACCGCTACCTGATGCGGATTGAAACTACAAATCAAGAGCTTTATCACCGGCTTGACCCTAAAATGAGCTGGCAGCACCGCTATGATTGCCTGATGATGATAAAAGAACTCGGCTATGAGCTAGGCTCGGGGATTATGGTTGGTTTGCCCGACCAAACTATCGATTCTGTTGCCGACGATTTGCTGTTCTTGCAACAAATAGGGGTGGATATGGCGGGTATCGGACCGTTTATTCCGCACCCTGAAACTCCGCTGGCTGATTGCAAAGGTGGAACCTTGCATTTGGCATTAAGGACTATGGCGATTATGCGTTTGTTGCTGCCCGATATCAACATTCCGGCCACAACCGCCATGGAAGCCTTAGCGCAAAACGGACAGGCTCTGGCACTAAATAGCGGCGCCAATGTGCTGATGCCAAATGTCACCGCCGGTGGATATTGCAAACTCTATGAGCTTTACCCCGGTCAAAAGCATAGTATTAATAATACTCCCAAGCAGTGGTATGATTCGGTTTGTAGTAAGATTAATTCCATTGGTAGAATTGTGGGGCAGGGCTATGGCGGACATAAGTCCACCCTATTGAGCCACAAAAAAAGCGAAGCCTAAGTGAGCTCCGCTTTTTTTAGTCAGATTCTGGGTCAATCTTTGCGATAATATTTTCCGGTGTTTTCATCTAGAAGCATCACAAAAGAAGTCACCACCTCTCCGTCATCTTCTTGGCTGCGATGATAATAATGAATGTTTCCATCGCAATCAACCGAAACCTCTGCATCGCAATCAACCGACAAGATTTGTTCTACAAAGTTTTCTCCCAAATGCCAGTAAGTTCCGCTCCCCGAAAGGAATAAAATTTTGGTGCCGATTTTGGTGTCATACAATTTGGCTTTACGGTCATAAGAAGTACCTAAAAACTCAAATGTACCATAAGACAACAGCTTAAAAACGGCTTTGCCTGCCGCAAACAAACCATAATTGTCATTATAGGGACCAAACAACCGCCACGGTTTGCGTACATACACACCGTTTTCCAGCACAAAAGCCGCATTTCTATATTCAAAGGCACCATCTTCCGGCGAGTTATAAAACAGCTCGGTAAGTTTTTCAGGTTTTCCATTTTCATCAAGGATATATATTTCAAATTTTTTACCCCCAATGAGTACAAAAGCCCTATCTTTGAAATCAAAAGATTTTATACTAGCCAGCAGCGGACCGTATAGATATGTAACTTCAACAAACCCCGGAGTATCTGGCTCCACTAGCAAATAATGTTCACCAAAGCAAAATAGTTGTTTGTTGACAAACGGATCTTCGTTTCCAAAACTGCGCAATACATAAGTTTGTCCTTCATCACCAAGGAGATGATAAGTATCCTTGTCTTTGAAGTAATAGTTATAACCGATTTGAAAAATCCGCCCTTTCCATACGTCCTTAAATTCCTTAGGAGTACCCAAACTTTTCATCTTTGTACCATCAAATTCATACAAATTTGACCGTCCATCTGCTACAATAATATTTTCCATACGAATAAATTTTAGAAGTTAATAAAAATTTATATAATTATATTTGTTTGCGATATGTATATCAAAACTATTCTTAAATATCAAGCCATAAAAAACAGCGCTATTTCAAAATAGCACTGTTTTTTTATACGTGTCGGATTAATCCTCATCGCTTACCTCGGTATAATACCCGTTTCTGATATCATAATGGCACATTATTTCTCCTACTTCAGGGTCGTTTCCGGAACCATAGCTTATAATTTTGTTAGCTAAGATTGAACCATCATCGCAAATTTGATAACTTTCCCCCTCATAGCGAAGCTTGACAATTTCTTCCATACCATCATCTAGCAAATGCCAACAAGCATTGCGACAGCTTAGTAGGTCTGCTTTGGGGGTTTTAATGATAGTGCCGATATTAGGAATCTCCTTATATTCGTCATCTTCAAACAGAGCAAAACCTTTATCTCCGGCTTGTAGCAGCAGATACTTCGCGGCCTTATACAACAAGTGCCATGCTTGCGCGACCATCAGAGGTTTACCTTCATCATCAGTTTGGCATTTATACACATAACCATTATCAAAAAAAGCATTATCATAATGATAATCAACAAAATATCCTCTGCGTTGACAGATATATTCATTGGTATCAATGACATAAATATATTTGCTGTACGTATTGGTTTTACAATCCCGTATTGCAAAACATTTTGTTTCTTCAGGCAACAGCAGATGTTTCCACTTATTCGTAAAAGCCAGAGATAACTGGATTGGAGCACTATTAGCATTTTCCTTAAACATCAGATTCCCTGCTTTGATAAAGAACTGCTTTGAAGAAACCTCATCTTTTATGGGAATAAGCTCCACATCCGATTTTTCCAAGAACCAGTTACCGTTTCTGCACGAGTAGATGTCCTTACCAATACTAAAGAGAACATTGCCGTAAAGCGCTGTTAATATTTCTGGTTTGCCGATTTCTTCCAGTCTTTCTCCGTTAAACCAGTAGAGTGTACCTTGTTTGTCTTGAATAATTTTTTTCATATGAATAAGTTTTAAGAAATTAATAATATATTTATTTTGAAAAATATTCTTATGAAAACTGTCTAAGTAATTTTCTATAATAATATTTTGTTGGCTAAAAGTTATCATTTTTAGGTAAATTTGCAAGCAAAATCTACAGATTGGCTTTAGAATATATAAAAAAAGCCCCACCGAATGTCGGTAGGGCTAGGGTTAATAATTAAAACTTAATCATTTTGAGCTTCCAACTTTTTCTTGCAAGCAAGATAGTGTTGTATCAAGCTCATATCTCCGAGAGCGGCAAGTTTGTCTTCGCCTTGCGGAGTAAGCAAATAAGAAGATACGTACTTTCGTATCATCTCTTTGTCGCCATGAGCCACAAAGTCGAGCTCTGCCTGCACAGGATAAAAATATGGAGAACCGGTATAAACATCTTTTTTCGGAAACCCATATTTTCTTACATGTTCCTTCATCAGAGTAAAAAACTTTCGTACCGCCAGTTTGTTAAAAGCACGGAAACTCAGCGGATTATCCTTCATCAGCAATTGGATGAACGTTTCGTTTTGAGTATGGACAGCCAAATCATGGAAATAAGGATCAATTTTGTGTTTTTTCACATAAGCTAAACACAAATCCGGCATTTTCGAAGATAATAGCTGCATAGTTCCCACATGTCCAAGTGCATGGTTGTCTATCAATACTTTCAGTAGTGTTTTGTTCTTCATCTTAAATAGCTCCACAATCGATTCGTCATACAAACCATGTTTTGCGATATAAGACTTCACGAGCGACTGATTTTTATATTTCATAAACAACACTTCCGCTTGGGCTTGCTGTCCATGATTGCGTAAAGGATAACGAGAGATATACTCTTTAATCAAATCATCATTTTGCAATTCCACGAGCTTAACCAATGCTTTGCCCCATAAGGTTTGTCCCATATGAGCTTTGATAAAATTATACTTTTTATGCTCAAACATCCATAGCATAGCTTGTTCGGAATGAAGACCATGTCGGCTAATATAATTGACAGCCAAACTGTCATACCCCATTTCCAAAAACATCACTTCAGAATTGCTGAAAGAGACATTGCTAGGATAAGGAATTGAGACAAAGGCCTCAATCAGTCCTGCTTTACCGGAAGCAATTAATTTTTTAATATTCCGTTCAAACAAGATGCCGCTACCCATCAAATCAGTAGAATGATTAATCAAAAAGGCCGCTGTTGGTTTTCCCTCACATCGATCAGAGATATATTTTTGACAATACAACTCAATCAAATCGGGGTCATCTTCAATCGCCAATTCCAAGAGGGCTGTTCCATAGAGATTATATTTAGAAATATACGCCTTAGTCAGATTAAAATCTCTCAATTTAATCAGTTCTTCGGCAGCTTCCTCATATAAGCTCCATTTATCAATATACTCATAGATAACTCTTTTATCACCGAGTTTAATCATATTGATTTCGGCCTCAGGGAAATATCCCTCGTGGTGGAGCGGAGCATGTTGGAGAGCCAATCGCAACAAAGTTGGATCTTTTCGCTGGCTTAAGGCCACACGGTGTTCATATTTCCGCAAGGCATGATAAGTCAGATAATGCACCAACATAATATCCCTTCCGGGAGCAAGCAGAGCCTCTGCAGCTTCATCAAACAAATCATATTTGGCAACATATTCACGGAATAAGTCAGTGTCGCCAAGTTCAATGAGTTTAATTTCAGCTGTCGGATATGCGTCATATTTATGAAAAGCCGTCTTGCTAAAAGCTTTACGAATAAAGTTTTTATCACCACGTTCCACAAGTTTTTGGCATGCATTCACACATGGTACATACAGATTGAGAAATAGGTCAATTAAACCTTTTCCTCTATCATACATATCCACTCTATACAACTGCATTAGCTCCGCTTGAGCTTCATCATAAAAACAATATTTATTAATATACTGTCTTATAATATGCTCAGGAGCACGTTTAAGTAATAATACTTCAAGTTTCGGATACGTATTCGCCGAGTGCAATGGATAACGACTGATATATTTTGAAATATCAGTAAATCTGTTCTGTAACAACAGAAATTCCAGAGCGTCCTCTGCAATTGGGTAACCGGAATCGAGCAATCTATTACCTAAAGTATCACTCATTTTAAGCAAAGCCAAATGAGAAGTCGGCCGCAACATATAGCGGTTCATATAAGTTTCGACTAAGTTAACATTACCAGACTTAATCAAAATCAACTCGCCTGTAGCGGACAGACGGTCATCATAAGTAAAATAGTTAGCTAAAGCGCTATAATACCCATGAGAAATTGCATAAGATTTAAATGATCTCATAAAAATAATTGTTTATTAAGTTAATATTATAATTAATTCACTCAATCAAAAGTATTTTTATGAAACCGGACTAATATTTCCACAATAATACTTTTGTTAAGAGAGGTTTAGCACAGAAAAATAAAAATTCAAGTAAAAAAATATCTATAAAAATCACTAAGTGGTTATTATGCAAAATAAAAATGAAGAGTAGGCGAGTTAATGAAATTTATGTAAGTTTGAGGATTTTGCTTGACATATTAGTTGCGAAGAGTATTTTAAGCCTATCAATTATATGTTTGTGCAAACAATTATTTCCATTATAAATTTTATTGTCTAACCCCTAAAAAATAAATGTTATGGGACAGAACAATGATGACGGAGGCTACTGCTTTGATATTCTCAAAGCTGGGCTGACCGATAGTGACATGTCCGGTTGGGGACGTTTTTGGAGTATTAGTGTTGGTTTAATTGGTACGGTTACGGTCGATCCGGTACTCTGGGCCACCAAAAAACTTGGTATAAAAGGTGAATCTCAGGACTACGACCCGAGCGATCCGACCCACCCGTTTAACCAGAATTATTAAAACTAGATTAGGAAAGCCTGATTACCAATTAGCAATCAGGCTTTTGTTTTTCAGCTAAATAATAACAGTCAGATTTTGTTTCATTTTTCAAAAGCCGCAGACATTCTGGCAATCTCTCCGTTGCCAATCCCCAGTGTTTGGGCAATGTTCCGCCATTTAGAAACGGCACGGTGGGTTTGGTCCAAAATCTTTTCGGCTTCGGCCTTGTTCAGCCGAAAGTATTCTGCGACCGACATCACCATTTCTACCGTGGCGGCACTGCTGTTCTCATCAATATTGAGTTGCAAGTTTCCGGTTCTATCGCAACTCGGATTGACGTCATAAAGAGGAGAAAGCTGCCAACCGTTGGCGTTATTCTTAAGAAAACCATGGTTTCTCAAGTGGTCGTCGGTGTTTGAAATCAGCACCGAAAACAGCATCCGATGCCACAGTTCTTTCATATCTGCCGTAACGTTTACGCCTTTGGTCCTGATAATTTCCGCCAAATCAAGATAGCTGTATTCATTGCTATCTCCGTCATTTGCGTTCAGCATTGACATTGCCGAGAGAAAAGGGATACGTTGACCGTCACTCGTCCGGTCAAAACGCCGCAACAGTAAAACGGCTTTGCCCAGAGCTGTTGTCAGTTTCCAGTGTTGTACGTTCAATCCGGCTTTTTGAGCCAAAGTCAAAGCTACGGCTTCCCACAAAACATTATTGTTATTGTCATCTTTTTTGGGAAATTTGGCAATGCATAGATTTCCCTCTTTGTCGATTACAGAGGCTTTCGGGCGTGCCCCGCCGAGTGATGAGCCGGGGGCCAGCAACTCTCTTATATCATTATAGGAAGCGTCGTTATCCAAAATCTTTTCCGAGGACGCCAGCAACTTGGGTAGTTCTACCAGTGGCGGAATTGATTTACTGTCTCTAGCCGATAAAAACTCACCGTCGGGAGTTTGCTTAAAACGCAATGCCCCGTGCCGAGAAAAATCATAGACAGCCAGCAAATAGTCAATTTGGTTCAACCGTCGCCGCGCTCTATTTTCCTTTTCTGCGAGTTTTTCTTCATTTTGCTTTATCAGTAGACGTCCCCAGCTATCCGGAGAGCAATCGGAAAAAGAAGCAAAGATGCTTTTTTTCGCATCGGTATGAAAAGTTCCCTCAGTCAGCGGCAGATAAGGTTCAAGCTCAAAATTTTCCGGATTCTTAAGCCAACTTTCGTCATATTTGAACGAAGCACTTTCTTTGCCGTTGTTAAAATAAGACCACAGCCGCCCGATAGGAATATCTTGCCCTCTGTAATTAACATAGACATATGTCAGAATATCGGACATATCTATTCCTTTCTATTACAAATCCGTTTAGGCAGTTCTCCACTGCTTAAAGCCTGTCCCACCGGATCGGAGGCAATATCGGCAATATCTCTGAACCTGTCCAACATTCCCAGCACATAAAGCGCGGAAGCATACAGCCAGACTGCAACCGAAGGCTTACCGTCTTCAATATTTTTCAAAGTTGTTCTGGTCGTACCAATCCTATCCGCCATCAATATAGTCGAAATTCGACGGCGCAGACGTGCTTCTTTAATGTCTTTTCCCAGCTTTTTAAGCGCTTTTCTAACCGGAATGGGTAAATTGTGATTACTTGTCATAAGCCACCTTTTGTATAGCATACTATTCATTATATTCTATAATGTATAGTATAGTGTTCAAATTGTCAAGAAAAAACAGCGCCAAAAATCTCCTCCTCACTCTAATTGATTATGGAATAATCAATTGGGTTCGAATCCCTAGCTTTATGATAATAAAAAAACCTCTTTCCGAAGAAAGAGGTTTCTTAACTGGTGAGCGCGTCGGGATTCGAACCCGAGACCCTTTGATTAAAAGTCAAATGCTCTACCGACTGAGCTACGC
>CALXUQ010000050.1 GCA_944391725.1 uncultured Alphaproteobacteria bacterium | reverse complement strand
CCGTTTGGAGCTGTAAGGAAAAGGCACCTGAAGGTGCCTTTTCTATAGAACCCCCAGTTTACTGGGGGATATCTATTAGAAAATAATTTAGTTTAGGCAAATTTTTCTTCAACCATCCAATAGCCCAATTCTCGTTTGATATTGAGGCGGGCATTTTCTTCAAATCGCTCATAAAACTCAGGTGTTCGGAAAATTCGCTCTTGTTTTAACAATTTTTCCAGCACTTCCATGCGACCTTGGCGGAATGTGGAAGCATTGCACCAGATGACATATTCGCTGTAGATTTGCTGAGCATAGTCGCCATAGTTAGCGCTATCTCCCAAGATGGCAAAATCAATATCCGTGAAGATATCCGTATAAGCCGCGAAAGGACTGTCGGTTTCCTTGTTGCCTAAAAACAACTGGGTAAAATTATCCGCCAACTGTTCGCGCTTGGGTTTACCATCAAAAAGGAAATCTGCACAAAAACGGGCAGAAACCAATTCGGCCGGTTTGTTTTCAACATAAGGTTCATAACTTTGATAGGTGTCATGATAAAAGAACCCAAGCTCTAACAACGGTTTGATTTTAGTGTTGAGTTTGGGAATGTTATTGAGCAAGTTCAAACAGTAAGCAATATGCGAAAAATTGTGATATGCTCGTTGCTTGTATTGTCGCGATAACATCTTATAAGTGTTGTCACATACCGCTGCTGAAATCTTTTGTCCTAGACAGAGCTTATCATAAACCGGAGCCAGATATTTTTTCATAATCAGATTATGAACGGTCGGAGTGACCAATCTTTGGGCCGCAATATATTCTCCGAGAGCACAGAAACCTTTAACTGCCGAAGTGGAAGTGAAGGTTAGTTCCGCGCGAGGCAGGGGAACGGTGAGATAGCACAAGCCGGCGCCGGCAGTTTCATCAATCAATCGATTAGCTGCGGCTAAGGCCATTTCACTATCGTGGTCGCCGGTGATGCGTTCGCCGCGAACAAAGTGAGTGGCTTTGTACTTCTTGGCCGCCAAAACCGATGAGCCTTGATAAGCACAAATCTGAATACATTCCGGTTTTTGGATGTATTTTTTTACGGCTTTGGTTTCTGCCGCAGAAAAAATACGTCCGTTTAGTCCGCGGAGTTGGTAAGCTCCGGCCCAATCTTGCAAGGCGGCCATTATCAATTCAATCCGTTCTTCGGTTGAAAATATTTGGCCGTTAGCGATTTTTTGGGAGTTTTTGCCAATGCCGATAATGAGCTTATCAAACCCATTTATCAATTCAGCCCAAATTTCTAAATGTCCGTTCGTCGGGATTTCAAAACTTCCCGAGAAAAAAACAGTTGTTGCCATAATTTTTGTTTTTTTATTGTTAATAATAGTCTTAATTATCTCAAATTTTGAAAGTCACAATATCGCATTTGGCAAAATTTGTCAATATTATTCTGTGCCGGTTATTTTTCTTGAGGTTTAAAGTCGAGAGCCAGTGAGTTAATGCAAAATCTCTCTCCACTTCTGGTCGGGCCGTCCTCAAAAACATGGCCGAGGTGAGAATCGCAACGAGCGCACAAAACCTCGGTTCGCTCAAAGCCATAGCTATAATCATCTTGAAATTTGACGTGGTTGGGAAGGGCTTCATCAAAAGTCGGCCAGCCGCATTCGCAATCAAACTTATGTTCGGAGGCAAAAAGCGGATTGCCGCAGGCGGCGCAGACATATATGCCGTCTTCGTCAAACTCGATATATTTACCAGAAAAAGCCATTTCGGTACCTTTTTCGCGCATAATGTGATATTGCTCAGGGGTGAGTTTCTTTTTGAATTCGTCGTCAGTCATGGTGTCCTCCATGTCCGCTATATAATCATCAACTAATCAAAAACAATACTTACGGCTAAATTTATCGCCGCAGACTTTAAGCCCTTGAGCGAGCGATTATATTGCTTATGTGTTTGGGTTCAGATAAGGAGAAAATGATGAAAAAAATTAAACTTAACAATGATTTGGAAATGCCGATTTTGGGGCTGGGAACTTGGCGCTCGCAGGCTGGCGAGGTGTATCAGGCCGTCCGCTGGGCGATTAAGCTTGGGTATCAGCTGATTGATTGCGCTGCCATTTATGGTAACGAAGAAGAAATCGGGCAGGCGTTGCATGATGCCATTGCCGAAGGTGATGTCAAACGCGAGGATTTGTTTATTGTTTCAAAACTTTGGAATGACCGTCATGCGCCCGAAGATGTGCTTCCGGCTCTCAAACAAACTTTGCAAGATTTGCAACTTGAATATCTTGACTTATATCTCATTCACTGGCCGGTGGCACAAAAGAAAGGTGTGCTGATGCCGGAGCATGATGATGATATGATTTCACTCAAACAACTGCCGATTTATCTGACCTGGGCCGAAATGGAAAAAGCTCAAAAGCTTGGTTTGGTACGCTCAATCGGTGTTTCTAACTTTGGCGAGCGCAAGCTTTCGTCCTTAATCGAACAAGCCGAAATTATACCGGCAGTTAATCAGGTGGAGCATCATCCCTTCTTGCAACAAAATGAATTGCGCGATTTTTGTCTCAAAAATGAAATTGCGCTGATGGCATATTCACCGCTGGGTTCTCAGCATGATACCAATGAAAGCGATAATCTACTCCAAAACGAGGTAATTGCCGATATTGCCAAACGCTTAGAAATTTCTCCGGCGCAAGTGTTGTTGGCTTGGGCGATTAATCGGAATGCGGTTGTTATTCCCAAATCGGTTCATTTTGAGCGCATTCAGGAAAACTTTAATGCACTCAGCGCGCAACTGGATGGAGCGGATATGCAAAAAATCGCTGCTTTGGATAGAAACCACCGCTATGTTGACGGTAAGGCTTTTGCCTATGGCGATTATACTCCGGAAAATATCTTTATGTAGTTATCAATGGGATTAAATGTGCTTTAAGATAAAGTCTAAAAGCGCGTTTTCGTCTTCCCACTGGATAGTAATTTCTAAAACTTTGAACCGATTTTTGAGCTCGGAGGGGATTTTTACATAATCTTTGGAGGTTGTATAAATGTCGGCTCCGAGCTTTTCGGCTTCGCTAATCAGGGCAAACAGCTCTTCTTCACTGTAACAATGGTGATCGGGGAAGTCGTGGGTCTTGAGCAAATTAAACCCGCAGTCCTTCAAAGAACGATAAAATTTTGAGGGACGGCCAATGCCGGCAAAGGCGGTGATATGCGGATTTTTGATTTTGAGCGGAGCCGGAGCAATTTGGGCGCTAAAACACGGAATATCAAAACGCGAGCGCAAGTTGCAACGGTCGGTGCCAATGATAATGGCGGCATCGGCACGTTTGAGCCCTGATTCTAAATCTTCACGCAAGGGGCCGGAAGGAATGCAACGTCCATTGCCTAATCCGAAATTGCCGTCAAAAACCAAAAAAGACAAGTCTTTATGCAAGCCGGGATTTTGGAAACCATCGTCCATGATGATAAGCTCAGCACCGTTTTGGGCGGCAGTCAGAGCACCGGCATAGCGGTCGGGATTGACCACGACGGGAGCTTGGCGAGCCAATATCAAGGGTTCATCGCCGCATTGTTGCGGAGTGTGCTTTTGAGCATTAACCACAATATTTTTAAGACTTCCGCCATAACCGCGCGAAACAAAAAACGGCTTTTTGCCTTGCTTTTGTAACAAGGCGGCAATGGAAACGGCAACCGGAGTTTTGCCGGTGCCGCCGGCAGTGATATTGCCAATACAAATAACCGGAATATCCACTTTTTTTGCAGATTTTAATTTTATTCTCAAATTGGTGGCGCAGTTATAAATCCGCCCCAAAGGCCAAAGCAAATCAGAGGTGAAATTTTTGTGTTTCCAATATGTTGGCGTCTTCATTTAAATAAATCCTTTAACTTTATCCACAATGCCGTCCAAGACTTTGGCCTCGCCTGTGGCCCAGTTATAAGCCAGGCTGCGTTTGGCCTCAAGCAAGTCTTTGTGGCTCAAAAGTTGCTCCACATTTTCTTGCAGCTGGGCGGTGTTTTCTACCTGAATCACCGCATCGGCTTTTTTGGCGCGATTCATCGCATCGGTAAAGTTATGCATATGCGGGCCGACGATTACGGCATCGCGAAAACGTGACGGTTCCATAAAGTTTTGACCACCGTGGGGAATGAGCGAACCGCCGATAAATACTATCGGGCAAAGTGTATACCAAAGTCCGAGTTCGCCAATGGTATCGGCAATATAAACATCGGTGTCTTTGGTGATTTTTTCTCCGGCAGAACGCAGAGCGGTTTTAAGTCCTAAATCATTTAGGCTGGCTTGAATTTCGGGGCCTCTTTGAGGATGGCGGGGCGCAATGAAGGTCAGCAAATCGGGAAATATCTTCTTTAAGGCCGGCAATATCTTGGCAATCCGCAGTTCCTCGTCATTATGAGTTGAGCTCACTGCCCAAGTGGTGCGGTTGCCGATTTGCTGTTTGATTTCGGCCAGCTTATTCTCGTCAACTGGTGGGTTGATACCGGCATATTTGATATTGCCCAAGCACAAAGAATCTTTAGCTCCCAATACGCGCAGGCGGTAAGCGTCTTCTTCAGATTGCCCTAAGCACAGGCTAAAGCAACCTAAAAGTTCTTTGCTGATATAATCAAATTGTTGCCAGCGTTTGAAACTCTTATTGGAAATGCGGCCATTAACCAAAATGAGCGGAATATTGCGTTTTTTAATCCCACTGAGCAAGGCCGGCCAGAACTCCGATTCAAACCACAAAACCAAATCGGGGTGCCAGTGTTTCAAAAAACGGCGGACGAAAGAAGGGTGGTCAATCGGAATATACTGATGAAATGCACGTTCGGGCAGGCGCTTGCTCATTAAATCTGCCGAGGTGACCGTGCCGGTGGTGACCATAATCTCTAAGTCGGGATATTGTTCCAACAGACGGTTAATCAGCGGGAGCATGGAGAGCGACTCTCCAACCGAGGCTCCGTGCATCCAGATTAGTTTGCCGTCTTTCCGCGGTTTTTGCGGGCGGCCCAAACGTTCGTGAAAACGTGAGATATCTTCTTTGCCGTTTTCTTTGCGTTTGTTGATGTATCTTTTGATGACTAAGGGGTATAAGACCCGAATCAGTGAGTTGTATATTCCGATAAACATAAAAAAATATGCTCCCTAAGTTTATTTTTTATAGCGTTTGGTTTTGGCTTCGGTTTGGGGGTCGATACGGGGCAAGCCCATTTCTTTATCAGCCTGCCAAGTGAGGGTATTAGCCAGGTCTTCTAACTTTTGACGGTATTCTTCCAAGGTTTTATCATCGGCATCAGCGGGAACATAAAACGGCTCGGAGATATAATAAACACCTTCTGAAAACGGAACCGGAACTATCATTTTATCCCAGGCTTTGTGAATGATTTTGGCGTTCTTTTGGCTATAAGTCATAATGAAAATCGGCTTGCCGGTTTTGGAAGCAAAATACACCGGGCTCAGACTCATTTTCATCCGCGGACCTCTCGGACCATCGGGAATGATGGTAACCGAAGTGTTTTCATGCAAGGCGTGCATAATATTAACGGCGGCGCCTTTGGCATTATTGTTGCTCGAACCGCTAATAATGCCAATTCCAAATTTCTCCAGGAATCCGGCAATCATTCTTCCGTCATTGTGCAAAGAAACCAGCGCGCTCATTTTGCCTTGGGCGTGTTCCATGAGCATGGGCATCATCGGGACGCGGTTGTGCCAGCCAATTAAGATAATACTGCCGCTTTTTTGCCAGGTGGAGAGCATTTTATCTAAGCCGTTGATGCTCCATTTGCCGCTCTTCCAGACCAGACGGGCATAGCCATATATCACCAAGCTCAAAAAAGACATAAACGCCTGTGATTTGGTGATTTTTTTGAAAGTATGTTTGAGAAACTTCGATTTTGCCATATTATTCCGATTTTTTGGTGATGACTTCCGTAACCGCAATGCCGATTGAATCGTTTTCCGTAATGACAACTTCACCTTTGCCAATCAAGACATCATTGGCATAGATATCGACATAGTCATTAATTTCACGGTCGAGCTCTACCACCGCGCCGCGGCCAAGCTTTAAGAGTTGTTGTACGCGCAAATCGGCGGTGCCCAAGGTGACCGAAATTTCAACGGAGATTTCATTGCCGGCGCCGGCTATGTTCTTGTTGCTAATCATCTGCTAATTTCTCCAGATACGATTTTTGGTGCTATCATATACAATATTTCCAGATAAGCAAACGGATTTTAGCAAGTTATCAAATATTAAAAAACTTATTTTCTTTCGACTGTGGATTAAAAAGTTTAATCGTTGCCAGTAAATGAGATTTGTGTCAAAAAGTTTAGGTCTACAGTTGCAGATTGAGTTAGGCAAACTTATATATCATAGTGTATTGTCAAAATGATGAGGATATGAATTATGGTTGAGAAAAAAGATATTTATCCGGTGCTGCCGTTGCGCGATATTGTGGTTTATCCGAAAATGGTGGTGCCGCTGTTTGTGGGGCGCGAAAAGTCTATTCGGGCGTTGCAATCAGCTGTGGACAACGATAAAAATGTCATTTTGCTTACTCAAAAAGATCCCGGAATTGAGGAACCGACCGATGATGACGTGTATCATGTGGGAACTATCGGCACGGTGCTCCAACTCTTGCGCTTGCCCGACGGGACGGTCAAGGTGCTAATCGAGGGGTTGGAACGCGTCAAAATTAATAAATTTATCGCAAATGAAGATTTCTTAGAGGCGGAGGCCACACTGCTGCCCGAAAATAATAATGTGTCCGATGTGGAATTAGAAGCATTGGTGCGGGCGGTGCTTTCGCAATTTGAAGAATATGTCAAACTGTCCAAAAAAATTCCGCCCGAAGTATTGGTGGCCGTTAATCAGATTGAAGATTACAGCAAGCTTGCAGACACAATTGCTTCTCATCTGACCTTGAAAATTGCCGATAAACAAGAGCTTTTGGAAGGCAAAACGCTTAAAGACAGGTTTGAAAAAATCTTGGGCTTTATGGATGCCGAGGTGACTCTCCTTGAGGTGGAGAATAAAATTAAATCTCGGGTCAAAAAACAAATGGAAAAAAGTCAGAAAGAATATTACCTCAACGAGCAAATGAAGGCAATTCAGAAAGAACTCGGTGATGGTGATGAAGAAAACGAGATTTCGGAATATACCAAAAAAATTGAGCGGACTAAACTCTCCAAAGAAGCTCGTGAGAAAGCACTCTCGGAAGTGAAGAAGCTCAAGACCATGAGTGCGATGTCTAGTGAAGCGACCGTGGTGCGCAATTATCTCGACTGGCTTTTGGGTATCCCGTGGAAAAAGCGTTCCAAAGTCAATAAAGATTTGGCTAAAGCTCAAGCTATCTTGGAAAAAGACCATTATGGTTTGGAAAAAGTTAAAGAAAGAATTATTGAATATTTGGCCGTTCAGTCGCGGGCGGACAAGGTCAAAGGGCCGATTTTGTGCTTGGTCGGACCTCCGGGAGTTGGTAAAACTTCACTCGGAAAATCAATCGCACGGGCGACCGGACGCAGTTTTGTGCGGGCATCGCTTGGTGGTATGCGTGATGAGGCCGAAATCAGAGGGCATCGGCGTACTTATATTGGTTCAATGCCGGGTAAAATTATTAAAGGTATGAAAAAAGCTGCAACATCTAACCCGCTGTTCTTGCTTGATGAAATTGATAAGCTGGGAAGCGATTGGCGCGGAGATCCGAGTTCGGCTCTCTTGGAGGTGCTGGATCCTGAGCAGAACGCTGCTTTTAACGACCATTACTTGGAAGTGGACTACGACCTTTCTGATGTGATGTTTGTCACGACCGCAAATTCGTTGGATATGCCGCGGCCGCTGTTGGATCGTATGGAGATTATCCGTTTGTCGGGTTATACCGAAGATGAGAAAATCGAAATTGCCAAACGGCACTTAATCCCCAAAATTTTTGAGGAAAATGCGGTTAAACCCAAAGAATTGGTTATTAGCGATGATGCTATCCAAAGTATTATTCGCTATTATACTCGGGAGGCAGGAGTGCGAAATCTTGAGCGCGAGATTGCAACGATTGCCCGCAAGGCCGTGAAAGAGATTTTGCTCAACAAAGAAAAGAAAGTCAAAGTTACGGCTAAAAACATCGACAAGTATCTTGGCGTGATGAAGTATCGCTATGGTGAGGCCGAATCTGAGGATCATATCGGGGTGACAACCGGTTTGGCTTGGACCGAAGTGGGCGGTGATATTTTGTTTATTGAGGCAGTGGATATGCCCGGTAAAGGCAAAATTACTCAAACCGGTAAGCTTGGCGATGTGATGAAAGAATCTATCGAAACCGCATATTCGGTAGTGCGTTCGCATTCCGAACAGCTGGGTATTGATCCGGATATCTTTGATAAGACCGATATTCACGTTCATGTGCCTGAAGGGGCAACCCCGAAAGACGGGCCGTCGGCCGGTATTGCGATGTACACCACCATTGTGTCGGTACTGACCAAAATTCCGGTGCGCAAAGATGTGGCGATGACCGGCGAAATCACTTTGCAGGGCAGGGTGTTGCCGATTGGCGGACTGAAAGAAAAACTGCTTTCGGCTTTGCGCGGCGGTATCAAAACCGTGATTATTCCTAAAGACAATGAAAAAGACTTGGAAGAAATTCCTGATAATGTCAAAACCGGCATGAAGATTATTCCGGTTTCAGACGTTCGAGAAGTGCTTGACATTGCCTTGAAGGAAAAAGTCAAACCGTTAGAAAAAATTTGCCGTTGCAAATTGGTAAAAAAGAAAAAGTAATTGTCACTTATTAATTAGAGAAAACAGGCTGCGAATCTGGCGGCCTGTTTTTTTGTATTCCGAATCTGTCAGATAGCTTTAAGAATCGCAGAATCTCTAACTTTGAGGCGAATCAAAATGCAAAAATCTGGGGATAAGTTGCTTTTTTGATGATGGAAACGGTTTTTTTGATAAAAAAAGTGGATATTTTTCTTTATAACCGTTGATTTTGTTTGACTTTGCGGTTTTTTGGCGCTTAAATTTTCTTGTGAGGTTCAAAAGAGCTTCACAGTGGTTTATAACTTATATTTAGAGGGAGTCCTCACAGTGAATAAAAATGAACTCATTTCTAGCATCGCTAGCGAAACCGGCTTGACCAAAACTGATTCAGCCAAAGCTGTTGATGCTTTCGTAAATTCTATTTCCAGTGCTTTGAAATCTGGCGACGAAGTTCGTTTGGTTGGTTTTGGTACTTTTGCCATTACCCGTCGTGCTGCTACTACCGGCCGCAATCCGCGTAACGGTAAGCCGATTAACATTCCGGCTCGCAACCAAGCTAAATTCAAACCCGGTAAAGCTCTGCAAGACTCTGTAAACTAATATAAGTAAGGATCGGCCTCGGCCGGTCCTTTTGTTTATTAGATGTTTTTGAGACACCAAAGGCTCTGATGTTGGTCATCGGAGCCTTTTTTGCGGCCCGAGAAATATAAAATTGTGGTGGAATAAGCAGAATTTATTCTTGAAATTTGCGGTTTGCTTAAATACAGTAATATTACTGATTTGAATATCTGTAATTTGTTTCGTAAAAATAGGTAGTTAAATCAGTTGAGTACCTGCTTGGGTGCAAGAGAGCTGTCGTAAGCCTACATTTCGCATGGTGTTAGGGCATAACATCATTATGTCGTATATTGACAACGACAAATAATGCCCCGATCTAAGGTCGGGGAGTAAATGTACTAAAAGTCAAGACTTAAATTAAGAGTTTTTAGCAAGTAAAGAGTTGAGGAAGATTACC
>CALXUQ010000049.1 GCA_944391725.1 uncultured Alphaproteobacteria bacterium | reverse complement strand
CAGATACTTTATCATACGACTTTCATTCTAACCGGTTCTTGAACTTTTTGAGGCTGTATCGGCTCGTTTTAGAGCTGTATCGCAATTTTTGGGGACTTCCACATCATCGCAAATAATGATATCGGCACGAAGTCCGGTAATGTTTGCTCCCAAGCCCTTAGCCAGCATAGAGGGGTCTCGTAACTCGGCATCACGGTTAATGGTGAACTGGTCTGATGACCACTGGTCCAAGCGCTCCGGTTTGAGCCCCAAGGTCAGCGGGTGTTGCTCAATAATCCGCTTAACGTTTCTAACCATTTTTTTTGCCAAAGCATGATCAGCGGCAATTACCAAAATGCGGCTTGCTGGTTTGGTATACAATATCCAAGCGCAAAACAAGCCGACTATGGTGGATTTGCCCGAATTGCGAAAGGCCATCAACAAACCTTGACGCTGGTCTTTTTCGTTCCACAAAGATGATAGCCAACGAGCAATCTTTCTTTGGTGCTTGGGCACGCCCAAGCCTTGGAGCCGAAACCAGACATATACAAACTCGAAAAAATCAATCTTCATCTTCTGGTCCGTCGTCAAACTCGTTTTTGGCCTCTATCAACAATTTTTCTATGTCAGTGGTTGTTCCGCTTATGGATTGCGGGGTTTCATCTTCGGTCCAGCGCGCCAATTTGAGCAAAGTCTCGGCGTGTACCACGGCCGATTTGCAGGCACTGTGGTGAGCGCTAAAGCCTTTGGCATCATCAGGGACAGGCTGTTCCGAAAAGTTTTCGTAACTTGCCATCACTTCAGAAATTTTTTCGGGAAGTGTTTTTTTGAGGCGTTTTTTTAAGGCAGAAAGTGTTTTTATTTTTTTGGTGACCATTTTATTTAATACCTCAATAAAAAAATTCGCAAAACAGCAACCTGTTTTACGAACCAATTTATTTTTGACACACTTCAAGCAAGTGACATTTAGGGTTGTAGCAAAAATTTTTCAAAATGTCAAGATATTTTTCCTACTATTTTTAATTTTTTTATATAATTGATATGGTGTAATAATAGCAATATCTCGAATCCCCAGCACCCTTTTGACAAACTCAACACAGGTGAAAACCATAAACGGTGCGGGTTTGAAGACGGTTTCTTCCATGTGTACTCGACATAAGATTACTCCACTTTTGATAGCAAAATCGGTCATAAATTTTTTGGTATTGCAACTTGTGTATAACTCAACATCAATCCGATTGGATCGCGGATTTAACAACACCACTGCCTGCTTTTCTGCCGCAACCAAAATCACATAACAATGTCTAAAGCCAGTTTTTAAAAACCTTAACCACCACAAACTATTGGTGTCCTCAAAAGCGACATACACCTCGCTAAAACCTTGTAAAGTCTCCCAGCCCACTTGCATAATAACCTCCTATTATTCCAAGATTTTATGTTCTCTTAAGCGAGCATCGAAACAGCGAATCGCTTCCTCCCAAAGGCGTATTTCACTCCTTTTGGCGCGCCTATCATAATAGGGCGGTATCTGATACTTGCCCCATCTGCTAAGTACACGCAAGTGTCGGTTGCTCACGTGGTCTTGGAAATGCATCTGCTTTAGAATCATATAAATATCTCCAATCTCGCAGGGGCGCATTTTGCCGGGGAAATCGGTTCGTGAGCGCAATCCGCCGGCCGGACATTCGATGATATTGCAAAACCAAAACCAGACTTCTTCGGCGTTATCAAACGGCTCGTATTTATCTATCATAGATTTTTCCCCTTTATAATTTTTGCCTTAACTAATTGTTAACTGCAATAATGTTATACATTAAGTTGTAGGATTTTCAACTTAAAAAAGATTTGATTCCTACAAGTATTTGTGTTATATTACTATCTATAAGCAGAAAACCCACAGAGAAAGTGAGGAAATATGAAATATGAAACTGTCTGGTGTGCTGTTGATAACTTGGCAAAATCTTTGGGGTTGTCCCCTTCCGGATTGGCAAAAAAATCCGGACTTGACGCTACAACTTTTAATAAGAGTAAACGTAAACGCCCGGACGGAAAAAACCGCTGGCCTTCGCTTGATAGCTTAAATAAGGTGTTGGAGTTTTGTAATCTTTCTTTTGAGGAATTTTATAAATATGGCGAATCTGTGCCGACAAACAATAATCTTAATGCTATTCCTTATCTCAAAATCTCGGCGATTGCTCAAGCGGAGTGCTGTAAAGATAAAACTCTTGATACATCAAACTGGGAAATGTTTTGTTTTCCGGATGGAAGTCATAACCTTTATGCATTGGAAATTGACACCACAAAATATGCCCCGCTTTATAAATTCGGAACCTTAATTGTCTTAACCAAAAATTCGGAAATACGCCGTAATGACCGGGTGGCCGTGTTTAAAACCGATGGCTCGGTCGAACTGTTTGAATTTGTACACAGACGTCCTCAAACCATTGAGCTGGCTTTAGTGAATAATCCTCAACAGCTTATTTCTATGAATATCGACGAGATAAATTTTCTACACCGAATCGTGTGGGCCAGCCAATAAACGGAGTAATGATGAACGAGAAATTTGCAGAAGAATTTTATGATACTTGGCCGCTCCAAAGGCCTAACCCAACCCAGGGGCTTAATCTGATGTGTCGCAAAACAACTCAAAGAATCGCTCGTTTGCGTAGGCAACAAAAAGAATCGGCCTTCTTAGAAAAGATTTTACGAAAATATCGAGATTATGCCTTGGATAATCGACGTTGAGAACGAACCAAATCTTCTACCTCGTCTAAAGCATTGATTGCAGGGCCGGAAAAATCTATCTTTTGACGGCCCTTAACATAACATTCTTGTTTGGTACCCTTATACAGACAATAAGGAGTGATAAACCATTTGGCATAGGCTTTACTATCGTCAATATGAAAATCTATCCCATTATCAACACAATATTTAGCCTTGGCAGTGTTCCACAAGGCATCGGCAACCTTAAATTCGCCATTGGGAAAATGCTTAACTTCTCCTAAATGCTCATAAAAATCTAATATGGCAAAAATGGTCGTATAGGCAATATTCCAATCATCTAGCAGACATCTCACCACATCTCCGGGACCACCGGTGAGAATGTGAATCTCATCTTCGCGGCGAATCGCTTCATGCGTGAAAACGCTGAAAAACTCAGGATGGGTGGTTATCACGCCGTGAAAGTCCAGTCCAATCTTAATTCTTTTGCCATTATTCATCGCTGTTTCCAAAAACTGAAGAGAACATTTCTTTTAGTGAATTGGGACTCAATGCCGAAAGCGGATTGTAGCTGATTTGCGGATTGTCAATATTGCCTTTAATCTCATAATTAGCTGCAAAAACCGTGCCGTCTTTACCCGAAAGTAAATTGCCAACCAAAGGTATTTTGCCTAAGAAAGTGTTGAGGCTATAGGCCGGTGCAAACAAACCTTTGACCTTTAGTTCGGACGTATTGCGGTCATAACTTCCGCTCGCCGATATACCCATTACATTTCCAAAGGCACGTCCGTCTGTCACACTCAGGACCTTATTCTCATAGGTGAAAGGAGCATCAAAGTGTGAGAAATTTAACCCCTCGCCGGTTATCATATTCACGATACCGCTAAAGGAGGCTAGCGTTAGCAACTTGGCTAAAATCGGCGTATTATGCACACTGAAATTGCGTATCTTGGCATGGCCCACTATCTTCTTGTCGGCTTGTCGCACCGCCTGAATATTTAATCTGCCACCGCGCATATTCTCATATATATGCAACACCTTTAAGGTACTGCCGGCGTCGTTACTATCAATGTTGAGCATATATTCTTTATTGAGCCGCGGTTCATATTCCAACTTGAGATAAGATTTAGGCGAGTTGCCATAATTACCAATTATCCGCATCTCCTCAATACCTATACCATGACGCAGTTTGGCACTGCCGGCAAAATTGCGTACCGAAACACTCGGGTTGGTCCACAGCCGATTAACCGCAATATTGATATCCGTGTCGGTCACGTTTTCCAGATCATTATCTTCTTTGGCCGCGGAGTTATCAGGTTTGTCGGAGGTGGTCAAACTTGAAGTGAAAAAGGCCGACAAATCATAGCTCAATCCCGAAACATTAACCTTGACCTTGGGAGTAGTCGCGGCAAACTCTATTTTGGCACGCGCTGAAGTTTTTGGGGCTTTGATACTGGTGATATCAATGGTTTTAATCTGCCCTTGAGCGTCAAGATCAATTTTACCCTGCAAGTCAAAATCTGTCTTGTTGAAACTCAATGACGGAATAGAGCTCAGCTTGCCTTCCTGCAAGACCAGTTTGGCGGTCAGTTTGGCCTTTTCGCCCCAATTTTTGACTAAGCCTAAAAATCCAAAGTTCAACTCCGTATCTACCATATTGGCACTGACATCAATATCATAGTGGTTGTCGGCATAGGAGGTGATATTGGCGGCAACGTCGGCATTGCCAATAATATAGGGAGCATTTAGCACACTATACTCTTCCAGTCCAAATTTTTGTTTGAAGGCCTTATCATATTTGAACTCAAGCTTATATTTGCTTTTATAATTTTTGGCGCCGAAATTTTCATCCCAGACCAAGCGCATCGGGATTTCATCAAACACGGCATTGCCCTCAATGTGCATGCCCTGATTATTTACGCCCAGCGCCAACTCTTGGGCAGATACGGTCTTGCCCTGAACAATATTGGGAATTTTGACATTTTGTAATACCGATTTGACATCAACATGGACTTCTTCGGGCTCCAAATCGGCTTTGAGTTCAAATTTCAAGCCCAAATCGGTAACCGCACTGCCCTCAAAATCAGCAGGATTAAGCCCCAACTCCTTAGCGTATCCCAAAGGCGGATTATCAATCAGTTTCAGCGCGTCGGTAATGGTGCTTTCGGCCTCAATCTTGATGTCGGCAAAATTGTCTTCCTTATCCAAATCGGTCAACAGCACATAGCCCCCGGTCATGATGACTCCGTTGGAGACACCTTTATCAATATCAACCTTCAAATCGCGGGGAGAAAAAGTGACATGACCATAAATATTTTTGATGTCGGGCATACCTTTGAGGTAGTTCAAATTTGAATCTACCACATCAACCCCGCCGGTCAAGTTCTCAAAAACAATGGATTTTTGCTTAGCATCATAGCCAAAGTCAAACACAAAATCGGCATTGGCCGCCTCTCCGCCATAGATACTATCTTCGCACCAAACCCAAGCTTTCTCGGCAATATAACGCGGCCACAAATGATACAAGTCATCAAACTTGAGCTTATCTATATGAGCACTGAACTTAAGCTTAATGTCTTCGGGACTGTTATCTAAAAAATATTTTTCAAGTCCTGAAACATCAAAACTCAACTTTGTTTTCTGTCCGCCCAAATCAAAATCGGCATCTTTAATGGTCAAGTTTTCAAATCCGGCTTTGAGCTCTCCGCTCAAGGCAAATGAATTGACCGGATAGATATATTCTTTTTTATCGGCAAAAGCGATGTTGCCGCTACCGCCTT
Source organism: uncultured Alphaproteobacteria bacterium (assembly GCA_944391725.1). Taxonomy (GTDB): domain Bacteria; phylum Pseudomonadota; class Alphaproteobacteria; order RF32; family CAG-239; genus MGBC133411. The sequence continues at coordinate 4,297 of CALXUQ010000049.1, read as the reverse complement.
CCAAAGAAAAGACGATTTTTTCAAAAATACTATCAACCGCACTGACAACATCATCGCGATTTTTCAGGACTTCGTTAAAGTCAACCAAAGCTTCAACTTGTCCGCTTAAGGGTAAGTTAATCTGATAAAAATCAAGTTTCTTTTCCGGCTCCAACAAATTATCTACCACTTCTCCGGGATTCAAATCGGCAAAATAGGTACGAAGGGCCAATTTGTTTTTGGAAGGACGATAAACCGCCTCCAGTCCAATGGTGGAGCTAGCCTTATCCCCAAGTTTCAACAAAGCACTAAAACCGGTTTCAATACTACTGAAATTGCGCTCAAAATTGTAGTTCAAATCCGATAAAATCCATTTGCGGCCAAGCTCAACCTCGTGCAGTTCAACCTCGGCATTATTAATGGCAATATCGTTAATATAACTTTCCGAATAAGAATTATCTTCCGAATTGAATCTCTCTAAAAACTCCTCAAAACCTTCAAAATAATATTCCAACTTCTTGCGGTTGATGTCATTGCCCCCGCTTCCTACGCCATAGCTTGAAAAAATATAAACCGTCGGGCAGCTGACCTCAATACTACTCGGGGCAATCACACCATGAAGTAAGGCGCTGATACTAAATGACACTGATGTTTTTGGGGCGCTGACCACAAAAGTATTGTCATTTTTGCGGTAGCTCACATTATTGGCAATAATCTTTATCGGCTGGATGGAACGCACCAGCTCAATATTAACCGAATCTAGCGTGACCTGATAGTTGGCATCATCATGATTGAGCGCCTTAATAATATATGGTTTCAAAAACGGAACGGCTATCGGCTCCCGATATAGCTGCCATAAAAACAGCAAAAACAGCGCCAGAAAAGCAGCTCCGGTATAGTCTATGACTTTTTTGAAGATATATCTGCGGTTACTTATCTTTTTCATGCTGTCCTAACCAAGTTAAAATATCTTTATAATTGCCAAAGTCATATAAATTACTATGCATCGCCCCAGGGTAAGAGATAAACTCCTTTTGAGTTTGAGCTCTCTCATACAAATCTTTACCGAGATTGGGCTCTATTACCTCATCATCGCTCCCCGACATCACCAATAACGGGGCTTTAACCTCGGCAATTTTAGCCTTGCTGTCATATTTATCTCTCATTATCAACTCTAAAGGCAGCGGCACCCAGACGTGGTCTTTGGCAACTTCAACCAAATCATTAAACGGAGCTTCCAATATCAATCCGCCAAATGCCTCCTTATCTCCCATTTCCGCGGCCACTCGGGTTGCCATATGTGTTCCCATAGAAAAGCCATAAATCACAATATCGCGATTCTTATACCCTTCTTGGTACAAATAATTAACGGCGCTTTTGGCATCTGCAACCAGATTTTGCTCGGTTATGCGCCCTTTGATACCACCAAAGCCGCGATACTCCGCTATAAAAGTACCATATCCGGCTTGTTGCAAAGGCTGCATTTTCTTATAAAACTTTTCGATATTATATGAGTTGCCATGCATAAACACTATAATCTTTTTGATAATCTTTTTGCCATTTTGCGGTTTGCTATACCAAGCATACAACATGGTTCCGTCAGAGGCCGGATACTCAACCTCTTTGCCCTTATATCCATTTTTTTGCGCTCTTTCGAGGCTGGCGCGCTCGTCTGAGGGGTGAAAGAAAAACCACTCCTGACGAAAGACCACCACCCCGCAGAAAATAAGGTAGCCGATTGCTGCCCCCAGCACAAAACGTAATATAAGCCGCGTTTTAGGCATTTGCACCTACCTTATGAGCTAGGGCGGCGCTCAAAAACAAATCAATATCTCCATCTAAAACCCCTTTGCAGTCGGAGGTTTCGACCTCGGTGCGCAAATCCTTAATCATCTTGTAGGGTTGGAGCACATAAGAGCGAATCTGGTGTCCCCAGCCGATATCGGTCATGGAATCGCGCATATCTTGAGCGGCGGCTTCGCGTTTTTGGAGTTCGCGTTCATACAATCGCGCTTTGAGCATTTTCCAAGCGGCATCGCGGTTTTGAAACTGCGAACGTTGGTTTTGGCACTGCACGACAATTCCGGTCGGAATGTGGGTAATTCGCACTGCAGAATCGGTCTTATTAATATGCTGACCACCGGCACCTGAAGCACGATAAGTATCAACCCGACAATCGGCCTCGTTTATTTCAATCTCAATCTCATCGTCTATCACCGGATAGACCCCAACTGAAGCAAAGCTGGTATGACGGCGGGCGGCACTGTCAAAGGGTGAAATGCGCACCAAGCGATGGACGCCGCTTTCGGATTTGAGCCAGCCATACGCATTGTGCCCGCTAATTTTAATTGTGGCAGACTTTAAGCCGGCAACCTCGCCTTCGGTTTCTTCCAGATACTCGACTTTATAATGATGAGCCTCGGCCCAGCGGCTATACATACGCAATAACATCTCGGCCCAGTCTTGAGCCTCGGTGCCGCCGCTTCCGGCATGAACTTCCAAAAAGGCATCGTTGGCATCGACCTCGCCATTGAGCAAAGCCTCCAGTTCGCCTCTTTTGGCCTCTGTTTGCAACTCTTTTAAGCGCTCTTCCAGTTCGTTTAGTGAAGTTTCGTCATTTTCGGCCTCGGCAATTTCGGCAAGCTCAGTATAATCCGCCAAATTTTGCTCCATAGTCTGATAATGGGTCAAGGCTTCTTCAAGGGTGGTTTTCTCACTCATCAGGCGGCGAGCGTTTTGGGCGTCGTTCCACAAAGAGCTATCGGCGCTCAAGGCGGTTAACTCACTTAAGCGGTCAAGAGCGTTTTCATAGTCAAAGCGACCTCCTCAGCAGTTCCAATGACTGCTTGATTGCTTGAACCAATTCATAAATTTCGGCACGCATAGATTTGTTTCTCCGTATTAATATTCGGTTCCGAGTTGGAAACCGCCATCATCAGAAGTATCAAAAACCGTATTTTGACTGTCGGCCCCGTTTTCCTCAGCACCGTCGGCAGTATTATCCGTACTTTCGCCAATGATTTTTTGCTTATGGCGGTTAAAGTCAAAATCGGGTTTTAAGGCCTCGACAATTACCGATTTATCGTTCGGGGTGGCCGGAAGTCCGGTTTGATAATTTATCCGAACTAACTTAATCCCCCGCGGAGTGCGGAAAGGTGTATCGGGGGTGCCGACTAAGGCTTTGGCCGCAAAGTCATAAAATATCGGTAAAGCCGCCGTGGCACCGGTTTCGCGACGACCTAAAGTGCGCGGTTCATCAAAACCAAGGTAAGTGGCAACTACCAAGTCGGGAGTGAAACCGACAAACCATGCTTCCTTATTTTCATTGGTAGTTCCGGTTTTGCCGCCTAAGTGGCGTTTGAGACTGCGTAATCTGGCGGCGGTTCCGCGAGTGGCCACACCTTCCAAAATGCTGGTCATTTGGTAGGCGCTTAAGGGATCAACAATTTGCTCGCGGACGTCGTTTAACTCAGGAATATTTTGATTTTGCCAAGTTGCAACATTGCAATCGGGGCAAGCACGATTGTCATGACGAAATACGGCCTTACCGTTGCGGTCTTGTATCATCTCAATGAAATATGGGCTTATCTTTTTACCACCATTGACAATCATGGAGTAGCCGGTGGCCATATCAATCAATCTGGTTTCGCCAGCGCCAAGCGACATGGAAAGCAATTTGGGCAAATTAGGATTAATACCAAACTTGGCGGCATATTCCGAAACCTTATCCATACCCACATCTTGAGCCAAGCGCACGGTCATTAAGTTACGTGATTTTTCAATCCCCTGACGCAGTGTGGTCAAACCATAAAAAGTGGTAGAGTAGTTTTTGGGTTTCCATTTCGGCAGCCCCTCACCTTGATCAAGCACGAAAGGCGCATCCAAAATCAAATCGGTCGGAGAATAGCCGTTATCTAAAGCGGCCATATACACAAAAGGTTTGAAGGCCGAACCGGTTTGGCGTCTTGCTTGGGTGGCACGATTGAACTGGGATTTGGCAAAATCATATCCGCCGACCAAAGCCAAAACCTTACCGGTATGAGGATCCATGGCAATTAAACCGCCCTCAACTTCGGGGACTTGGCGCAATTCATAACTGTCTTGCGCTAACTTTTTGCTCTTGATGGTTTTCTCAGCGGCTTTTTCAACATAAATGACATCGCCTGCTTTGAGCACTTCGGCAACTGACTTGGGCGCACCGCCGATGCCCTGATTTTTCAAAACCTTACGAGCCCAATCCAACAACGCCAACGGGATTTGACCTTTTTCTCCGCTCTCAGTAGTAATATCGGCTTTATCTTTGCTAACAGCGGTCACC
>CALXUQ010000048.1 GCA_944391725.1 uncultured Alphaproteobacteria bacterium | reverse complement strand
CTTCCACCGCCGACATCGCCTGCCCCGTACTAACCGAAGAGTTCTGCATTGCCGTAATTGTGGCACTCGGATACTGGTTATAGCGTTCCACCGTACGCGGCGCCAACACTTTTGTCAGTTTGACCAAGCTCCCGAGCGGCACCATTTCTCCGGTCTGGCTCTGCACATACAAATCTTTAATGCTGTCAATATCCTTACGATACTTCCAGTCCGATTGAATAACCACTTTGTTAACCTGAGTTCCGAGGTTAATATCGTTCACATACTGCGAGCCCAAATAAGCCCCCAATACTTCATAAATACTACCCACCGAAACTTTCATAGATTCTGCCTTGGCTTTATCAATCTCCAAATATACGTGCGGAGTTTTTGCCGTATAGGTTGAGAAAGCATACATCACTTCCGGCGCCTGATTTAGTTTGGCCAAGAATGCTTGCAAAGCCGCATCGATTTTCTTAGCATCACTGCTATCCAAAGACTGCAAACGGAAGTCCATACCACCGCTGGTTCCCAATCCCGGAATAGCCGGAAATTCAAACATATTGATTTCTGCATTCGGCACTGAAGCCAGCTTAGCTCTGATTCGGTTCAAAATATTTGTTGAATACAGCTCAGGGTCCTTACGCATTGACCACGGATCCAAAATGGCAATCATAAAGGCCACGTTTTCACCGCCGCCGCCAATCATACTGGCACCGACCACATCCATCACGTGAGCCACACCCGGCTCTTCCTTAAATATTGGATAAATCTGCCTAATCAGCTGTTCGGTTCTCTCACGAGATGCACCTTCCGGCAACTGAATGTTTGCCATAATCACACCTTGGTCCTCGTTTGGAATAAACGATGTCTGGCTAACACTCAGCAACGACCAACAACCCAACAGCAACAAACCGAGCAACAAAGCAATCACACTCACTTTGCGTCCCACAAAAGCCACCACTGCGGTGTAACGGTCACGCGCTTTGCCCAGCCATTTATTAAACCAGAACAAAGGCCCGCTGGTATAAGGTTTGAGCGGCCGCAACAAAGTTGCACACAATGCCGGAGATAAGGTCAAGGCATTAACCGCCGAGAAGAACACCGCCGTTGAAATTGCCACTGCAAACTGCTGATAAATTCGACCGGTAATACCTCCCAAGAAGCCCACCGGCACAAAGATTGCCAACAACACCAAAGTCGTGGCTACCACCGCGCCGAACACCTGTTCCATTGCTTTGATAGCCGCCTCTTTCGGCGACAATTTTTCTGTTTCCATCAAATAGAGCACGCGCTCCACCACCACGATAGCATCATCCACCACCAGACCGATTGCCAGCACCAAACCAAACAATGTCAAAAGGTTGATACTAAAGCCCAGCGCCAACAACACGGCAAAAGTCGCAAAGATAGACACCGGAATGGTCAAAGTCGGAATTAAGGTTGCGCGCCAATCTTGCAAGAACAAGTAACATACCGCAATCACCAAAATAAAGGTCAAAATCAAAGTCAATACTACTTCTTCAATTGAAGATGTAATATACAAAGTAGCATCATACCCAATCAAGACCTCAAAATCATCAGGATAGAACTGCTCCAAACGTTTCAACTCAGCCTTTAACGCCGACATTGCTTCCAAAGCATTTGCACCAGACAACAAGTTTACGGCAATTGCCACCGACGGAGCACCATCAAATTCAGACATTGCCCGATAACTTTCTTCACCAATCTCAACTCGCGCCACATCTTCCAAATATACCAAACCACCCTGCTCTGCCGTACGAACAATAATCTTCTTAAAGTCTTCCACTTCATTGATACGACCTTGGGTCTGCAAATTATACATCATCTGCTGAGTTCCATCACCAGGCATAGCCCCGACCGAACCCAAAGAAGGCTGATAGTTCTGGCTTTCAATCGCCGAAACAATTGAAGATACCGGCAAGTTCAAAGCTGCAATTTTATCAGCATCAAGCCACACACGCATACTAAGCTTAGAGGCATGCACACTCACCTCACCCACACCGGCTACGCGGCTCAAGTTGTTTTTGATGTTGTTTTCTACATAGTTACTCAAAAACAGCTTATCATGCGTCCGGTTCGGCGACAGCACGGTAATAAAGCCCAAAATATCAGATGAACGGCGCTTAACGCTAATACCTTGTCGTTGCACTTCTTCCGGCAGCTTGGTCAGCGCCTGCTGAATACGGTTTTGCACCTTAACTTGGGCCATATCCGGATCGACACCCACCGCAAAAGTCACGGTCAAACGATAGCTACCGGAATTTTCGGAAGTTGAGCTCATATAGAGCATATCTTCCACACCGTTCACTTCTTCTTCCAGCGGAATACCAACCGTACTGGCCAACACCTCGGCACTGGCACCGGGATAAGTTGCCGAAACGGTAACTTCCGGCGGTGTAATTTCCGGATACAGCGAAATCGGCAACGAAAATACCGCAATCGCACCGGCAAGCGTCAACACGATGGAAATTACCATCGCGAAACGCGGTCTTTCAATAAAAAATCTTGAGAACATCTGCTTAGAGCTCCTCTTCTTCGGTACTAATCAGCGAAGCACGAACTTTCTGCCCATCGCGAACTTTCTGTAATCCCTGAATAACCACTCTTTCATCTTGAGCCAAGCCGTCCATAACCACCTGATTTTCGCCAATCACATCACCCAAGACCACACGGCGCTCGGTTGCGATATCGTTTTCATCAACCACCACCACATAGTTTCCGTTTTCATCTTGAGCCACGGCCGCCTGCGGAACGAGCAAGGCAGTCACGTCATCTTTGGTACCGATCATCATCTTCACATAGTTTCCGGGGATAAGATATCCCTCATCATTGTTAAATTCGGTATAAACCGCAATGGTTGCCGTCTCAGAGTTAACTTCATTATCCGTAAAACGCGACATAAAATGATTTTGCATAATTTTTCCGTTTGGCAAAACCAATTGCGTACGAATATTAGCTGCCTTCTCACCACTATACTCTTGACGAATATTCAAGAAGTCCTTATCGGTCATTGAAAAAGCCACCCGAATAGGATTAACCTGCACGATTCTGGCCAAGCTGGTCGAGTTGGAGCTCACATAGTTACCTTCACGCACCAGAGCTTTACCGATATAGCCGGTAAACGGAGCCTTAATTTCGGTATAATCCAAATCAATTTTTGCCAAAGCCAGATTAGCCTCTGCTTGTTTCACCGCGGCTTTAGCCTGCAAATAATTGCTTTCGGCATTATCAAAAGTTGCTTTAGAAGCAATATTTTGTTTTGACAACGAAACCTGACGTTTATAGTCACGTTCCATTTTCACCAAATTAGCTTTAGCGGAATCAAGTTCAGCCTCACGCAACGCCACCGTAGCTCTGTATTTTTCCTGTTCAATCACAATCAGGACATCGCCTTCGTTAACCTGACTTCCTTCCTCAAACAAAACCTTCTCCACATATCCGGCCACTTGGGGTTTGAGGTCCACACTTTTAATCGGTTCCACATGAGCAATATAAGTTGCCTGCGGCGAAATATTCGATGCCGTAATTTTCTGAACCAACACCGAAGGCTCACCGCCGCCCATCGCCGCCATATTCGGCACTTGCGGAGTAAGTTTACCCTTGAGATACCACCCAATGGCCCCGCACATCAGCAAAACCAAAACTTTGCGAATAATTACTCTGTTTTTCAATTTTCCAACTTGCATTTAAGACCTCTCTTTTTTAACACCGGCAGCAATCAAATCCACGCTTTTAGCAATCATTTCCGGAAAATTCTGATTACTAAACTTACCAATTTCATCACCCAGTGCCCCTTTCCACAAATACAACAACACTAATGATAATTCTTCAATATTAGCCTGTTTATCCAAGAAACCGTTGTTTTGAATATTTTTCAACGCCTCCTGGAGTTGGAGCAGCGGATAACCTCTAATTCCGCATATTGAATCTCCCACTTTACTAACCATGGCCTCTGACCATTCCATCTGGAAGATTACAAAAAACAAAAACTTTCGATATTCCGGATCTTCATGGATTCTCCTTGCGCTTTCCACCATGGCATTGCGCAAATCCTCCCACGTATTGACCTCATAATGTATCATCTGTTTTTGGAAAAAGTGCTCTTTAATCAACTCCACCAACAAATCGGGTTTATTTTTAAAATGCCAATAAACCGCCCCCTTGGTCAGATTGATTCGGGCAGCAATTTCATCAAAGGTAGTTCTGGAATATCCTTTCTGATAAAAGACTTCCAAGGCCGCTTTCAAGATTTCACGGCGCGTATTTTCGGCTTCTTCTTTAGTTTTTCTTACCATAGATTCACCACAAAATTCTAACATTCACGAATGAATGTATACTCAAATTTAAAATTTAATGCAAGCATTTTTTCACGGCTCAAACACTTTTTTCACCTCTTTCAAAAAGAAAGCGGTCCACTTCTGTAGACCGCTGACTTTTAGTCAAAGGTATCTAAAAATATCTTGACGCGCGCATCGCCGCCATCCGTTGAAAATCGAGCTGTTGTTTTTTCTGTTGTTTTAATTGTTCCAGCTTTTTGAGCTTGTCAATCACCTGCAAGCTACATTCATTGATTTCGGTTTCGTGGCATTTCAACACGCGAGTAAAATTCTGCTCAAATTTATCCATGTCAACCTCCCACCAATTATGCTGACAATATTATTGTAACATAATTGTAACATAATTACTAGTACTTTATGCATTTAGGATACACTTTTTTGCTTAATTTTCAATTAACATACCGATTTATCCGCAATACATTTTACACCCAATCACTTGACATCCGCCTTTTAAATGATATTCTATGCCAAAATTAACGATTATTAACTTAAAATTTCAATATTATGCTGTTGTATTTTGTATATGTAATTGCCGGCATTGGTATAAGTATCATTGCCTCGCGCAGTATCGCTAAGTGCCGAAATATGGTGGAATACATTCAAAGAGAAAAAGGCCCCAATCGAGTTATCATTAAAACTGAATTGACCCAAAAGATATTAACCATTCAATCTTATTTGTCTTTTGGATTTCTGGTTTCTCTGATTATCACAGCTATGGGCTTTATGATAATAGAGCAACACCAAAGTGGGATATTGTATTACATCTTGACCAGCTGTTTTAGTCTAATTCCGCTCTTGTTCGCCTGGCAGTGCTACAGAAGCCTTCAGGTCTCTCAAGAGATAGACAAATTATAAACCAGAAGAGCTCGTTTTCTTGACACGGAAACGAGCTCTTTTCTTAATAAACCTGCCCACGCCGCCGCGGCTTCACAAATTAACAAGTTCTTTTCACCATCCTGAAGAAGCCAGTTCTCGCCATGCTGCCGCATTGCTCGTTCCACTGCGCGGCCGGCTGCGCCACCGGCATACTCCCGTCTGCCTGCCGCTTGTAGTCAAACTTCCTTCTGGAAGTTCGAGAACCTTACATTTAACACACCACAAAAAAGCCACCCTAAAGGGTGGCTTTTTTGTGGTGCCCTGAAGAAGACTCGAACTTCCACGACCAAAACGGTCACAAGTACCTGAAACTTGCGCGTCTACCAATTCCGCCATCAGGGCATTGTCGAATCAGATACGAGAAACCTTATAAAGTTATTTTTGCAAGATGTCAATATATCCGTACGAATTTAATAACAAAATTGCACCCAAAATCACCCGATAAATCACAAACGGCAAAAATGTCGACTTCTTGAGCCACCACATCATTATATAAATTGCCAAAATCGAGGCCACAAACGAATAAATCACTCCATCTGCCGCCATAAACAACTCTTGCATTTGTCCGGCCGAATAGAGCTCATATCCGACCAAAGTTGCCGCCCCCAAAATCGCCGGAATAGAAAGCAACATTGAAAATTTTGCCGCCTCCGCACGTTCCATTCCCAAAAAACGCGCCATCGTCATCGTAATCCCCGAGCGGCTGGTCCCCGGCACCAAAGCCAAACACTGCGCCAAACCGATTAACAAGGCATCTAACACCCCCAAATGTTCCACTTTGCGAATGGTCATACCCACCTTGTCAGCCACAAACAACAGCAATCCAAATCCCAAAATCGTCCAGCCGATGACTTTGCTACCGTCATCATCACGAAATTCAATCCCATATTTGCGGAACAACAAACCTGTTACCACCACCGGAATGGTCCCAATCACCATCAGCCAAAAAATCCGGTTACCGTTATTCTTAAAATTCGGAATAAAATAACTTTTCAGCGTTCCTTTGATAACTTCCCAAATTGTTTTTCGAAAATAAATCATCACCGCAAAAATCGACCCCAGATGCACCGCCACATCCAAGGCAATTCCTTGGTCCTCAAAGGTTGTAAATTTCGAAAACAAAATCAAATGTCCCGATGAACTCACCGGCAAAAACTCAGTTATGCCCTGCAAAACCGAGAGAAATAGAATATGCAAATCAATCATTTAGACTCTTTCTTGTTTAATACCCAAAGCCGAACAAATCCGTTTTTTTAGTGCCAAAGGCGAGATTGGTTTCATCAAATATTCCTGAATTCCCAACCCCTTGGCTTCTAGCACGGTTTTTTCTTTAGTGTCAACCGTAATCATAATTATCGGAATATTTTTCACTTCCTCGTGCGAATTATTTTTCAGTTCTTTAGCAAAATCAAGACCGGTTTCTTGGGGCATTTGCTGGTCGAGCAAGATTACATCAATCTTAGATGTTGCCACCATTTCTTTAGCTTCTTCGGCACTGCCGACTTCCTTAACGTTTTTGATACCGATTTGATACAACGCCGTCTTGGCAAACGTCCGCGAGAACTTATCATCATCCACAATCAAACAAGTCACCGCTTCCAAAGATGACTGTCTTTGCCCTGCCTCACTCATTGTTCACCTCCAACCTGCAAAATTTCACATTTACCTTCAAGATACATCAAAATAGTTATTAATTGGTAAAATCGTGCGAACTAACGCTATGTTGATTTTCGCCGCCCTTGAGTTGCAATAACGAATGCGGATTAAAACGCACCCCTTTAATCGCCGCGCCCCAATGCAGATGCGGTCCGGTCACCCGTCCGGTTTGCCCCACCTCAGCAATCACCTCTCCTTTTTTCACCATTTGCCCGTTTTTGACCTTTATTTTGTTCAAATGAGCGTACATGGTCTGCAAACCATAACCATGATCAATCGTAATCATATTTCCCGAGTAGAACAAATTAGGCGCGGTCATCACCACTTTGCCGTCACCGGCTGCCACCACATCTGTACCCAGCGGCGCGGCAATATCCACTCCGGCATGAGAGTTCATTTTGCGGCCGTTCATCACACGTTGTCCGCCAAATGCGCCGCTGATACGACCTTTAAGCGGCTCCACAAAACCGTTTTTCCAGTATCCTTGGCGCAAATCCGCAGACAAGCTCTTGCTCACCTGACTGCGCTCATCATTAATCGCCGCTTGGTCTTCGGCTGATGGGGTCACTTTTTTCTGCGGCAATCCGTTGATTTTTTGAATATCCCATTGGGTGGGAGCAATTTTCCAAACCACATTTTTGACCGTGCCGTCAGTTAATATGAGTTCCACATTTTGTTTAGCCTTAGCCTCACGCCCAAACGCGATTAGAAAATTTCCGTCTTCATCAGCCTGATAAGTCTGCTCTTCGATCACAATCTTGGACACCCCCGGAATTTGCCCCTGCAACACGTTGCCTTGCTTTGCCGCCCCATACCACACTTCTGCCGCCATTGCATTGGCAACTAAAGAGAATAAAGCACTAAAAATCAAACAAATCTGACTGCAAATTTTCATTTTTCTTCACCTTTCTGACTTTTGTGATTGGCGCCGGTTTATTAACTTGACTTGTGGTAGAAACCTCTACCGCACCATCGGCAAAATTAATCTCCAGTTTATCATTTTGTTTAGCTTGAGCGGCCGAATAAACTGTATTTTTCTGAGCATCGCGCACCCACACAAACCCCCGCTTCAACACCGATTCGATAGAAACGTTTTCCAGCCGCAAAAACAAGTTTTTGCATGCATCTTCTTTTTTCTCCAAGATGTTTTTGATGTAATACGGACGCAAAGCCAACTGCACAATCTGATTTTTCTTGGTTGAAAGATATTGCCCAAAAGAGAGTTTTAAGCGTTCCACTCGGTCATCTAATTTTTGCTGTTGTTCTAAAAGCAGTTGCGCCAAGTTCGGGATACCGCGCCCCAAGCCATCGAGCACGGACTTACGTTCTTCAAAATAGCGGATAATTGATGTTTTGAGGCGCTTGTCCAAATTTGCCACCTGCATCAACAGCTCAGCTCGCACCGGCACTGCAAACTCTGCCGCACCGGTCGGGGTTGGCGCTCTGACATCAGCCACATAGTCAATCAGCATGGTATCGGTTTCATGTCCCACTGCCGAGATAATCGGAATTTGAGAATCATACACGGCCCGAATAACCGCATCTTCGTTAAACGGCCACAAATCTTCCAAACTTCCGCCCCCGCGTGCCACAATCAAAACATCGGGTTTAGGAACGGCGCCGGTAGTTGACATTGCATTAAAACCGCGGATAGCCGCTGCAATTTTGTCGGCGGCCCCTTCTCCTTGTACCGGAGTTGGCCACAAAATTATACGCCTTGGAAACCTATCGCTGATTCGATGAATAATATCCCTAATCACTGCTCCGCTGGCACTGGTCACCACTCCGATAGTTTCCGGCAAATAAGGAATTTTTTGCTTGTGAGCGGCATCAAACAAACCCTCAGCCGCATATTGCTTTTTGCGTTCTTCCAACAGCTTGAGCAAAGCCCCTGTGCCTGCCACTTCCATCTGCTCAATCACCAACTGATATGATGACTTTCCGGCAAAGGTCGTAATTTTTCCGGTTGCAATCACTTCCAAACCGTCTTCGGGCTTAATACTGAGTTGCGCGGCCACACCTTTCCAACATACGGCCGATAGCACAGCATTTTCGTCCTTAAGTGATAGATAATAGTGACCGGAATCCGCCCGTTTTGCTCCAAAAATTTCCCCTCTGACCCGCACTTTTCCAAATGCGGTTTCCACAAAACGCTTAATCTCAAAAGAGAGTTCGCTAACCGTAAATTCTTTTTCCTGAAACGGTTGAGCGCTTTGCGCCGAAATTTTTGGCGTTGCCGGACGTTGCATAAAATCCAATAAATCTTCCATCTCTGCCCTCTTAGCAAATTTCTTTTAGTATAATTCAATTAAACTTTTTGTTAAGAGCAGATTTCGCCGGTGTGAAAAAATCGGCTCCCGATATTAGAGCTTAAACATTTAGCAAGTTGCGAGCAAAATCTTCTGCTCTAAAGCGGTCTAAATCCTCAATCCCCTCGCCCACACCGATATAATGTACCGCCACATTTGTTTCCTCGGCAATAGCCACGAGAATGCCGCCTTTAGAAGTGCCGTCTAACTTGGTTACTACCAAACCGCTCACTTCGACCATATCCTTAAAAGCCACCACTTGCGCCAAAGCATTTTGTCCGGTTGTGGCATCAATGGTAAGCAAAGTTGCGTGCGGAGCATCGGGAATAATTTTTTTGATAACCCGCACCACTTTTTTGAGCTCTTCCATTAAGCCGGCTTTGTTTTGCAACCGACCGGCCGTATCCACAAAAACCACCTCATCACCTTGCTTAATTGCCTCTTGCAAACCGTCATAGACAGTTCCGGCCGCATCAGCTCCGGTTGGCTTTGCAAAGACACGAACATTATTGCGCTGTCCCCACACTTGGAGTTGCTCCACCGCCGCCGCCCGAAAAGTATCTCCGGCAATAAATGAAACCTTTTTGCCCTCAGCTTTTAGCTTAGCCGCAAGTTTACCGATAGTGGTTGTTTTTCCGGCTCCGTTCACTCCCACCATCAAGATAACAAACGGCTTTTGCGAACCGATAATCAACGGTTGCTCGGAAGGTTTCAAAATCTGGGCAATATCTTGCGCCAATTCCGCCCTAATTTCCTCATCGGAAAGTTCCTTATCCAAACGCCGATTAGAAAACTCTTTGATAATTTTGGCCGATGCCTTAACCCCCATATCCGAGGCAATCAGCAACTCTTCCAGTTCTTCAAGAGTTTTGGCATCGACTTTTCTTTTGGTAAAAATATCACTAATTCCACCCGACAATTTTTGGGAAGATTTTTTAAGTCCCAAACCAAGTTTAGCCAACCAACCACTCATTATTCCTCTCCTTTCTGACGCAAACGCTTTGCCCGCTCGCGCCGAACCTCTACCGACACTTGCGGCATCAGCGCCGCCGGCGTACCCGAACGCTCCGAGTACGGAAAGACATGGAGCTTAGAAATTTTGGCTTCATCAACCAATTTTAGTGTATTTTCAAATTGTTCTTCGGTTTCGGTCGGAAAACCGCAAATAAAATCTGCCCCAAAAGTTGCTTCCGGACGCAACTTGCGAATTTTGTTGCATAGCTCAATTACCTGCTCGCGGGTGTGACGGCGTTTCATGCGCTTTAGTACCAAATTATCACCCGATTGTATTGACAGATGAAAATGCGGATAAATGTTAGGATATTTCCCGACCAAAGCAATAAACTCATCATCAACCGCCGCCGGATCCAACGAACCAAATTGCAAAGAAGGCAGATTAGGAAAGCGCTCCAAAATATGCCGGACTAATTGACTAAATGAGGGCTGATAAGAACAAGCATCAACTCCGGTCAAACAAATTTCGGCAAAACCGCGCTCTAAAAGTTCTCCAATCTGGTGCAAAATATCTGCTTCCGGCACCGAGCGGTTATTCCCTCTCGCAAAAGGCACAATGCAATAGGTGCAACGATGATTACACCCCTGCTGAATTTGCACAAAAGCCCGTTCTCTCCCCTCAAAACCGGTAATCACATAGCGGTCATAGCTGTCATAATCAAAAATATCGCCGACGATAGTTTTTTCGGTAATGGGAGAGTTCAGATATTTTTCAATTTCGGCTTTTTCGCGGTTTCCGAGCACCAAGTCCACCTCCGGCATTGCCCCATAACGCTTGGGAGCAACCTGCGCCGCACAACCGGACAGTACGCTCAGTTTCGACGGGCTGGACCTGGATTACTTCAAGGATGTGTATGTCAATGTTT
>CALXUQ010000047.1 GCA_944391725.1 uncultured Alphaproteobacteria bacterium | reverse complement strand
ATATCTTTTTTATTCGATACTACCGTCTGCGTATCTTCTTATATCTCTTATTCACTTTTTCTTTATAACTCACCGCTCAGCTCGCTTTTTCCAAACTCACCTCATCGCGGCGACAAAGCGGTTTATATGCCATCTCTCCCACATTGTCAACATATTTTTTGAAAAAAATTATTTTTCTTGTGAGATATTTTTTAACCGTTTGATAAGCCTAGATATTAATAGATAATTTTTTTAAAGTCAAATATTTAAATCGGCTATAATCCATCTATCATATGATTCTTTTTTGTGAATAAGGCTAAAATTGGCGCGGAATTTCTGAGGATTCTGCCAAGTTTTGCTTGCTAATCAGAATAACTTTTGTATTATATATATCACGTCATTCGTGACGATATAGTTTTTAACAACCTATGGAGGATACAATAGCTAAAGAAAATACCAATGCGCCAGTACGCGAAGAAGACGGGCCGCGCATTAACGAAGAAATTAGAGTAAAAGAAGTTCGTTTAATTAATGAGAACGGAGAAAATTGCGGAATTGTTCCGATTCGAGAAGCCTTGCAGCGCGCTGCCGATGCTGATTTGGATTTGATTGAAATTTCTCCTCAAGCTGTTCCTCCGGTTTGTAAAATTTTAGATTTCGGTAAATATAAATATGAAATGCAAAAGCGCAAAGCCGAAGCTAAAAAGAATCAAAAAGTTGTGGAAATTAAAGAGCTTAAGCTCCGTCCAATGATTGATACCCACGACTATGAAGTCAAAATCAAACAAACCAAAAAATTCTTAAAAGAAGGCAACAAGGTCAAGTTCACCATGCGTTTTAAAGGTCGCGAGATGAACACCAGCAACCTCGGGCAAGATGTTTTGCACCGCATTTTGGACGACTTGGAAGGGTTGTATAAACTCGATTCTGAGCCCAAAATGGAAGGCCGTCAGATGACCATGGTGATTGCCCCTGAAAAATAGGCCCAGCCAAATTAACAAAAAAAGGAATCCTAGATTGGATTCCTTTTTTTTATAACCACTTTTGGATTCTCTCATCAGTCATCAGCTAACACCGCCAAATTTCCGCTATTTTGTTTCCAAACCGTAACCAGACCTCTAAAATAGCATTCAAACAAACCTGAGATATAAGTGTCATCGGCAAGAACTTCATCTTTATGACAATCCCCTAAAATTTCCATCGCCTCATATTCATTACAATAACCGTGTTCACGATATGATTGTAGCAATTCTCTGGCATTAACATAAGTTCAACCGTCTCTTTGATAAGTTGTCGCCGCTGATTTTTCTGCTGCTAAGGAAGCATCATTACTATCCATCGGAACACAATGTACCTCGCGAACCTGATTAGCGACAACTTCCAACTCAATTTTACAATCCGCTGCCGGATTAAATGTCCATACGTCGTTTCCGACCACAATTTTAATTTCCATAAACAATAAATTTATATGTATAAACAATCAATAATTCAGATTTCGTATAGGTTATAGCGCCCTATGGAATTCAAGTCAAGCTTCTCGATTCGCCAATAAAAAAGCGGGACAATTTGCTCCCCGCTTTTTTGCAAAGATTTTACACTTACTAATTAATCGTCCTCATTGAACCGATTCGGCTCTTTTTTTCCTGGCCAGAATGGCAAGACCAAGAGAGGAAGAATAGTTAGCATCCACCAACCTCTCAAGTTCAAATCGTGGAGTCGGCGCACCACCAAACCCCACATAATCCATGGCTGTAGGAACACTATAAATAACATTAAACAAACACTTACCGTTGACCCGGGCTCTGTCCTTAAAAACCAACCCCACGGCAACATCCAATAGACTACAAACACAAGCCAAAATTCCACTAAATCGGCTCGCCCTTGTAACTTAAAAAATCTATCACCGAACAGTACGGAAAAGATAATTTTAAACGCTCGTTTCATTATTCCTCACGATAGATAGTCCGCCCAAAGCGATTATCTCTGCGATCACCCTTAAAGAACGGCAAGAAGAACAACGGCAGGATTAGCAATCCCCACCAAGCCCGCATATTAATATCATGAAAGCGTCGAGACATCAGCGCAAACCCCGGAATAATACTGTAAAGAGCAATCACATTTGACAAGATATTCAAACCGACAATCGAAAAAGCACCGGACACCGATGCCGTCAATAAAAGTAAAAAAGAAAACACATTAAGCAATATCTGAGTTCCCCAATATTCCTTGCGCGAAGCTCGGCCGCTGAACCTAAAATAATTCCGACCAAAGTACATCGTCACAAAAAACTTCCACCAACTAGAATTTGCTGGCAAACTCTCAATCAGTTCATTTTTGTTTTCAGGCGCATCATGATTCATTAGATTTCTCCAAACTAATTACCAACTACAACTAAAGACTATAAATAACACATCTTTAAAATTAATTAACTATCATCCTGTTTTTCACAAATATTTATACAATCCATTCTGGCATAAGCGCAAATTTTGCCTTCCAAAACTTTGCATATTTGCAAAATTATTGATGATTTTATGAGCCTCAAGATTTATGATATGAAGAAGAAAAATTTGATTAAGGTAAGACCATGATAGATATCGCTGAACTGACCGAAGAACAAGCTAAAGCCGAACTCCAACGCATTGCCGCCGAAATGGCTAAATCCGACATTGCATATTATCAGTTTGATGCCCCGTATCTAACCGATGCTGAATACGATTCGCTCAAGCGGCGCAACGAGCAAATTGAGGCCAAATTTCCGCATTTAGTTAGGGCCGACAGCCCTTCCCGTCGGGTCGGCGCACCTATTAAAAGCGAGTTTAGCAAAGTCAGCCACCGTTTTCCCATGCTTTCCTTAGGTGATGTTTTTTCCATTGAAGAAGTTGATGATTTCATTTTAGGAGTCAAACGCTTTTTAAACACTGCCGACACTCCGACTTTTATGTGCGAACCCAAAATTGACGGCCTTTCTTTTTCCGCCCGCTATGAACATGGCAAATTTGTGCAAGGCGCCACTCGCGGCGACGGCACCACCGGCGAAGATATTACCGCCAACTTACGTACAATTCGCTCTTTGCCGCTGGACATAAAAGGTCCGGTGCCCGATATTTTGGAAGTACGCGGCGAAGTTTATATGTCTAAAGCCGATTTTTTTGCTCTTAACCAAAAATATGAAAGCGAAGGTAAAAAAACTTTTGCCAATCCGCGCAATGCCGCCGCCGGTTCTTTACGCCAACTCGATTCGCGCATCACCGCCGAACGCAATTTAAGCATTTTTGCTTATACCTGGGGCGAGGTATCCAATCGCGTATGGGATTCGCAAGCAGATTTTTTTGAACATTTGCGTGCTTGGGGCTTCCCGATTAATCCCTTAAATAAACTATGCCATAGCGTGGCTGAAATTGAACAAAACTTTGCACGCATCATGGAGATAAGAGCTTCTTTGCCCTATGATATTGACGGCATGGTCTACAAGGTCAACTCCATTGAGCTTCAAGAACGCTTAGGATTTCTGACCCGCACCCCGCGTTGGGCCATTGCCCACAAGTTTCCGGCCGAACAAGCCATTACCACCATCAACAACATCCGCGTTCAGGTCGGACGAACCGGCGCCCTAACTCCGGTGGCCGACTTAGAGCCGATTAACGTCGGTGGAGTGATGGTATCTCATGCCACATTGCACAATGAAGACGAAATCAAACGCAAAGACATTCGCATTGGCGATTCGGTCATTATCCAACGCGCCGGCGACGTCATTCCCCAAGTGGTTGGTGTAATTAAAGAAAAACGCCCTGCCGATTCGGTCGAATTTGAGTTTCCGCACTATTGTCCCGAATGCGGTGCTCATGCCATTCGCGAAGAAGATGAGGCCGTCAGAAGATGTACCGGCGGCTTAACCTGTCCGGCCCAAATCATTGAGCGGCTCAAACACTTTGTCTCGCGCGATGCCTTTGATATTGAAGGACTTGGAAGCAAAGTTATTGAAGAATTTTATCGCGATAAAATCATTCAAAATCCGGCGGATATTTTTACCATTGAGCAACGCAATCAACCCGAAGTGATAGATTTGTTTTCGCCCCTGTCTGCCAATAGTTTCCGATTGCAAAACCGCGAAGGCTGGGGCATAAAATCGGTTGATAATCTGTTTAAGGCAATTAATGCCAAACGGACAATATCTTTGCCGCGATTTATCTATGCTTTAGGGATTCGTCAGGTCGGTTCCGCCACTGCTTTGTTGCTGGCTCAAAACTATGGCACTTTTGAAGCTTTCATGAATGATATGATAAATAAAGATACCGCCAAATTAGTTTCGATTGACGGTATCGGCGGAGCCATGGCTAAAGATATTGTGGAGTTTTTTGCTGAAGCCCACAACCTTAAAACCATTCACGATTTACTGGCCCAAGTCCATGTCGAACCCTATGTCGACAATACTCGCCACGATTCTCCTCTCACCGGCAAAACCGTAGTTTTCACCGGAACGCTGGAACATTTAACCAGACAAGAAGCCAAAAGCAAAGCCCAAAGCCTAGGCGCCAAAGTTGCCGGCTCGGTTTCTAAAAATACCGATTATGTCATCATGGGAGCAGACGCCGGATCTAAAGCCGCCAAAGCCAAAGAGCTCGGAGTGCAAATTTTAAGCGAAGCAGAATTTTTGGAGCTGATAAAATGATACCTGCCGACTATGTTGAAATTTCCGACCCCGATTTTATTGTTGAGCTGATGTATGCCGGACTTAATCATAATATGACCGGACGTGCCGTATATCAAGAAATCGGCCTTGGTAATCATGCTTATATTCATCAAGATATGTGGCAAGTTTTGCAAAAAGCCATTCCCTGGTTACGAGCCAATAATTTGAAAATGAAGATTTTTGATGCCGCCCGTCCTATAATTGCTCATCAAAAATTATTAGAGATTATTCCGATTAAAGGCTATTTTGCCGCTGCTCCGGAAAAATCGCAACATTGCCATGGTACCGCTATTGATGTCTGCCTATGCCGCGCCGATGGCACTGAGCTCACCTACCCCACATTGGTCGACGCTTATTCCCCTAAACTAGCCCAAGAAGTCCAACAAGGGCAAACCGACAATTTGCAAACTTATTTACAGCAAGCTCGTCACGATTATATGGATTCGAAAGACCCCACGGCCATTTCCAACCGCCAAGAACTAAAAGCATTAATGGAAAATATCGGGTTAAACAGCATTCCGCACGAATGGTGGCATTATAATTTGCCGCACGGATTAGATTATCCTTTGTTTGAGTATTAATCTTGATAAAAGATTTTATAAATTTTAGCCAAGACCACATTCATAAACATGGCAACCACTACAGATAAAATATCTGCTCCGATTTCTAACTCCGGCACCACCTCAGCAATGTGGTACAATATCATCAACGGGGCCAAAAAAACAAAACTCAAACTCAAGAATTGCCCATAATTTCCCCGGCTCATCCGCCAAGCCACTCTCAGTGACCCGCGCCGTCCCATAATGGCGGCAATCCACGCCAGCATCGGCCGGAATAAGATAATCGGCGCAATCAAAATCAATATGGCGTTTAGCCCCCAATCCACCAGCGGAACTTCCTGCATATAACGTTGCAAAAACAAGAGATAATCATCAGCATAAGCCAACGAATTTGTATATTCTTTAAAATATGGAATACCCAAAAGCAACGGAATAAAAGGCAACAACGATAACAACAGTGCAAATACCGCCGCCAAAAACACCACTTTTAGCGACGGAGCCAAAGAGCGCATAATCGGCCGCCATTGCAGATACGGACGCTTATCAAAAAAGAAACGGAAAAATGCACTTTCAAGCAAATACAGCGCTATCATCACCGCCCCAAAACCATAGCTTTTGGTTCCGCCCAGAGGATAAATCAGCAGGTTAAGTATAATTGCCGCTATCGTAAACAAGCTCAAAATTTTCCACTGTTTAGCAACATATTCTGCTGATTCGCGCAATAAATCACGCACTTCCAGTTGTTTTTCATCTGTTTCCGAATTTGCCATTTTCAATCCGTTATTTAATTAACAATTAAAAGCTTACATAACCTTTTTTATGACAAATGTCAATTTTTTGTTCACCACAAAAAAAGGGAAGCTCACCAAAGCTCCCCCTTTTCCCCACCAAATTTTGTCAGGTTTAAGCCGAACGGGTCATCAAACCTTCCGAGATTTGCAAGTTAGTCATAATCATACTGTCAATCGTTTTGGGATTAACATTATCAATGTTTTGTCCCACTTCAATAGTTTTAGCCGAGACATAATCTGCCAACTTAATCAGATTCGACTTAGTTTCTTGCGGCAGCTTATTTCCTTCAGATCCGGCCAAAGTTTTGATATATACCCACAATTTCAGATTGTTGTCCAAAGCACTGACCAGCTCCTTGGCATCATTATTTTCGCGCGCCGTAGAGATATCAATCGCACATTTCAAAAGCGAGAAAGCCTCTTCCCGAGCTAAAGAATTCTTAACTGCCTCAAGCAAACCCTCTGAAATCTGCATATTAATATTAATCAAGCAGTCAAAATCTGTTTTTGACATTTTCACGCCTTTAGATAGGGTCATTCTCTCCACAAATTTGGATAGTTGCAACAAATTGTCCTTAATCTCTTGAGAAAGCAAGCTTTTTGCATCTTTCAAAGAAGTCTCAATTTCCACCCAAAGTTTGAGGTTATTATCCAAAGCCAGCAATTTCTGTGTATCATCATTACTGGTAGAAGCCTTAGATAAGGCCATTGCATATTTGAGAAAAATTTCGGCTTCAACTTCCGCCTGCTTAATCTGATCAACACTATTTTTCATGACTACCTCTTTTGTTATAAAAGCTAACACCAATATAATTCATCAAACCAAAATTTAAACCACCAAACCACCACTATCCACAAAAATAAAAAAAAGGCCTGCGATTCTGGGGATGAATTGCAGGCCGGATGAAAAAGCCTTTCTGGCTGCTTGGTCATATTCTGATAACCGGCATCTTGGAAAAAAATTGGGGAGATTTTTCCATCATTGCCAACACAATAATTAGGGGAAAATTTATCTAGAACGGAGCCAAGATATCAATTAGCTGACGACCGTAACGCGGTTGTTGAACATCAGATATCACACCTTTACCGCCATAAGAAACTCTGAGTTCTGCAATTTTGCTCGATTCGATTGTGTTGTCGGATTGAATGTCTGCCCGCCGAATAACCCCACGAACCGTCAGCTGGCGCAACTCATAGTTCACTCGGATTTCTTGTGTACCCTCAATTACCAAATTACCATTAGGAAGTACCTGTGTAACGATTGCCGCCATGGTCATTTCAATATTTTCTTTTCTATCAATTTTGCCATCACCGGAAATTTCTCGGTTTGAAGTAACATCAATCAGGTTAGCCGGCTGCACGGCATCGGGTAGATAATCGCCCAAATGCGATTCATAACCCAAAAATGAACTAACCCCCATTGAATCCGTATTATCATCACGGTTTTGTTCGGTCTCATTTTCCATCAAAGCATTATCTTTGGCCGAAACTTTCACCGTAATAATATCGCCGACTTTTTGTGCTCTTTGATCTTTGAAAAATCCTTCTGAGCCTGGCTTCCAAAGCGAATTTGCTCCAGGCTTTGCCTCTACCTTACTTGGCATCGGCAACGAAACCGCTTGATACCCCGGCACCTCAACCGGATTTTCAATCGGGGTCAGTTCCGGATGCTTACCCACATTTTTCAACCTGTCCCAAGTACCACAACCGGTCAACGCGGTAGCCATCAGTAGTGATGCGCTCAAAATTTTAATTTTACCAATCATCATATTCATCATGTTCACCTTTGCTTATTGCATTTCCACCACAACCGTATCCGCATCGACTACTTCGGCAAACAACACTTTTTTACTGTTAATATTGCGCACCTCAATTTTATCGCCTTTACCGCCTTCTTCCAAAGCCTCAACCTTAGCCGAGATTTGCATTTTTGCGGTCCGATACAACGAGCTCACAATATCTCCCTTATGTATCAGAATTACTTTTCCGATATCTTTCTCACTAATCATTTTGCCTTCACGCAAAGTTCTTTTTGCCTCTCGTCCTATAAGGGCCTCGGCATCCACCACATTCACCGGTTTAATCCGATTTAACCTGATGGTAATGGTTTTGAGCATATCTTGAGTCAAGACCTCGCCTTTATTGATGTTGCGTGCCGGCACCAACACTTCGCCCAGCACATAGTACTTACCTTGGAGTTGGGTTTTGGCCAAAGATTTTCCGTCTCCGAAAATTTCCGCCTCAGCGCTAAACTTATTTTGCAACTCATCAAATTTTGCTTTTGCAATCATGATTTTGATTTGAGAAACATTTTCAAAAGCAAAACTTGTCTGTCCGCCGTAAAACTCCCAATCCACATTTTCATCGCTGACTTGTTCCACAAATTCTTTGTTCAGAGCCTGGGCAAAATCAGCCTCTGCCACATAGCTGGTTGCCGCCATAACCGACTGCACCCAAGCCCCTAAAAACAAAACTATGAAACCGCCAAACTTAAACATATGCTCAATCCTTATCATTTTTATTTAAGTTGGTTAATTGTGCTCAGCATTTGGTCGGATGTAGAGATAATTTTCGAGTTCATCTCATAGGCGCGCTGAGCCGAAACCAACTCGGTAATTTCCGATACCGGATTAACATTTGAGGTTTCCAAATAACCTTGGAGCACCGAGCCAAAACCTTCGGTATCGGGGTTATCAAGGATAGGAGCACCCGAGGCTTCTGTCTCGAGCAACAAGTTATTGCCCATAGCTTCAAGTCCGGCTTCATTAGGGAATGCCGCCAATTCGAGCTGACCGACGTTGATTTCATCGGTTTCGCCGTCTTGTTTGACCCACACCTCGCCGGAGCTATTGACATAGATTTCAATTGCGTCATCAGGAATAGTAATTTCTGGCTGCACGGTGTAACCGTCATGAGTAACAATTACACCGTCCCCATTTCTTTGGAAAGCCCCATCACGGGTATAAGCCGTACCTTTTCCTTCTGGAAGTTCGACCTGAAAATATCCCCGCCCCCGCAAAGCCAAATCGAGAGTATTTCCGGTATTCGTCAAACCGCCACCTTCTGTAATCCGATAAACCGCCGCGGTTCTAACCCCAAGACCGAGTTGGATACCCGAAGGCACCACAGTCTGCGAGGCCGAAGAGGTAGACCCCGGACGAATAACATTCTGATACAACAAATCGGTAAATTCGGCTCTTCTCTTGCAATAAGCCGTGGTGTTCATATTGGCAATATTGTTAGAAATAACATCAACGTTAGTCTGCTGTGCCAACATTCCGGTTGCGCCGATATTTAATGATCTCATAATTTTTCCCCTTTATCTTAAGCTAATTGCGCATAAGTGCTGATAGTGTTAGAAACTCGCTCATGCTCTTCATCAATCATTTGTTGAACATATTCATAAGAGCGCTGGAGCTTAATCATTTTGCTCATCTCAACAATTGGTTCGACATTAGATTTTTCGACCATTCTTTGTTTGACTCTAACATCTTCAACACCGTTAAACATGGTATTGCCATCGGTATTGGCAAACATGGTACCGCCGATTTTTGAAAGTTTTTGGTTATCGGCAAATTTTACCAGCTTGATACGACCGATAACGCCGTTTTCAGTAGAAACATCGCCAGATTCGCTGATACTGATTTCTTTTTCCCCCGGAGCCACAAAGAAAGGCTCATTGTTTTGCGAAAGCAAGATATCGCCTTCTTTTGTTACGATTTTGCCCTCATAATCCAAAGCGAACTGACCTTTTCTGGTATAACGCTCACCTTGCGGAGTTTCGATAGCAAAGAAAGCATCACCTTGGATAGCCACATCTAAAGGATTACCGGTTTCTTGGAATGCACCCTCGGCAAAATCCTTAAAAGTACCAAAATCTTGAGTAAAATAGACCGGAGTTTTGCCAAACCCGATTGCGTTTTGGGTTTGCACCAGATATGAGCTAAAAATTGCTTCGTCTTGTTTGTAACCCGATGTATTCATATTCGCCATATTATTGGAAACAATATCCATTTGTTTCCATAACCCCATTTGGCGCGATAAAGCCACATATTTTGTATTATCCATTTTATTCTCCCCAATAGCTTGGATAATTTCACTTGCCCAAGTATATGCAATCTCCGTGCCAATTTTTAAAAACTATGGATATAATAATTTGATAAAAGAGTTTTAAAAAACCAAAACCCTGCACACCTGCAGGGTTTTATCAGGATAAAACAGAAGGTTAGATACCCCCGGTTTTAATACAATAGTCTTCATGATTAAGGTTATAATCTTTATAATTTTGGCACTTAGCACAAATACAACCCCGATCTTGTTCAATACAATGACTTTTATCAAAGGCACAAAACATACATTCAAAATGATCGAGTTTATCAAAATCCTCAAACATCTTGACCATATTTTCGGGCATAGCTTTGAGTTTGCAGCCCATAGTGTAAGAAGGACAACTCATACAAAGGCAGCGTTGCAGATTTTCTTTAGTTTTTTCAACACGCATAATCAAGTACTCCCATAAAAAAATGACTATCAGCGATATAATTTCTTCGGCAAAATTTTCACCCCGCCAATATGTCTAGGAGCAAGTAGTAAACAGCTATATAGATTAGCTATTAATGATTAATTATTAGTGTCATCCTTAAATTGCTTTTAGCAATCGCCAAATCAAAAGAGTCATTCCTCGTTTTCTGACAAGAAAACGTCCAACCCCAAGGGTCATCACTCGTTTTTCGAAGAAAAACGCCCAGGGATCTTCGAATTTTTTCAAACTTTCTAAACACTTAAGCCTAACTCGAAGACCCCTTGATGGTTACTGCCATAACCAAGGGGTGACAAAATATTTATAACGTGAAAAACAAAGCGGTCAAAATCCTAGCAAAGAAATACGTGGATTGGCTAAACAAGTTTCAACCTCTGGCACCCCTTAAAGTTCGGAGTTTGAGGTTAGTAGAGTGATTTCTAGGGGTGAAGAAAATCCTAGCGTAGATAAACCTACGTGCAGTCGATAGTTGGCGATTGGCAAGCACCTCGTGCGCAGACAGAGCCTTACGTGACGAGCGAGCTTGCGAGATCAACTTTCTGAATTCCCCGTAAAATCGCTTTAATAACCCAAAATACGAGCTTTAAAGTTCGGAGAATGAGTCGTATAGAGTAATTTCTAGGAGCGAAACAAACCCTAGCGTAGATAGACTTAGCTCAACCTATGGTACATAAAAAGTTCAAGATTTGCGGCTTATAACGTGAAAAACAAAGCGGTCAAAATCCTAGCGTATATAGAAATACGTGGAT
>CALXUQ010000046.1 GCA_944391725.1 uncultured Alphaproteobacteria bacterium | reverse complement strand
CTCGCAGACAGCCCCTGAGGCATCACTTACGTCCGTGGCGTCTGTGCGCTGTATCCGCGATGCTATCTAAGGAGCTTGTTTTACGATTGTGCCGTGAAAAAGTAGGAAAAGAGCACGGCAGGTGCGCGCAGGCAGCGCCTGAGGCATCAGTTTGTTGCTGAGCGATTGTGCTCTGTATCCGCGATGCTATCTAAGGAACGGGTTTATAATAATATAATGTCACCCCTTGGTTACGTCAGTAACCATAAATGGATTTCTAAAAACTTTTTTATGACTCGCCGGTTTTGTTTACTATTTGTTGATTATATTGTAGTATTATGTTATAAGTTTGATAGCTTTAATTGTAAGGAAATTTTTTGATGTCTGAGAGAAGTCCTTTTGAAGTGTTTGATAACACTCTCGTACCAATGGTGATTGAACAAACTGCCAGAGGTGAACGCTCGTTTGATATTTATTCTCGCTTGCTTAAGGAACGCATTGTCTTCTTGACCGGCGAGGTTAATGATGAAGTTTCTTCTTTGGTTTGTGCTCAGTTGCTGTTTTTGGAATCTGAAAACCCCAAAAAAGATATTTATATGTATATCAACTCTCCCGGCGGTGTGGTGACGGCCGGACTCTCAATGTATGACACCATGCAATATATTAGTTGCGATGTGAACACCATGTGTATCGGGCAGGCTTGCTCAATGGGCTCACTGCTTCTGGCCGGCGGTGCCGCAGGCAAGCGTTTCTCGTTGCCAAATTCGCGTATCATGATTCATCAGCCCAGCGGCGGTGCGCGCGGTATGGCTTCAGATATCGAAATTCAGGCGGCCGAAATTTTGAGAATGCGCAAAATGCTTAATGATATTTATGTGAAACATACCGGTCAGAAACTCTCTGCCGTGGAAAAAGCGATGGATCGTGATAATTTTATGAGCCCGAAAGAGGCGAAAAAATTCGGACTGATTGATGAAATTGTAGTTTCGCGCAGCGAGATGACAAAGTAAGCGTATGAGGTTAAAATGACTGATAAAACCGATAATAATGATGAAGTTTTGCACTGCTCGTTCTGCGGCAAAAGCCAGTCGGAAGTCAAAAAACTGGTGGCCGGGCGCGGTGTGTATATTTGCGATGAATGCATTGAAGTTTGCATCAATATCGTTGCAGATGAAATGAACGAAATCTCCAAAGAAAACGGCGAGGGGGCTAATGTGGGTCAAAATTTGCCAACCCCTTCCAAAATTAAGGAATTTTTGGACCAATATGTTATTGAACAAGACTATGCCAAAAAAGTGTTGTCAGTGGCGGTTTATAATCACTATAAGCGCTTAAACAGCCAAAAGACCCAAAAAGATGTGGAGATATCTAAGTCTAATGTGATTCTTATCGGCTCAACCGGTAGCGGTAAAACTTTGCTGGCGCAGACTTTGGCAAAAATTTTGGATGTGCCGTTTGCAATATCCGATGCTACAACTTTGACCGAAGCCGGATATGTCGGTGAAGATGTGGAGAACATTATTCTCAAACTTGTGCAAGCCGCTAACTATGATATTGAAAAAGCGCAACGCGGTATTGTCTATATTGATGAGATTGATAAAATTACCCGCAAAACCGATGGCCCCTCAATTACGCGCGATGTGTCGGGTGAGGGGGTGCAGCAGGCTTTGCTCAAAATTGTGGAAGGTACAATTGCCAATGTTCCTCCCCAAGGCGGGCGCAAACATCCGCAACAAGAATTTTTGCACGTGGATACTACCAATATCTTGTTTATTTGCGGCGGTGCTTTTGCCGGCTTGGAGAAAATTGTGGCCAGACGCGGTAAAGAAACTTCAATTGGTTTTGGGGCTAAAGTCAGCGGTCCGGATGAACGGAGTATCGGCGAAATTATCAAAGATGTACAGCCGGAGGATTTAATCAAATATGGGCTTATCCCCGAATTTGTCGGACGTATGCCGGTGATTGCGACTTTGTCTGATTTGAGCGAAGATGCATTGGTCAAAGTTTTAACCGAGCCCAAAAATGCACTGCTCAAACAATATGTCACCCTCTTTGAGATGGAAGATGTAAAACTGACCGAGACTGATGAGGCACTGCGCGCAATTGCTAAAAAAGCGATTGAACGTAAAACCGGAGCTCGCGGTCTGAGAGCAATCTTAGAAGAAAACCTGATGAATTTGATGTATGAAATCCCCGACAAGAAAGATGTGGTGGAAATCATCATCGATGAGGAGGTGATTAATAACGGAAAAGAACCCAAGTTTGTATTGGGTGAGAAAAATAAAAAATCGGCATAATATTTTAGTCGTTATGTGCCAAAGGTTTCTGATGCTCAATGCCCTCCCAAACGGGAGGGCATTTTTTTTTGACATTAGGCAATATCTTGGAGAAAGGGCGGTTGATAGTTGGGCCCTTTGAGAAACTTACCGTCAGCGCGTTTGAGGGGTTTGCCGTTAACTAACTTTGACATATTGCTTTTATGGACACGGGCAAACGCCTCTTGCATGGGCAGACCTAAGCTTATTACCATTCCGCTCAAAACATATTGCAAATCGGCCAGTTCTTTGAGCATTTTGGCACGGCTTGCGGCAGTGGTTTCTCCGCTGGTCTTGAGCTCGTTTATCAGATTATCAATTTCGGCGTTGAGCTCGCCCATTTCCTCATTTAAGAGGCGTTGGCGCAATTCTAACAGCGGAATGCTGAACTTGTCGTTAATGGCCATCTCCATAGCTTGGTGACATTCTAAAACTTGTTCTTCATATTCTTCCATGGTGTTTCCTTTCGGGCTAAATATAACGCATTGAAATATAATGTTAAGTAAAATTTTGGTGGGTGTTTATCGTTTTTGACAAAAATGTCAAAAAATACTTCTACGAGTTCTTGCAAAGTTACTTTGCAAAGAATCCGATATCAGACGAGTTGAAAGACTGTCTGATGTTTTCGAAAAATAAATTCTTGCTGCCCGATTTGCAGTGAGAATAATTATTAATCAAATTAAGCGTTCCTTTGCGGGACGCCTTTTTTATTTCTCCACAATGTCTAGAAGGTTGATTTTTTGCGGCTTTCAAAAAAAAATAAAATTATGTGCAAAAAATATGAAAATTTCTCTTGACGTGAAACAAAAAAACTGTATATATAAAGACACCGAATGAGTTGAAGGTAATTCGAAGTTGGCCGGTTGGCAGAATGGCTTATGCAGAGGACTGCAAATCCTTTTATATCGGTTCAATTCCGGTACCGGCCTCCACCATTCCGACTTAGCTCAGTGGTAGAGCAATCGGCTGTTAACCGATTGGTCGCAGGTTCGAGCCCTGCAGTCGGAGCCATTAATTAAAAACTCCCCTTTATGGGGAGTTTTTTTATACCTGTACGGCAGGTGCGCCCGTGCGACGGGTGCGCGCAGGCAGCGCCTGAGGCATCAGTTAGTTGCTTGGCGTTTGTGCTATGAATCCGCGATGCTGTCTTTGTGCTGGTTTAATGTAATATGTCACTCTCGAATGCGCCAGTAGTCGTCAAGGGGGATTCGAGTTTGTATTACTATTTTGAAAGTATAAAAGAATTCGAAGATCCCTGGACGTTTTCTTATCAGAAAACGAGGGATGACTTTAATTGACACGATGGATGAGTTTAAACATACTAGTGCAATCATAAGATGATGCTATTTTCATAGCATAAGTTGCAAAAAACTGTTCTATCTCGGCGGAAGTATTATATTATGTCTCAAAACATAAATAAAGGAGCGGATATGCAAAAAATTGCCATTGCCTCAGATCATGGAGGATTTGAACTAAAAGAAAAACTTTTAGACTACTACCGGAATAAAAAAATCCAAATGCTTGATTTGGGTACATATTCGTCGGAATCTTGCGATTATCCCGATGAGGCGCAAAAAATGTGCGATGCTATTCGCAACGGAGAGGCAGACTGCGGAATCTTAATCTGCGGTACCGGAATCGGCATCTCGATTGCCGCTAATCGTTGTGCGCATATTCGGGCGGCTCTCCTTTATAATGACGATGTGGCGCGCTTGGCTCGAGAACACAATAATGCCAATATTGCCGTATTTGGTGGGCGCACCATGACTTTTGATGAGGTATGTCGGCGGATGGACATTTTCTTAAACACTCCTTTTGAGGGCGGCAGACACCAGCGCCGGATTGATAAAATTGAAACTCTTAAGTAAGTAACGGAGGTCAACATATGGATTTCACACAACAATTACAAAATGAAGATAAGGCGGTTTTTGAGGCGATTGCGCTGGAGAAAAATCGTCAGCAAAACCAAATTGAGCTGATTGCTTCCGAAAATATTGTTTCTCCGGCCGTGCTTGAGGCTCAGGGTTCAATTATGACCAATAAATATGCCGAGGGTTATCCGCACCATCGTTATTATGGCGGTTGCGAGTTTGTGGATATTGTCGAGGATTTGGCTATTGAGCGCGCAAAAAAGCTCTTTAATGCCAAATTTGTAAATGTTCAACCGCATTCGGGTTCGCAAGCTAATACCGCCGTATATGTCGCTCTTTTGCAACCTTGCGATTTGATTATGGGGATGGCTTTAGATGCCGGGGGACACTTAACTCATGGTTCAAAAGTTTCTATCTCCGGAAAATGGTTGAAATCAATCCAATATGGTGTGGTGAAAGAAACCGGTTTGATTGATTATGATCAAGCGGAGCGTTTGGCGCTTGAAAATAAGCCCAAGCTGATTATTGCCGGTGGTTCGGCTTATCCGCGGCAAATTAATTTTGCTCGTTTTCGCGAGATTGCCGATAAGGTAGGGGCTTATCTGATGGTGGATATGGCGCATTTTGCAGGCCTTGTCGCCGGTGGGCAACACCCCAATCCGCTGGAATTTGCCGATGTGGTCACCACGACTACTCACAAAACTTTGCGTGGTCCGCGCGGCGGTATGATTTTGACCAACAATGCCGAGATTGCTAAAAAAATCGATTCGGCGATTTTCCCAGGTACTCAAGGCGGCCCCTTAATGCACGTGATTGCAGCCAAAGCGGTTTGTTTTGGCGAGGATTTAACCCCGCAATTTAAGGAATATGCCGCGCAGGTTATCAAAAATGCCAAAGTGATGGGCGAAACACTCAAAAAACGCGGGCTGGATTTGGTAGCGGGTGGAACTGACACTCACCTCTTGTTGGTGGATTTGCGCCCCAAAGGTTTGACCGGAGATGTGGTGGATAAGGCTTTGGGTGAGGCTAACATTACTTGCAACAAAAATGCTATTCCTTTTGACCCGATGCCGCCCAAGATTACGTCCGGGATTAGGGTAGGGACACCGGCCGGTACTACTCGCGGGTTTAAGGAAAAAGAGTTTGAGCAAATTGCCAACTGGATTTGTGATGTGATTGATGCGCTCCAAAAAGGTGATGCTCAACAGGTGATTGCCGACACCAAAGAAAAAGTGATTGCTCTTTGTCAGCAGTTCCCCATCTACTCATAAGACAAATTATATTTTCTTATAATGCAAAAGGCCTCAAAATGAGGCCTTTTTTAGGGTCATTAATATATACTTTAGTATAAAATTGGACATTTTTTTATAAAAATGACAAAAATACTCTTTACTCTTTATTAAAAATGTGGTATATATAATCTACTTACGTTAGTTATAACGTAATAGCGCCAGAAGGTGCGGAGTCGTAGAAAACTCTCAAATGTAATGCGGTGTTTGGATATACATCGTTAGTTTAGGTAGGATTTTTTATACCTAAACATAAATATCCCCTGATTATGTGATGCATCCATGGTCGGGGGGCTTTGAGTATATGTTCAGAAACGATGTCTGACAATTGGGGACATTAGTTTTAAAAACTCAAAGGATCATTTCATTACATATGGTTTTCTAACTCTCCGACCACCTTAATTAAGGTGGTTTTTTATTCATTGATTTAACAGGAGAGACGGAAATGTCTGATATAAATGTAAAAGATTTTATGGAAAATATTAGCAATAAAGATATGGCGTTGTATTATGCAGGTACAATTGTTGAAGATTTTGCAGATGCCAACGATAATACAATAAATCAAGAAAATTTGGAAAATTATAGAAATATTATAAAATATGTTGCTAAAAATTTGACTAAAGATGAGGCAGCAGCTAAGCAAATGACGGCCAGTATTATGCCTCGTTTGGAGAAAATTGCTCAAATTGCCCCAATTAAAGGAGCTGAGTTTGTTAAGCAAGAATTTGAAGCAATAGCCAGTAATGTTGGCAATGTGGTTGATGCATACAAACATGATACTAAAGCAATGGAAGAAATGCTTAATGTGGCAAAAACTATCCAAGCTGATAATTATGATGCTTCTAGATTGTCGTCTAACGCTTTGCAAGTATATAATCATATTGTGAACCAAGGTGTATATCAGCCAAAAATCTATAAGCAGATTGTGCAAGAAGTTGCAACGCGTACTGCTAGTGATATTGCTGGAGCTGGGGAAAAATCTGACATAGATAGGGTGTGTTATATGCTGCATAAAGTGTCTGCTGTGACCAATGGTGATGAGCAATGTGTAGAGGGTATTATCAAGTGTACACAAAAATATGCCGAGGAGATTCCCGGTGCTAATGGTGATGTGAAAGATGATTATACTGCCGAAGAATATGCTCGTGGACGCTATTATGATTCTATCTATCAGAGAGAGTGGGGAACAATTTTGGCAGATTTGGCAGCCAACTCGGTTTCTAACTCCAAGGTGGTGGAAAAGTGTTTGGCGGAAGCTGATAAATACCGTATTGATTATCGCTCAATTGCCTATGGAAAAGTGGCTGCAGCCGGTTATGAAGCAAATGATTTCTTAAATCGTTATGCTCAAAAACTTAATGACGGAAGTTTGCTTGTTCATCCGGATCAGCCGCAAGTGATTGAAAAAATGGCTGAGAAGCTGAATGTTGATGTATTGCGTCAGGCGGTGGTCAAGGCCGGTGATAAAATTGCTTATGAAGAACATCAGGCTAATAAATGGCATCGGGAGGCCGATTTGACTACGCAGGACTATGAAAATCGCGATGCTTTGAAAGAATTGGCTGATGCTCGTATTTTGGAAATGGCAGTTGCTGAAGCTAAGGCGCATAAAAAATCTCCTTCCATTATCTATGTGGAGGAATATGCCGGAGATCGTTATGGTGATTGGGCTGAGCGCGTCTATGTTAAAGATAGTAACGGAGATTATCTTAAAACCGCTATTGTTGATGACTTGTATTGGGGCAATGAACGATCTTCTGCCAGAGAGCAGATTGAAGATGCCGGAAATCTGTTGGCGGTGGCTCACGGAATTTATCAACGTGATGATGGAAACTCAGATTTCAAATTGTTGGAAAGCAATGAAAAATACAATTATCGGGTGGTGAGCAATGAGGCCTATTGGCGTGATCCGGCTTTGTTGGACCCGATGCAATTTGCTACCAGAGGTGCTTATGAAGGCAGTACTTTGGTAACCCAAAATCCGGTCAACGGAAAATTTGAAGATGTGGAATTTGAGGTTAATTACTGCAATGGCGATTATTTGCAGGGAATTAAATATGAAGAAGAAGGTCTTGATAAGACCATTATCTACAAGCGAAATGCTAAAGACGGACATTTTTATGCCGATGCGGAATTTCCGGCGACGGAACTGATGCGGATGGAACAAAAAAATAAAAATGTGATTGCGATGTCTTTCTTGGCTGATAATGGTGATTATTATAACTATATGAGCGATAATCGCGGTAGTGCCTTGGCTAAAAAGTCCAGACATGCAGATAAATTTGAGTTTGTGGATCGTTTTTCAAACAAATCTCATGAAAACAAAACTCATGCTCAAAAGCCGTTTGCAAATTTGAAAAATATGCTGATGAAGAAATCTAAATCTTCAACCAGATAGTTTCAGATTGTAAGTAAATAGGAAAAGAACCACGCCGATTGGTGTGGTTCTTTTTTTAGGGGTGGGGGAGTTGGGACAAAGAGGCATATTCGGTAGGAATGATACACTCTAAGTCCTTATCTAAAACGCCCCAGCCATTTACGTCTTTGACGGCAAAGTGTCGTCCTTGCGGGATTACTTCTTGATAGGGAATGCTTAATATATCGTTATGCTGGGTATAGATATATTTTCCAAATCGGCTTTCAAAAATTGCATATCTTACGGTGATGTCATAATCATCATAATAGAGATTATTAATCATATTTCCGGAGCGATTGTAAAAGCGATAGCCGTGCTCGTTATGAGCAATGATAATCCCGTGCTTGGAGCTGATTTGATCATATATTTCACCATTTACCAGCTTTTGACCATGATACACGGCATAGCCGTTTGGGGTGCCAAGGTCAATGACGGCAACAGAACATTCGGTGCCTTCAAGGGCTTGAGTATGGACAATGTCTACCGTATGACTACAAAACCGTGCGGCAAATATTAATCCTAATACCACAATTACAATAATTGTCTTTTTCATAAATAAAAATTTTTAATGGTTAATAATATATTTTTTCTTTTCTGTAGCATATTTTGCAATTTGATGCAAGCGCTTGAAAGTGGAAAAGCGTTAAAAATAGATGAAAGTTTTGGGAAATGAGGTATAATGCCAAAATCAATTGTTGAGGGAAGGTAAAATGCTTGAACTTAGTTCTATTAAATTAGCCGAAGTGGTGGAGGCTAAAAATCGACCTGATGAAACGCTGATTACTAATATTTCGACCAATAGCCGCGAGGTGAAATCCGGTGAGGCTTTTTTGGCACTTAAAGGTGAAAAATTTGATGGTCATGATTTTGCTGGTGATGCTTATAAAAACGGGGCTTCTTTGCTGATTGTGAACCGTCTTATCGATAATGTTCCGGAAGGCAAACAAGTGTTGGTAGCGGATACAGCGCGCGCCTATGGTTTGTTGGGGCGCTACAATCGGCGCCAATTTAAGGGAACGGTGATTGCTTTGACCGGAAGTGCCGGCAAAACTACCACCAAAGAAGAACTCAAATTTGTGCTTTCACAATTTGGCAAGGTTTATGCTACTTACGGCAACTACAACAACTATTCGGGTTTGCCGCGGACGTTGCTCGATTTAGATATGAGTGCCGATTTTGCGGTGATCGAAATGGGAATGAGTGCTAAAGGCGAAATTGCCGAGTTAGTGAGCTTTACGGAGCCCGATATGGCAATCGTGACCAATGTCTATCCGATGCATATTGAATTTTTCCCTAATTTTGAAGCCATTGCCGAGGCTAAGGCTGAGATTTTCCAAGCTCTTAAAAAAGGCGGTAAAGCTATTATCAATGCCGACACCGATTTCGCCGATGTTTTAGAGCGGCGTGCGGTGGAAAATGGTGCAGAAGTGATAAAGTTTGGCAAAGACTTTTCCTCACAGTTCAAAGTTAAAACCGCGCAACCGGGGGAGCATTATCTCTACAATGCCTGGTGCGTGCTAACAGTGGTTAAAGCTTTGGGGCTTGATGTAGGCAAAGCCGAGGCGGTTATTCCGGAATTTGGGGCTCTGCCCGGGCGAGGCAAGCAATGGACCTTAAAAGAAGCCTTTGGTACATATACACTGATTGATGATAGCTATTCGGGGCAGCCCGAGGCGATGAAAATTGCCATTGAAACCATGTCGAAACTACCTAAAACCGGCCGCAAGATTGCAGTGCTGGGCAAAATGGCCGAACTTGGTGATACTTCTTCGGCGCGGCATATCGAAATCGGGCAAGTGCTGGCAAAATCAGATGTCGACATCGTAATCGGGGTTTGTCCGGAGATGAAAGATGCTTTAGCACAGCTTCCTCCTCGCATTAAACAGTATTATTTTGAAAATAAAGACGGGTTAGATGATTTTCTTAGAAATAAATTGTTGCAAAATAAGGATATTGTCCTTATAAAAGGAGCAAGATATTCTTCAAAATTATATCAGGTCGCCGAATCTTTAATTAATAACGGAGCTCAAAAATAATGAAATGTCCTTTTTGCGGTTGTGATGATACTCAAGTCAAAGATTCTCGTAATGCTGATGATAATACCGCAAT
Organism: uncultured Alphaproteobacteria bacterium; assembly: GCA_944391725.1. Taxonomy (GTDB): domain Bacteria; phylum Pseudomonadota; class Alphaproteobacteria; order RF32; family CAG-239; genus MGBC133411. Next base: position 1,685 of record CALXUQ010000046.1, on the reverse strand, counting down.
CAGACGGCGGCGCGAGTGCCCCGAATGCGGGTCGCGCTTTACTACCTATGAAAGAGTGCAACTCCGCGATTTGATTGTGATTAAGAAAAACGGCGAAAAAACTATGTTTGACCGCGATAAGCTGGCTCGCTCAATCCAAATTGCGGTGCGTAAGCGGCCAATTGACCCTGAAAGAGTGGAAAAAATCGTGAATTCTATCCAGCGGCGGTTGGAAAGCTCGGGTGAAAGCGAAATCCAGTCGCGGGTGATTGGCGAATATGTGATGGAAGCTCTTTCGAAGCTCGATCATATCGCTTATATCCGCTTTGCCTCGGTGTATAAGGATTTTCGCGAGGTCAAAGATTTTGAGAATTTTGTGGAAACTATTGATAAATTGGCACGTCCCAGCATTCATGAAGACGTCGAAGACTAAGGTGAAATTGAAATGGAAAAATTTGTTTCTAAAAAAATTAAAATGAAAACAGCGGCGCGCTTGGCGGCTGTTCAGGCTTGCTATATGGTGGAATATGGCCAACTGCCGGTTGATGAGGTTATCAAAGATTTTACCTCCGGACAGGTGGGGCGCTATCTCATTAAAGAAGATATTAATGCCACGGAAGAACTGGCGGAAGTGGAAGAAATGGATAATGAGTATTTTACCAAAATTGTGCGGGGAGTACAGTCTAACAAGCAAGAACTGGAAAAATCGCTGGCACTGTTCCTCAAAGAAGGCTGGTCTTTTGAGCGGATGGATGGAACTTTGCGGGCTTTGTTTTTGTGCGCAGTTTATGAATTAATCAACACGTTAGACGTTGACGCTAAAGTAATAATTAAAGAATATGTCGACCTCGCTTATGCCTTCTTTACTAAAGGTGAGCCCAAAATGGTGAATGCGGTCTTAGATCAAGTGGCGAAGGCACGTTTGACCGCTTAATAGTCGTATGGGTTTGGCGGTGGTAAGTTGTCTGAGCCTTATAGGGAATAAAAATGGCAAAGTTAAAAGTATATGAATATCCTCATCCGGTGCTGAAGAAAAAATCAGTCAAACTGGAAAAAGAAGAATTAAACGACGAGCTTAAGCAGCTGCTTGATGATATGCTCGAAACCATGTATGCCGAAGCCGGAGTGGGTTTGGCCGCACCGCAAGTTGGTGTTTCCAAGCGCTTGGTGGTGATTGATGTGGAGCAAGATGACGAAGGCGGCAAGCCCGGAAATCCGCTTTATTTAGTTAATCCGGAAATTATCTGGCGTTCGGAAGAAAAGGTTTGTGGAACAGAAGGTTGTCTTTCGGTGCCGGAGCAACGTGCCGAGGTGGAGCGCTATGCCGAAGTTACGGTGCGTTATCTAACTCCCCAAGGCGAGGAAAAAGAGCTCAAAGCCGATGGTTTTTTGGCAGTTGCCTTGCAACACGAGATTGACCATCTGGACGGTATTCTCTATATTGACCACCTGAGCCGTTTGAAAAGGCAGATGGTGGTTAAGAAGTTGATGAAGCGGAATAAAAAGGTCGTCTAGCGGGTGACTAATACAGATTTTGCGAGCTGGCGGCTCCAATCGTGTATTTCTTTATACACTCAGTCGCCGCCACTCTGAAATCTTATTATTCCCCTCACTATCCGACCTTTAACTTAAAGGTCGTATTTTGGGTTATTAGAGCAGTTTTAGCGGGTCTCGAAAAGTTGATCTCGCAAGCTCGCTCGTCACGT
>CALXUQ010000045.1 GCA_944391725.1 uncultured Alphaproteobacteria bacterium | reverse complement strand
CCGGCCACAAGAGAAACAAGATGATGTTGATGGTTAAGAGCACTAAAGCATAGGCCAGTGAGATTAGTCTGCTTTGGAGTTTTTTATCTGGGCGGTGATTATTTTTTGAGCTGCATAACATATCCAATTACCTCAGCAACGGCTTTGTAGTGTTCGGGCGGAATGGTTTGGTCTAGTTCGGCACTGGCAAATAGTGCGCGGGCCAGCGGTGGGTTCTCAACTATCGGAATGTCGTGTTCTTCGGCGATAGCTTTAATCCGCAAGGCAATATTGTCGACACCTTTGGCCAAAACAACCGGCGCTTCCATTGTATCCATTTTATATTCAAGTGCAATGGCATAATGCGTCGGGTTGACAATTATGACGTCGGCTTTGGGAACATTGTCCATCATGCGGCGGCGAGCGCGCTCCATGCGTACTTGTCTAATCCGAGATTTGACCAGCGGGTCACCTTCTACTTGCTTATATTCATCTTTGACTTCTTGTTTGGTCATGCGCAATTTCTTTAAGTGGGTATATTTTTGGTAGGCATAGTCGGCGATGGCAATGACCAATACGGCAATGGCGACACTAAACAATAGCAAAACGACTAAATCGTGAATGAACTGCAAAATTCCCATGGTATCCATGGTCGGAAGTAACTCAAATTTGGAAAGGTCGGGTTTAATTACCAGATATGCAATATAGGTGACTACCGTAATTTTGATGATACCTTTTAAGCTCTCAACCACTTTTTTCATATTAATAAACTTTGGCAGAGCGGCAAATATGTTGAGTTTGTTCCAATCGGGCAATAGTTTTTTTGGAGCATAGACGAATCCGGTTTGAGCAATGTTGGCGGTGATGCCAAAAATCATAAAAATCAAAAACGGTAAGGCCAAAATTTTTAATAGTCCTAAGCTGACATTGAAAAACATCAGTCGAATGTGGGGTAAGTCCATGGGGATGCTTTCCGGCATCTCGATAAATTTGTAGCTCAAGTTTAGATACCAGCGTCCAAGATAGGGTAAAAGAAGCCATATCACAATCAGCATGGCCAAAAACATAATAAAGCTTTTGGCTTCTTGAGAGATGGCAATGTCGCCTTCTTCTTTGGCTTTGCTTATCTTTCGTTCGGAAGGTTCTTCCGTTTTGGAGGCTTCATCTTCGTCTTCGGCTACCATGAGACACCTACTTTACCAACTGTTGTAATTCTGATTCATAATAGCGGACAAACCAGAGTATCATTATCGGAAGAGTTAAAAACAATACGCCTAAGCCTAAATATATTTGCAAAGGCAAAGATAAGAAAAATATATTAAGCTGGGGCATGAGCCGTGAAACCAGCCCCATGCCTGAATAAAAAATGATAGTAAAAGCAATGAAAGGTGAGCCAATCTTAAAGCCTAAAGTGAAACTTTTAGCGAGCATCTGACTTAAATAGTCGGCCATGTTGCCGGTAGGTAACTCGCCGCCAAAAGGAAAATTGCGATAGCTGTCGATGACCGCACTTAGCATCAGGTGATGCAGATTGGTGGTGAAAACGACTACTAATGCCACCAAACTTAAAAAAGTTTCCAACACAATAGATTGGGTTTGAAATGAGGGGTCAAACATTTGGGCATTGGAAAAACCAATGGCTTGTCCGGCGATGTTGCCGGCCAGGTTGACGGCCTGAAACATTATTTGCATAATCAAACCTAAAAATATGCCATAGCAGATTTCAAACAAACAAAAGCGTATGATCTCGCCCATGTCACCTTGCGGAATCGGAATTTGTTCGGATACCAACGGGGTGGCAACTAATGTGACCGCTAAGGCAATACATAAACGCACTCTCGTATTGACATAACTGCTCATAAACCCCGGCATAACCATAAAGGCCGAGCCGATGCGCAGGAAAACCAAGACAAAGGCATATATTTCTAAGTTAATCAGTCGGGTCATTTACTTATCCGCCATTGACAATTCGGTCAAACAAGCCTTCTGTCAAGTTTTTCATTTGCCCAAACATAAAGGGAAAAAGTAAAATTAGGGTGACAAATACACCGATGATTTTGGGTACAAAAGCCAGGGTCATTTCTTGAATTTGGGTTAAGGCCTGGAAAATACCGATAATCAAACCAATAAACAGGGCGACCAGCAATACCGGACTGACAACCTTTATCAGAGTGAAAATTGCTTCGCGCGAGATGTCTAATACTTCTACTTCGTTCATGCCAAAAGCCTATTCCAATGGTAGTTGTTGTTCAAAATAGTGGTGGTTGTGTAAACCGGTTAAGAAAACTCCGCTAAAACCGGTTTGGATTATGCCTTGTAGATGGGTGCTTAAGATTTTGCGCCAATCTGGGTGCCAATATTGAGTGATGTACGAATCTTTATTGACAAATGAAGGACGTACCAGCCAAGAAGGATTGTGGAGTTTCCAACTCTTTTTCCAATAATACATTTTGGGATCGGCTTCGGTGAGGTTCATCTCGGCCAAAACTAGACGTGTGGTGCCGTTTTTCTTAAACTTGAGGCTGTTGATGTCTTCCGGCGCAAAGGGTTCCGTGCCATGAAACAAGGCCGGCATTACAATCACGTCAAAGTTGGAATTTTGCAGATTGCGAATGAGCTCGTAAGATTTTTTATATTGACTATCATCGGTTAAAAATAAAATGTTTTTGGCATCGGTGAGGTTAAAAATGTTTTTGGCATTTTCACTAATGATATGTCGGCGGTCGATATTATTGAAGGCCAAATCAGGATTGATGAAACCATAAAACAAAATGTTTTCGCCAAAGGCTTCTTGCAGGGCTTCTTCGTACATTATTGAGGTGGGGCATTGGTCAATCGCAATTAGCCGGAGGTCGGACTGTTTGAGGTCGGAACTGATTTTGCGGCCATGGCAAAAAACATTGTTTAAGGCAATGGCGTTAATTTTGCGACGAAACTTGGGTAAGTCTTCGGGCTGAAGAGAGCCGGTGGTGTCATCATCGGCAGTGCGATATAAAAAACTGGGGTCATCGTTGGGATCACTGTGATTGCGCACTTTATTGTAGCCGCTTAAGTGATATTCCCAAAGATTTTTTTTGAGCAAATCTTCGCCTTCATGCAAAACGATTTGGAAATCGGGATTTTGGTCATGAGCATAGTCGGCAATCATATCAATATTAGAACGAATCTTTTGCCGAAAGTTGGGAATATAGCGCGGAGGGGTCTCAATATCTAAGATACTTTCTTCGTGCGTGGGGGGATTGGCAGAGCTAAAACCATACAAGCCCGCACCGGCATTTGGGCATAATGCCAGTGCGGCTAACATAAAACTTAAATAAATGTAAGTTCTACGTGTTGACATCGGCTTGTTTTTTCCCTGTTCTCTTCTCGATTTCGGCAATCTCCATAGCGGCGGCAAATAATCCGGCGAGCATTTGCTTGGGATCTTCTTTGAACTTGTGATTTTCCAAGCGTTCAATGTATACCCGCAGGGTGGCACCGCTGGAGCCGGTTCCCGAAAGACGGAATGTAATCTTCTCATCTTGGGTGAAGTCAATTACCAAGCCGTTTTTGGTGGAGCTGCCATCAACCGGGTCGTTATACACAAAAGGAGCTGCGGTCTTAACCGTATGGGGGCCGTAAGTTTTGCCGGCCAGACTGGGGAGTTTTTGTTCCAAATCGGCCATCAATTTGTCGGCAACCTCAGTTGAAATGCCCTCAAAGTCAAAGCGCATATAGTAACTGCGGCCATATTTCTTCCAGTGCTCCAGGGTGATTTCTTCAACCGATTTACCGGTGGCGGCAATGATGTTGAGCCAGAACAAAACTGCCCAGATGCCGTCTTTTTCGCGGATGTGGCTGGAACCGGTACCAAAACTTTCTTCTCCGCAGAAGGTAATGCGTTTTGAATCCATGAGGTTGACAAAGTATTTCCAACCGGTCGGTACGGAGTAGAACGGAAGTTTGTGGGCTTCGGCCACGCGGCAAACTGCCGTTGAGGTGGCGGCTGATTTGGCTACACCGTAAATCCCGTTTTTATAGGCCGGAATGAGCTGGTAGTTGTCAGTAATAATGGCCAAGCTATCACTCGGGGTAACAAAAAATTTCTTACCCAAAATCATATTGCGGTCACCGTCGCCATCATTGGCAGCGCCAAAGTCGGGAGCATTATCAGAGTACATCGTGGCAACCAACTCTTTGGCATAAACCAGATTGGGGTCGGGGTGCAATCCGCCAAAATCGGGCAAAGGACGGAAGTTAACAACCGAGCCTTTCTTAGCTCCCAAAATTTCTTCAAAAATTCTAATTGCATAAGGGCCGGTGACGGCGTTCATGGCGTCATAGCGCATGGTGAACCCGTTTGCAAACAATTTCTTGATGGCGGCAAAATCAAAAATGCCTTGCATCATCTCGACATAGTCTTTAACCGGGTCAATAATCTCAATGGTCATATCACCGAGCTTTTGGGTGCCAAGTTTAGACAGGTCAATGTCCGGCACATCCATAATTTTATATTCTTTAATCGAAAGCGTGTTTTGATAAATGGCATCGCTGACGTTGCTCGGAGCTTGGCCCCCGCTGGCAGTGGCATATTTAATCCCAAAGTCGCCATCAGGACCGCCGGGGTTGTGAGAGGCGCTTAACACAAATCCGCCGTCGGTTTTGTTTTTCAAAATCAAATTTGAAGATGCCGGAGTGGATAAGAATCCGTTTTGGCCGATAATTAATTTGCCAATACCGTTGGCGGCGGCCATCTTAATCAGCTTTTGAATAGCAATATCATTATAAAAGCGACCATCTCCACCGACAATGTAGGTTTGGCCTTTGACATTGCCGATGGTGTTAAAAATGCTTTGTAAAAAGTTTTCAATGTAGTTGGGCTGAACCACAACTTTGGACTTGCGGCGCAAACCGGCAGTGCCCATTTTTTGATCCGTATAGGGAGTGGTGGATACGATTTTTAGCATAATATCTCCTTAGCGTTAATCTGTTTTGATGCTCATAGAATATCACCTCATGACTTAAAAACAAGAGGTGTTTCAGTTATTCAACGACATATAAACAGATTATTCATCCGGACAGATAAATTCGGCCAAATTCTTGATTTCGCGCTTGGCGGCTAGGTGGGACATACTCATCTTGAGCTTGAGTTTTTCGTGTGACATATCCAAAACCGTCAGACCTTCCAAAAACAATTCCTTATATATTACGCGGTCTTTTAGCCCGGGTAAAAAGCGGAAGCCATAAAGCTTGGAGAGCTTGTCCAAATAGGCAAAAACTTGGTTCTTGTTGCGGGAGTTGAAATTGGAAAATTTGTTGCCGACAACAATCCAGTTGAGGTAGGGTTTGCCCTGCGAAGCTAAATATTTCTTGATATCCCAGATGAACTCAGCATAGGGGCCGGGGCCTTTGACCTTGTCATTGGTGTAGTCAATATCAGCCATGACGCTTAGGTCTATCATGCTGTCAGAAATGGGCGTGATTAATGTGTCGGCATATTTGTGGGCGGCGTCAAACAAGTAGTTTTTGGTGCCGGGGGTGTCTATAATGATGGCATCAAATTTTTGGCGGCAATTCCTAATGCACTGGTCCAGATTTTTTTGTGAGCTTTCGTAAAGCATGGGGTTGCTCTCGGGAACATAGCAGAAATGCTCCGGTGTGGGAAGATATATCCCTCGGCTTAAGCGAAAATGTTTCCGATTTTCAATATATTTGGTGAGGGTGCCTTGGCGTCCGTCGAGGTCAATGGTGGCAACACTAAAACCTTCTTGCAACAGTTTTATTGCCAAGTGCATACATATAGTCGATTTTCCGGTTCCGCCTTTCTCGTTGCTGACCACGATGATATGAGCGGATTTTTCAGCAGTCTGGTTCATTAAAATTTATTAGCCAATACCATAGTTTCGTTTCTTGATGCCACAACTATACATGACTTGTTTGATTTTTTCAAACGATTACAGAGGTTATCCGCCTCATTTTTTGCAAAGCCAACCAGCTGGCTACGGTAAATGACGGCAGAGCCGTTTTGATAGGGCTCAATGTTGATGGCCTTGTTGCGATAGCGCTTGGTGATTTCTTTTTTGACCGACAAGGCATAGTTGCGGGCTTTGGCATAGTTAGAAAAAGCGCCGACCTGAATGGCCCAGCTGTTTTCGGCCATTTGTACTTGTGGGTCTGTTGAGACATTGTCATTATCTGCCGCTAACTGCGAATCGGTCTTGGGGGTGGAACGTTCGGCCGTCAGATATTTGCCCGAGGCTACGTCATCTTGATTGTCGGCAGCTAGTTTGTTGAGGCCCATGTCCATGAGTTTGGCAACTTTTTGGTCGCGGAGTTTGGCCGTATTGTGTCCCATGGTAACCGCGATTACTCGTTTGCCGTCACGCTCGGCTGAGGTGATGATGTTGAATCCGGCGGCATTGGTAAAACCGGTTTTCATACCGTCGGCACCCTCAAAAGACTTCAAAATGTGGTTGTGAGTATAATAAGTGCGGCCTTTGTAAGTAAATTTTTTGGCCGAAAAGAGTTTGTAATATTGGGGAAAATGATGATACATCGCGGCTCCTAACAAGGCCATGTCGCGAGCAGTGGTTTTTTGGGCGCGATTGGGAAGACCAGAAGCATTCTTAAAAGTAGTATTTTTCATGCCAAGTTCGTGAGCAACCTCAGTCATGGTTTTGGCAAAATTGGCTTCGCTGTAGCCTAACCCTTCGGCCAGAACCGTCGCACAGTCGTTGGCCGATTTGATGATTAAGGCCATGATGGCGTCGCGAACCGAAATCTTTTCTCCCGGACGTAAACCTAATTTGGAAGGAGAACGGTTGGCGGCATTGCGCGATACGGGTAACATATCGTCCATCCGAATCAGACCTTTTTCAAGAGCGTCAAAGGTAATGTATAGGGTCATGACTTTGGTCAAAGAGGCCGGATAACGCAGCGTGTCGGCGGCCGATGATGACAAAACTTTGCCAGAGTCGGCGTCAATGATGATGGAGGATGTTGAGGCTTGAACCTCTCCGGAACACGATAGCATTATTGCACAAATGCCGGCCGCGTTCCGTATAATAGAAAACAGCTGATTTATAACCTTATTGTTCATTTTTTGTTGCTCTTTAACCCAATTTATTTTAGCGTACTTTACGCCTAAAAAGAAAATAAAGGGTTAATTTTTTTATGGCAAATAAAAAATATGAATATTTTATCTTGACTTTATTGTCGTTTGTATGTAAAAGCAGATAGTCAGCAACATGGCGAACGTAGCTCAGTTGGTAGAGCCCCGGTTTGTGGTACCGGTTGTCGTGAGTTCGAGCCTCATCGTTCGCCCCAGTTTTATAAAAGTCCCCATATTAGTGGGGCTTTTTTTTATGCGAACGATAAGGCTCGAACTCAGTGAGTTCGGCTCTCACTTCGAGGCCATAGGCCTCTCGTTCGGTCACCGGAAATCTAATTCACTTTCTCACGGCGGTTGCCGCTTAAAGTGAATAATATTTCCGTTCCTGTCGGCGGAAAAATGCCGTTTGAGGCATTTTTCCTACTCCAGCATCGTTCGCCCCAGTTTTATAAAAGTCCCCATATTAGTGGGGCTTTTTTTTATGCGAACGATAAGGCTCGAACCCGTGCGACGGGTGCGCGGCAGGCAGTTGCTTTGCGTATGTACCTTATCTCCGCATGCATCTGCGTGCCGGCTTAATGTGAATGATATTAATGGAAGAATGCCGTTGTTTATATTAAAGTATGCTAAATATTATAACGCTTTTCACTTTGATTCTAATTGACTTGCTCACGTGTACATATTAAGGTGTTGTATAAAGGTTAATTTTCATGATATTGGAGTGAGCTAATGGAACAGCCTAATATTTTTGATTATGCAACCAGCGAGCTGTCTCAAGATGCTTTTATTTGTTATTTATTAGCTTTCGGGAAAGAAAAGTATAAAAATGATTTTCCTAAAGAATATATTCTGGCGCACAAATTTTTGGGCAAATGCGGAATTAATGAAAAAGAGGAAATTTTAGCTATAAAACGGCAAGTGCATAATATTGATGTTTTAATCATTACCACATCCTATCTCCTAATTATTGAAGATAAAATCTATACTGACGAACATGATGACCAAATTATCCGTTATGTAAAAAATCTGCGTGCTAATAAGGAAGAATATACCATTGATAAAACAATCAAAGTTTGTTATCTCAAAACAACTGATTATGTTCGGGCTTATCAATCTTCAGATATAAATATATTACCCAAAAGTGATTGCTGTTCACTAAATCGTAATGATTTGATGGACTTATTGGAGGAATGCCGTCAATGTAATATTATTTATGAAAGTTTTTACAACAGACTAAAGATGGTGAATGAACGTGCTAATGCTTGCAAAGACAACGATATTTTTGACTGGAATAAAGAAAAATGGTTTGCATATCTTAGTTCGGAACTAAAGGGAAGAAATTTTAATATCGGTTGGGTCAATAATGCACGAGGTGGTTTTTATGCCTGCTGGTTTGACTGGAAAAAATGCGGTAAGGGTGAGGACTATAAGCAGATAGAAATATCTTTTGCAGATGATAAAACCTCGAAAGTAAAACTTTGCTTAAAATTTTCCAGCGAAAATAAAGAAATAACTCGTTATAGTCAATCTGTAATAAAAGATTTACAGGTAAAGGCAGTTGCAAGGAAGTACGAAATATCTAATCGCGTGGGAAGAACAACAACTTATGCATATAAAACGGCTCGTGATAAGAAAGATGTTCAAGATTTTATAAATGATGTGTCGTAATTTGTCGTGCACATAATTTAATGTAGTTAATGCATAACGAAAGGAGAAAAATATGGCAAGAATTTATACAACCGATGATAAATATCAATCAGATGTTATCAAAGTGTTTTTGACGAATGACAAATATGATGCGAACTTATGGTTTTATAAGGTCGATGATAAATATGATGCTGATAATAAAGATGAACTGTGGTTTTTCACTGATGATAAATATGACGCAAGTGCAATTATCTGTTGGGTAAATGATAAATACGATGCGGATTTAATTGTTTATAAAACTGATGACAAATATGACGCGAGATGGAATCAAAGCAACAAGTTCGTCGGACGGATTGGCTAATCTAAGTATGACTATGATAACCCATTCAAAATTGTGATTGGGTTATCAATATTTAATGCAATATGTGTTGTATGAGTGGGTTTAGCAGATTTTGATAATGATAAACAAAAGCCCACCGATAATGGCGGGCGGATGTTCAGAAACCGTATTCTGTTAAAACGGCTCGGCTTATTTGGCCGAAGCCTTATTCGCCGACATCCGTCCAAGACAGAAGTCGGCACTGTATTTTAGTCGTGTGCCACGACTAACAGAATTTAGGGTTTCTGACGCCCTAAGCATTAACTCAATGCTTGATACAAACGCTATAAGAATTTGAAACTAAAAGCAAGTTTTTTTATGAAAAAAACTTAAAATTTTGCTACAATGCTGTTTAACAGCTCGGAAAAAGTGTTGATTTCGGTATGAGAACGCAGGTTAATGCGGTCTGAGATAGCATAACAGCGGTTTTTGTGGTCGTAATATATCAGACCTTCGGAGAGCTGGCCGATAATGACTTTTTGAACAAAAAAGTTATATTTCATAAAGCGAATATTTACGCTTTCAACATCGGGAAAAGTATATCTTTTTTCTAATCTTTCATGAGCTCCGGCACCAAAAAACTCTATACCATTGCAAATCAATCCATCAGTTATACTTAAAAATTCATAATAACCATCGGGGATGTTACTGCCGGTCGTGATTTGGAAAAATTTGTTGAGATGTCCTAATTCGTGTGTGCTCGCCGGTGGAAAGGTTATGAGTTTATAATGCTGTCGGAGGTGCTCTATGCAATTTTTAACCATGGTAAATCCTTCCTTTGAAATAAGGTATAAAAATTTGCCGATGGGTCTTCAAAAAGTTATTCTCAATCTGAATATCAATTATTTTGTGCAAGTTGCCGTGGGTGGGGTGAGTTTGGACCAAGGCCAGATTATTGACATTAGCCATACCGCCAAAATCAAACGGAATTTTGAGGTGAGTGTTGAAGTTTTCCGGCACAAGTCCTTGAACCAGCCCCTCAATTTCTGCCGGTTTTAATCCGGCGTCCAAGCACTCATCGCTACAATGTTGTCCCAATAGTTTGAGAAACTCGGTCCGGACACGGCTATATTCCGAATAGCAGAAGTTCATTTCGTCCCATGTTTTGGGAGTGGCCGGCTGTAAGGTCAACTCAATATCATGAAGTTGCAAAACCTCCAGAAGTTGGCGGAGTTCGGTTTCCATAGCCTCGGGACTGATGGTGGTCTTTTCTGTTTCGCCGGGTTCTGATGATGTTGGTTCGCTGGAGGCAGAGGGGTGATAGTTGGCGGTATCCTTATATTCAACCAACAAATCGTCATAAGCATCTACCAAAGAATTAAATGCTTGTGATTTGGTTTGCAGTTTGCGTTTGGTCCATTCCAACATCTAAGAGAAATCTCCTAGCGCGAAAGTTCTTCATCCGTGAATTCGGATTCATCGACATCATCATTATCATATTCCAAACCAAGTTTGGTGAGCATATCATCATTGATATCTTCGCGCTGAGCCACAATCCAATCGGGGACATTGGGAGCGGCGGGAAGTTTGGACATGGCGAGCATTTTCTTGTCGAGGTAATATCTCGGTGCATCGGCCATAATCGGTCTATCAATAAAGCTCTGCATCAATATCACTTGTTTGGTGGTGGGCAAGCTCAGCAACTGCGTGGTGCTGATAACCGAAACGCCTTGCAACTGGTAGGTGACGTTTTTGGCAAAGGGATTGGAGTTTTTGCTCATGCCTTCGCTCTTAGAATATGAATTGGTTTGGACGGTCTTGTTACCAATCATCTTAGAAAAGCGTTGCGCAGTTACCTCGTTGTTTTGGGATAGGATAACTTTGCAGGCGGTAGTTGAAATCACGGTTTCGAGGTCGTCTTTACCATATTTACCCGAAATCTGTCCTAAGTCCTGACCAATCAGCAAATATGACACTTTTTGACCACGTCCGACTGCCGGACCTTCAATAATGGCTTTTAACTTAGGCATGGTCGGAAACTCGTCGAGCACAAACAGGGCCGGGAAGGGGCCCATTTTGCCATCGGTCTTGTTGACAAAGTTTGGAGTGTTGGCAATCAGATAAGATGACATTAAGTCAATGAAAATTCCGGAGATTACGCTTAATGCGCGAGCATCAACCTGGTTGACCGACAGATAAACCGAAATGGGTTTATATTGTCCGGTTATCGGGTCTTTCATGCCGCGTAAATCCTTAAACTGAATATCGCTGAAACTGGTGCGCGAAACTACTGCGGAGTTCTTGAAAATACCAATTCCGGCAAAGGCGGTGGAGATTACGGAGCCGCGCTCTTTATCGGGCATGGAGCTCAACTGGCTAAGCTCAACAATACAGCGGTTGGAATATCCAAATTTGCGGGCTTCGGTAATGGCTTCTTCCAGCAAATCGCGCATGGGATCGGCAAAAGCGGCAGACTGGTCGCCTTCGTCCATACGACGCTTAATTTCTTGTGATTGCTTAATCTGAGCCTCGGTAATCCATTCCAAAATCATGGCGATACAAGGTTCACGCCCAATCCATTTTTCAGGTAACAGAGCCCAGGTGCCAATCGGCAAATAATTATCAATACT
>CALXUQ010000044.1 GCA_944391725.1 uncultured Alphaproteobacteria bacterium | reverse complement strand
TAACCTGCATTCTGAAATTCTTCGAGTATATGAGAAAAAGCTGTCCCATCGTTGGCATTTTTTAATCCGCTTACATTCTCTGCAATAAAAAACTTAGGCTTAAAAACATTTAAGGCCTTAACGCAATATTGGTATAATGCTCCAAAAGTTCCTTCTAATCCTTTTTGTTCTCCGACAGAACTAAAGTCATTGCAAGGGAAGCCAAATGTAAGACAGTCTATAGTTCCATGTTTTTTCAAAATATTTTCAAAATTAAGCTTCCTTATATCTTCACAGATTATTTCTTTAGGATGTAGGTTATTTTTGTATGTTCTACAAGTATCTTTATCGTAATCTGTAGCCCAAACATGGTCGATTTTTAAACCATTTACATGAGCGAGAGAAGCTCCTAATCCTATTCCTCCCGGACCACAAAATAGTTCACCAAGTCTAAGTGTTCCGTTTAATTCCTGAAAAATAGAATTATTATGATTATCCATATTTATTCTCCAATTTGCTTTTAAGAAAATAATAAGAACTTTGAAATATATGTCAAGCTAAACAATTGTGTTTTACATATAAATTTTTCATAGCTTAATTCATACTATTTTAAAAAAGTAAAACCCTAGTTTCAATATTTTTTTCATTAAATGACATCAACGTCAACTAATCGGATTTTTGATATTTAAGCCAAAAGAAGTTGCAAGTTGTTTGTTTCTTGTTGGTCTTTTTGGTCTAAAAGTAGCTCCAGCTTATACTCAAGCTGCCTATACTCATCGTAATTTTCAGTCCGATAATCGCATAGTATCGCGCTCCATTAAAAAACACCCCTTCTTGGGGAGTTTTTTAATGGAAATAATGACTTGAATCGAACCCGAGAGGGCGCGAGGTTCAACATATTTTGATGCTTATAAATGAGCATTTTGATGCTTGCTAACTCTTTTTTAATTTACTCGTGGTACTGCTGAGTTGATTTTAAGGAGACTAAAATGATTGCCAGAAAAAATAATCCGCATATTTATCCCGACGAGTATATTCCGTTTGCACAAAAGTCGTCATCAGATTTACCCGTTTCAGAAAATTCGTTTATGATTAATTTAACTGCCGGAATTATTTCGATTGCTCTGGTGTGCGGGGTGAAATTTGCCGGTTGGAATTGGTCGTCTTTAGCGGTGTTGGTGTTGTTTGTGGTGAGCTTGTCCATCGGTATCTGGGGGATGGAATTTATCTTCCGCGGAAAACGCAGCCTGTTTGATGATATCAAATTTCGTCGTTCCGTTGCTTTAGAGCGGGTGGCTTATAAACTGCTGGCAATGTTCTTTATTTGGGCGTTAATGGCGTTTTTATACTGGTTGTTACCTGTTTATCGCGATGGTTTGTTTACGGACTATTTTGCATTTTTTCTGAAGGGCTGGTGGTTCTTTGTTCCGGCCGGAATATTGTATTTTGTGTTGGAAGATAAAATTTCGGTACGCGAGCATGATGCATATTGGCAGTTGGGGCGCTGGCTTTGTGGACATCGAAATGACGCCAATCGTTCGGAGATGATTGAACTGTTCCGCGGTTGGGGGGTCAAATTCTTTTTCTTGGCTCTGATGTTCCCTTATTTCCTACAGCGGATTAATTGGTTTATGAAGGCTGATTTTACTCAACTGATGGGGTATCCTTATGATGTGTTTATTTGTCTGAATGAGCTGATTTTTTTGATTGATTTATTGTTTGCAACCAGCGGATATTTTATGACATTTCGTTTGTTTAATACACAAATCCGCTCCAGCGAACCAACACTCTGGGGATGGTTTGTGGCGGTGTTGTGCTATTGGCCATTTAGAAATTTGTGGAGCTATTATTTAGAATATGATGGCCAGCTCTATTGGGTTAAAATTTTTGAAAATACCGGAATTTGGTTTGTGTTATGGATGTCGGTGTTATTGATTTTTGAGCTGATTTTTAGCTTGTCGACCGTGGCTTTGGGGTTGCGTTTCTCTAACCTGACTTATCGCGGTCTAATTACCGACGGGCCGTATCGCTTTACCAAGCATCCGGCTTATGTGTTCAAAAATATTTCGTGGTGGATGATGTATATGCCGTTTATGTTGTTTGCCTCAGATTGGCAGTTGGCGTTGCGGAGTTGTCTGATGCTTTTGGCTGTAAACGCGCTTTATTATTGCCGTGCCAAAACGGAAGAAAACCATCTTTCTCATTATCCCGAATATGTGGAATATGCTCTCAAAATGAATGAGAAAAGTATTTTTGCACCGGTGGCCAAAATATTGCCTTTCCTTAAATATAAGGCTCCGCAAAAATAAAAAAATCCCCTTTGAAAACTTCAAAGGGGATTTTTTTGTCTGCGCTGTTTTTTAACGCTTAAAGTATGTTTTCAGCGAAAAATATAGCGGCATATTCAAACTTACGGCATAATTGCCGGAGTATATGCTCTCAATGTTGTGATAATTTTGCAGCTCTTCTGGACTGAATTCATCCTTAAACAAATTAAATAATTTTTGCGCAGTTTGATAAATGGTTTCTTTAAGCTTGGCATCATGGATATTATGCATCATACGGTGCAAAAATGCGATGGCAGCTTCGTGGTTGACCTCTTGGTTGGTGAATTGGATTTTTCCTAATTCTTGGCAGAGGAATTTTTCTTGCGAAAAATAGAACTGACCAGAAACCAAATTTTCAAGCGTAAGATTAAGCTGTCCCGGAAGATTTAGGTATATCCTAAAAAGAGTTGAACCTATCTCTTTGATGTCGGGATTGTTGGCTTCACTTAAGGCACTACACATTTCTATGAAACTCGTATCATCAATTTCTTGTTGACAATAGGGCAGCATTGCTCCTAACAACAATCCGTAGGAAGATAAAAAGTCCGGACAATCTGAACGGATAAAGAAAAACTCGCGCCACCTACAAGCGGTGCGTGGAGTGTTACGCGTTTCTGATGCAGGATCCCATAGTCGGGCGTAGAGTATTTTCTCGACCAGACGATAAAGCTTAATCCCTTGTCTTGGATGTATTTGACAAGCCATGTGCTGCAAAAGCGGCAAAACATATGCGGCATATTCATCGCTGGTCAGAATGTTGTTTTCTAACCATGTTGTGATGATGCTATAAGTTTCACCACTCCAAAACAAATCCGGAAATTTTTGTTGGTGAACCGGTTCATCTTTAATTTCAGCTAAAATATCTATCAGGTGATAAGTATTAAAGCAGCCATTGTTAAACGGACTTTGCGGTTCTCTAACCATTACTCTGAGGCTATGCACTTCAGAATTTTGGTATGCTCTCATTACCAAATTGCGGAATAGTTGCAGATATTCATTATAATAATCCGTATTATAACGGATACCATAAGTGAAACTTTGCCATAATAAAGCTCGGTGCTCTAAAAACGGATGAACCTGATTGGTCACCAAGGTTTTTAGAATGCTAAAACCATATTCGCGAAAGGCAACTTTACGCAAAAATCGTTGCTGTAAAAGCATATGAATTTGCGAGATACTGTCAAAATCCATACTGATATGACTTAATTCCTCAATGACTATCGGCAAAACTAACTGATAATTGTTCTCGTCAGTGTTTTCCAGTAGTTTGAGTAAATATTTCATGTTGCTGTTGGTGCGAATACGGTTATGTAGAATGGGTATGCATTCTTCAGCAAGTTTGGGGTTCTCAACCCGAGAAATAATGTCAATCAGATAGGGAATGCACAATTCATAGTTGCGTTCACGTTGGAGTAGAGATACAAACTCATTTCCTTGCGGAATGTTCGAATCGTTTAACAACATAACAAGAAAAGCATCGTACATTTCAGATTTGGAATATACGGGGTTTCCAAGATTATCTTGAAGATTGAAATCAACCGATTTTACATCACAAATTGAGCCTTTTTCTTCACGATAATGGGTGCAAAAATATGCCCAACACTCACGACGTAATAAATCGTCGGGACAACGCAAGCCATAAAGAAGTTCATCTTTGCTTAATTTTGTTTCCATAATGATAATGATTTTAATTAGACGATATAATTATTTATTTTGCTATACGTCTAACATATTTTATACCGATAATCAAGTAAAAAGACTAGGCATTATAGTTGAGTTGAAGGTCTTTATAGCGGGCAGGGTCGTCGCCCCAGTTCTCTCGGACTTTGACAAACAAAAAAAGATGAATTTTGCACTCGAGTAATTCTTCCAGTTCTTTACGAGCAACCTGTCCGATTTTTTTTATCATTTGTCCGCCTTTACCAAGAACAATCACTTTTTGATTGTCCCTCTCAACATAAATGGTTTGTTCACAGCGGACTGAGTTGTCTTCTCTTCTGTCCCAGAGGTCGGTCTCAACCGTGAGGGCATAGGGGAGTTCTTGGTGCAAAAACAAAAATAACTTCTCGCGGGTGATTTCGGCTGCCAAAATGCGTAACGGCATATCCGATATTTGGTCTTCGGGATAATACCAAGGGCTCAGCGGTAGATGTTCAGCCAAATATCTATAAAAGTCATCTAGGTAATCGCGAGTGGTGGCCGAAACAAAAAAAGTTTCCGTAAAATGGCCATAAGCGTTGAGCTCTTGGCTGAGCTTGAGCAATTTTTCTTTGGCTACCAAATCTACTTTGTTGATGAGTAAAACGGCAGAAAGCTTATTTTGGTTGAGCTTGTCGATGATGGCTTTGGTTTCATAATCAAAACCGCGCTTGGCGTCAACCACCAAAACCGTGATGTCGGCATCGGTCACCCCGCACCAAGAAGAGGCAACCATGGCGCGGTCTAAGCGGCGTTTGGGCTTAAATATCCCGGGGGTATCAAGAAAAATTATCTGCGTGTTTTCATATATCCCAATCCCTTTGACCAAAGAGCGTGTGGTTTGAACTTTAGGAGATACAATGGATACTTTGGAGCCAACAAAGTCATTGGTAATGGTCGATTTTCCGGCGTTTGGTGCACCAATCAGGGCTACAAATCCACAGCGGGTAGGGAGGTTTGCCGTCTTGTCTTCCTTAGTCATGTTCAATCCGTTCCAGCATGAGGGCGGCGGCTTCTTGCTCGGCTAGTTTTTTATTGCGGCCGTGGCCTAAGGTGGGCTCACCGCAATTGAGCCGAACAGAGACATGAAATATCGGTTCGTGTTCGCTGCCTTCGCGGCTCTCAACGCGGTACTGCGGCTGGCCTAAGTTTTTGGCGCTGGCAACTTCTTGAAGTTTGGTTTTGGCATCTTTGGGAGGCGCAATGTTTTTATCAATCAGTTCTTTCCAGTGTTCGTTGACAAATTCAACCGCGGTTTCGCAATCGCTATCAATAAAAATGGCGCCAATCAGTGCCTCGCAGACGTCGCACAAAACGTGTTCGTTGCGGCGGATTTCTTCGGCTCCGACAATCATATGTTTATCAAGCTGCAAACGGCGAGCCATATCGGCAACGGTTTCGCGGCAAACCAGTCGGACAAAACGCGGAGAAAGGCTGCCTTCGGGTTCTTCCGGAAAAGCCCGATACAACAAAGCGGCAATGCTTAAACCTAAAACACGGTCGCCTAAAAATTCCAGCCGCTCATAGTTTTCGCCAATCTTAATGGAGTGACTGCTATGGGTCAGAGCTTGGCGAAGCAAATTCTGGTTTTTGAAATGATATTTGATGATGTTCTCTAAGTTTTCAAACATAGCTTTACTTTATGGAATTAAACATACGAGAAAAACGAATTTTTTTCGGCCAAGCCCAAGGTTTGTACCAAGCATCGTCAGTATTGTGCGAGAAAAAGATGATGCGGGCTTTGCCAACCAAATTTTCAAAGGGGACAAACCCGACATTAACGCGGCTGTCGTCCGAGCGGTCGCGGTTGTCGCCCATAACAAAGTAGTTGCCCTGCGGAACAGTGACTTCGACCATATTGTCAGCCGGTTCTTTGTCCGAAATTTCTAGGATGTTGTGTTGAACTCCGCCGGGTAAGGTTTCAATATATTGGCGGTAGCGTTCGGCATTGCCCTTATTGTCGCGATTGACAAAGTCTTCAATTTTTTCGCGTTGGACCATTTCGCCATTGATATATAAGCGGCCGTTTTCCATTTTGATTTTGTCGCCGGGGAGGCCGATAATCCGTTTGATGAAGTCGGTTTTGTTGTCTTGCGGAAATTTGAAAACCACCACATCGCCGCGAGCAGGTTCATCTGCCCAGATGCGGCCTTTTATCAAGGGCATACTGAAGGGAAGAGAGTGTTTGGAATAGCCATAAGTGTATTTGGAGACAAACAAAAAGTCGCCGACATATAATGTGGGGTACATTGAACCGGAGGGTATCTTGAAGGGTTCAAACATAAATGTGCGGATTAATATCGCAATTACAATGGCATATATTATGGTCTTTATGGTGTCTAATACGCTTTCGTCTTTTTCCATCAAACTTCTTCTTTCGGTATCTTTTAATTTTATTGGCTTATTTTATACTCAATCATAAACAATATTTTTTTTATATCAACCCCAAAGGCAGATTTGCACTCAGATTGTTTCCATAACCACAAAGGCTTGAGCCCAGGGGTAGTCGTCACTCATGCTGACATGGCAGGCAAATTTTTGGCCGGATGCAAGTTTTTGCAAATTATCGAGTGCGCCGCCGCTTAAATGTAGTTCGGGTTTGCCGCTTGGAAGGTGTAGAATTTGCATATCTTTCCAATAGGTTCCGCTCCTTAAACCGGTGCCAAGTGCTTTGGAGCAGGCTTCTTTGGCGGCAAAGCGTTTGGCAATCCGACAGGCATATTCGCGCTCCGAAATTTTATCGCGGCTGTTTATTTCTTGTTGCTCAGATAATGAAAAAAATCGACGCATATAGCTTTGGGGGTGTTTTTGTATCATCTCCTCAATGCGCTGAATGTTACATATATCACTGCCAATTCCGATTATCATAGTTAAGTGTCCACTTTGTCTTTATTTTACCAGACTATGTTTTACCAGACTATGTTTTACCAGAAAATAACTTAAAATCCAGAAAATAATGTAAAAAGGTATACTTCCGATTATCATTGGCCATAAAATGGGCCAGATATCGTGGCCAAAGGTTTCAATGTCCAGCTCTTTTAACGCTTGCCAGGCCGCAGAGAAAAACGCTTCAAAGTCAGTAGGTTCTGCATTATGTTCCAGCCGGAGGAGTTTGCGTCCGGTATATAATACGGCCACCCAAATGAACGGAAAAGTCCAAGGGTTGCCGACAATGGTGCCAATAGCACTGGCAATAATGCTGCCGCCTAAGAGCCAGGCACTGCCGGCGGCAATTAGCATATGTAAACCCAAAAACGGGGTGAAAGATACGGCCACGCCACAGGCAATGCCAATGGCAATGCTTTCGGGGGTACCGGGAAGCTTTTTGATTCTTTGGAGCAATTTGGCCAAAAGATTGTGCCAAAATCGGGCTGAGGTGATTGCAATCAATTTTAACACTCCATACAGATTGAGATTGTCTGCTCTGGCAGTGTTTTCAAGTTATTGGGTGGAACGAGAAACGTAGCTGACAACTTTGCTGGCTTTTAAGGCGGCAATGATGTCAGTCAAATGTTTGAGGTCTTTTACTTCAACATCTACCAGCAACTCAAAATAACTAATCGTTCGGTACACAATATTCAAGTTGGCGATGTTGCCGTTGTTGCGGGCAATGAGGTTGGAAAGTTCGCCAAGAGAGCCGGGTTCGTTGTTGAGCATAATTTTGAGGCGGCCGATATGCGGGGTATCGTCGTTCTCATCACCCCAAGCAATGTCGAGCCAGCGCTCGGGTTCGTTGGCATATTTTTCCAAAAGTTTACAGTCAATGGTATGAACAGCCACACCTTTGCCGGTGGTGACAATACCGACAATGCGGTCACCGGGCAGGGGGTGACAACAGCCGGCAAAATGAACGGCCATGCCGGGGATTAAGCCCTTAATTTTAAGCGGTTCGCCTTTCTTTTCTTTTTTGGATTTGAAGGTCGGAACTTTGAGCGATTTAACCACGCGGCCGAGTTTGGATTGTTTGTAACCGGGGTAAACCGCTTTTAGCACATCCCAACCGGTGACTAAGCCTTCGCCGACTTTGGCATAAATATCATCAACAGATTCCGCTTCAAAATTGGGCATGACATTGACCAAGCCTTTTTCGGAAAATTCGAGACTTTCGCCTTTGAAAGTACGTTCCAAAATTTGTTGACCTAAGGCAATAAATTGCTCGCGCTTGTGGGCTCGGACATATCTTCTGATAGCGGCTTTGGCCTTGCCGGTGACCACAAATCTTTCCCACTCGGTGGAGGGGTGCTGAGCTTTGGAGGTCAAAATCTCTACCTGGTCGCCGTTTTGCAAAATGGTGCGCAGAGGTCTAATCTCGCCGTTAATCTTGGCGCCGACGCAAGTATCGCCAACCGTGGAGTGAACGGCATAAGCAAAATCGACCGGAGTTGAATTGAGCGGCAAGCCAATCAAATCGCCTTTGGGGGTGAAACAGAAAACTTGGTCGTTATACATCTCAAGTTTGGTGTTTTCCAAAAACTCTTCGGGGTTGGAGGCTTGCTCCAAAATTTCCAACAATTCGCGAATCCAGCGGAAATTTTTACCAACCGCTTTTTCGCCTTGTTTATATGCCCAGTGAGCGGCCACGCCTTTTTCGGCGATTTCGTGCATTTCATAGGTGCGGATTTGAATTTCAATTCGGGTGTTTTCAGGTCCGATAACGCCGGTATGAATAGATTGGTAGCCGTTGGGTTTGGGAGTGGAAATATAGTCCTTAAAGCGCCGCGGAACCATATGATATTTGCTATGAACAACGCCTAAGGCCTGATAGCAGGTGGCGATATCATCAACACAAATACGAAAAGCCATAATGTCGGAGAGCTGCTCAAAAGAGGCATTCTTTTGTTGCATTTTGCGCCAAATGGAATAAGGAGTTTTTTCGCGGCCGCTGATGGTGGCTTTGATGCCGTTATCTTTCATATCTTGCTCAAGCTGAGCAATGATTTTGGGTACCAAATTATTACCTTGCTCCCGCAAAAAGTTTAAGCGGGCAACGATTGAATCGTGGGCTTCTTTATGCAACTCGGCAAAGGCAATTTCTTCTAATTCGCTTTTGACTTCTTGCATACCGATACGCTCGGCCAAAGGAGCATATATATCCAAAGTTTCTTTGGCAATGCGCATCCGCTTTTCGGGCTTTTTTAAGAAGTGAAGGGTTCTCATGTTATGCAGGCGGTCGGCCAGCTTGATTAAGAGAACCCTGATGTCTTCGGACATGGCAAGCAAAAGCTTGCGGAAATTTTCGGCTTGTTTTTTGTCGGCGGATTTTTGCTCAATCATGGCCAATTTGGTTAAGCCGTCAACCAACTGAGCAACTTGCTCGCCAAACAGATTTTTGATTTCTTCAACCGTGGTGTCGGTGTCTTCAACCGTGTCATGCAAGAGGCCGGCAATAATGGAGGCCGAATCGAGTTTGAACTTGGTTAAAATACCGGCAACCTCAACCGGATGCGAATAATAGGGGTCGCCTGAAGCTCTGAGTTGGGCCCCATGTTTTTTCATTGCGAAGACATAAGCGCGGTTTAATGCGTCTTCATCGGCATCTTTATCATAAGATTTGACTAAATCGACTAGTTCGTATTGTCTTAACATCGCATTTCGACCTTGTTTCGCAATGAAACACTAAATTGAAAAACTACCTATTCTTCAATATCGTCGAAATTTTCGTCAATGTCAACACCCATATCTAACGAATCGTCAAGCGGAAGGTCATCATCATCGCTGCCGGCGGTATCGCTATCGGCGTCAAGATCAAGATTATCATCTTCATCGACCACTTGCATATTGTCGTTGATTTCGTTATCAAGCAACAGGCCGTTGAATTGTTCATCCAAGTCAACCAACTCTTTTTCGGCGGCCATAATCTCAAGTTCTTCTTCTTCGGGTTCTTCAACCTCAACATATTTTTGCAGGCCCATAACCAAAGATTTTTGCAGGTCTTCAATGCTGACGGTTTCGGCGGCGATTTCGCGTAAGGCAACGACTGGATTTTTGTCGTTATCCCGCGGAAGTGTGAGAGGAGCGCCGGCGCTGATGTCTTTTGCGCGTTGGGCAGCAACCATCAATAATTCATAACGATTGGGGATTTTATCAATGCAATCTTCAACAGTAACACGTGCCATTTCTTTTTCACCTTATATATTTTGATTTAAGTACTTAAAAGCTATTGCCTCATTGTATAAACATATTCAACCAAAATTGCAATAAAAAAGTGAAAAATTTGTAAAATATTTCGAAAATTTAAGTGATTATTCCATGATGTCAAACGGAATGCCGACGAGGTTGTTGCCATTTTCCCGAAAAATTTTTTCAAGCTCGCGATGAACTTTTTGAGCTTCCAGCGTATCACTGAGCGGGGCGTTGTACATTTCAACAAAACTCTGCATGATGATGGCTTGCTGTTCGGCGATTTTTTCCGGTAGTTTTTTTAAGTAGGGGGCTTGCAGATTGCGGCGGTATGCCGACAAAGCAACCGATGTGGAACTCGACATTTGGGCGGTGCGATAGGCTCGGATGGCGTTGTCGCAGCTATAGCCCCACTCATTGAGGGTGAAACCTTGTTCAGCGACAATGGCGGCTAACTCGGCTTCGCGACCCAAAATCCGAAACTTTTGAACCAAACGCGAGCAAGGATTGACTAAATCTTTCAGCACGACTAACGGAATTCCTTTGCCTTGTTCGTTTTCCCATTTGTCAAGCAGACGACCGGCCAAAAACAAATCGGATTGAAGGTAGGGGTCGTTGGTGAGTTTGTTGATTGGGGGTATGGTGGCGCCAACGGCTTTAATGTCGGCTGCCGTGACTAACGAATCGGCCGTGGGACGCAGAGTGCGCAGTTGGCTGCGGCTGAGCTGTTTGCCCTTGTGGGGCTGAGAAATGTAATCTGCGGGGGAAACCAGCTTTTGCAAGCCGTCAAAAAATTTTTGGTCGTAGGGGGCTTGGGGCGCGCGATTGGACGGCAAGGGATTTTCAATGATTTGCCGATGTTCGGGCCAGGCTTCGGGCATGAGCATAAAATATAAGGACGGAGATAAAAACTCTAAACCGGCAATGTTGCGAAAACGTTCATCAATCCTATCGGGAAAGCGATTTTTGGTTTCTTTGATGCCGGGGAGGTTTAATATCTTTTCGGACATGCCGGGGACGGTGTGCAAGTATGGTCCAATATACTGATAGGTTTCTTTGGGCATCATGGCCAACATATCCAGCAGGCGCTCCTCGTATTCGGGTTTGAGGCGTTTTTCGGAAGTGCCGTAGGATTTAATTATTTCGCGAAAAGCTTGGTCAAAGCGATTGCCGATATTCCAAGAATAGTCATAGTGCTTGTCATAGACATCATCAAGGGGATATTTTTGCTTGAGCTCGCTGATGCTGGGGAGCGGTTCTGATAAATCTACCCGAAAAAATTGGTGATAGTCTGTTACGGCGGCAGAAGCGGCAACCGGCAAAACTAATCCGATGAGGGCGGCATATAGCAGTTTCATTATTTTTGGTTCCCGGAAATTCTGAGGCTGAAGGTTAGACTTTGTTGAGATTGAGGATCCAAAGTAAACCGCCAGAGGCGAGTATTGGCGTTTTTGCTTTCGCTTTTGATGTTTTCGGAAATGAGCGTACCGGTGTTGCCAAAGCGTTGTTCAAAAATGATTTCAGCCGGTTCGTCTTTGGTGTTTTCAAAATTAATGGTGACGGCAAATTCACGCAACTTTTGGCCTAAAGCGTCATTTTTGGTGACGCGTCCGTTAACACTAATATCAAAGGCACGTCCGGTGGTGAGCTCAATTTCCTCGTTGAGCGGAGTTTGGGCAATGTTGCTTTCGCCGATGAATTGGAGATTGCCGCTGTTGTCGTTTTGATATAGCCGCACAATTCCGCCGGGGAGGGGTTCGCCAAGGTTGCTTTCTTTATTGTTGGTGAGCTTGAAAATGACCTCCGGGTGATGGCGTTCAAAATTGTCAGAGTTGCTATATAAGTTCAGATATAACGGCGAAACCAACTTATATTCTTTGCGAAATTTGACCCCCTCTTTGGTCAGAAGATTGACTTGCTTGGTTTGTTTGTCTTTGATGGTGGCCGCCCTGCGCACGGCGCCCCGCTCCTCATCCGCAAGAACTTCCCGCGTGGGGCCTGAGGCTCCTTCCGCGGCTAAGGTGTCCCCCGTTGCGGCTTTCGC
>CALXUQ010000043.1 GCA_944391725.1 uncultured Alphaproteobacteria bacterium | reverse complement strand
TGGGTAAGTTTATTATTAAGTTCATTTTGTATTTGGGTAAGTTTATTATTAAGTTCATTTTGTATTTGGGTAAGTTTATTATTAAGTTCATTTTGTATTTGGGTAAGTTTGTTATTAAGTTCTTTTTGTTGTGCAATGATGGTATCTAATTGTGAGTTATTTGGTGTTGTATTCTGTTGAGCAAACAAATTGCTAAAGATGGATTTATGTGGTTTATTTTTGTTATGCTTGATGCTAATTTTACAAATGCGAAAACGTTTTTGTGTCTGAGTATTTGTAATTTTTATGAGACCACATAGGATAGATATCTTGTTTTGTGTTTCTGAAATGGTTTCCTTGTATAAAGGAATATTAAAGAGACGGAGCTGGTAGGAATGGAAAATGTATAAACTTATATTTTTCCACCGTTGATCTCTTACTAAATTATAAAGTTCTCTGTATTTGGTGTTGTTTAGACTAGATAGGTTATATTGATGTAATAATTTTTTTGTGTGAAGACAAAATGCTTTTCTTTTGCTGTGGTGAATGGTTTTAAGTAAGCTTATAAATGATGTAAATATTTCGTAATTTATACGCGTTTGGAAACATGCCTCTTGTGTTTGGGCTAGATTATATAGCTGCTTAAAAAATACGAAATATTCATCAAGGTAGTTACAATTTTTTTGAGATAATTTGGAACAGATACTGCCAGTGCCGTTTGTTCTGTAGCTATATAGGGAAGTAGTAGTATATGTTGACATTTTACGGGCTTTAGCGATACAAGTGAAGGTAAAGAGCTTATCAACCATGATGTGCTTCAGTTTATCGTCAAACGTGATATGATTTTCTTTTAACCATGCCAAGTTATAGATTTTGTTCCAAGTTTGATGATAGGCGAAGTTGTACTCTTCCATAATTTGTTGAATTATATTTTTTGTACTGTCCTGAGATATAGCCGGAGGCGTATAAGTGCTTATGATTTGTTTGTCTGAGCTATTAATTATTTGGAAGGGGAAAAAACATACATCTGATGGGTGTTTTGTTAAATGTGAGATAAGTTTTCTGCAGGCATCTGTGGAGATAATATCATCACTGTCGACAATTAAGAGATATTCACCGCGAGCTTGGGCAATACCTGCGTTGCAAGCTTTAGCGTAGCCTATGTTTTTCTTAAACCGAATTATTTGAGCTCGTTTGTCTTTATGCTGAAATTGCGATAAAATTGGTAAGCATGATTTTGTACATGCATTGTTAATCAAAATTATTTCTAAATCTTTATGAGATTGTTGAGAAATACTATTTAAGCATTCTTGCAAATGTTCAGGTTGAGGATTGTAAATAGGGATTACTATAGAAATTTTAGTCATGATGTGTTCCTGTTTTTATTAGATGGTTAATTATTGTTTTTATGGCAGAACTATGATGTATGTCTTTTATAAATTGAAAATTATTGTTCAGCGAGATATTGGATTTAAACAATTTGTAATGACGTAGCACAAATAGCTTTAGTCTTATATAAAATTTTAATTTAGCAGTGGAAACTTTGTAGTTGTCATGTAAGATACTGGCTATTAACGCTAGTAAATAAGCAGTATACTCTTGGGGCAATTTTTGTTTTGTTATTATTGATATAATATCATTAGCTAATATGAATAATTCTTGTGACTTGGATTTAATGACTTGCATTACGCTATTAGCACGATTTATTCTCCAGATGTATAGTGTTTGATTGATATAGGCAATTTGTGCTGCAGCGAGGTATGATTTTATAGATATCAGTACATCACCTCCTGCACACTTAAGTCTAGAATCGAACCGAATTTGATGTGTTTCAAATAAGTCTTTTTTTATAACTTTATTCCATAATGTTAAATATTTACTGAGCCTTGATGAATTATTATGAAAAGAAAATGGTTTTTCATCTTGTGGGGTGTATTGGTGATGTTTGATTGTATTTGTACTAGTGTCGTACCAGTCATAAAAAAAGATGATGATGTCTAAATTTTTGTTTTTTAGGATGTTGTACAATATTTGGTAGGTGTCTTGTCTAACTAAATCATCAGAATCAGCAAAGTGGATATATTCTCCAGTGGCCATTTCCAAGCCTTTATTACATGCGCTAGAGTATCCCTGATTTTTCTCAAAGCGGAAAAGTTTGATGCGTTTATCTTTTTGGGCATATTCTTTAAGAATTTGCGGATTATCGCCTATTGCGGCATTGTCAATTAAGATAATTTCAATATCTTTTAGTGTTTGATTGCAGATACTATCCAAGCACTCCCGAAGATATTGTGCCGGAGGATTGTAAACAGGGACAATGACAGAAACTTTAGGTTGCATATTGAATATCCTTTTTTATTGTCGATGAGTAAATATTTTTATTCCTAAGAGGTGATGTATTGTTGCGTTCTGTGTGGCATCAATACGATACAGACCTGATAGGAAGATATGTGATGTTGTTGTGGATTTTTGTTTTTGTTTATATATGGTAAAAAATCCAAACTTAAGTTTGTTGGGAGTATGTTTGAATAATATGTGTTTAAGTGTGTATAGCCAGTAGGGTAGCTGTTTGATTTCATTAAATTGTGTTAGTAGATTAAAACATTGAAGATGCTCAGGGACTAAAAATTGTGGATTGGCTGAGTTTAGCAGTTTTCTCATTTGGTGATAATAAGCCCGCTTGTTGCTGGAATGAATTTTGCTGTAATTGAAAAGCAAGATTTCCATATACAATTTATTTAAGAATTTGTTCTTGTCTGGAGTAGAGTATCTTAGCGCAAATTTTTCTAGCTCCTGGCAAAATATAAACACTTGCTGATATAAATTTGATTTTGGGGCTTTTATGCGCGACATAATACTATTGGGAACATTATAGCGGTATGTGTATAGATAATCTGGAAGATATGATATTTTTTCAGCTAGAACATATGCTTGTGCAGAAAATAAACAGTCAGGTGCTGCAATTGTCAATTGGGGATGAAATTGTATGTGGTGTGCATTAATAAATTGCTTGGAGTATACCTTATTCCAGGTGCAAAATGGAATCATAAAAAGATCCGAACTATCATCATTTAATTTAAATACATTGTTTTTTTGCAGTTGAGGATAAATAGGCGATTCCTCAATTTTATTCGTGGTGCAGTTATAATTGCAATGATTAAAAACTAATATATCCGGATGGTTCTTCCGTAAAATATTTAATTCTGTCTGACAGGCATGAGGAGATAATATATCATCAGAGTCAACAATTTGAAAATATGGAGAAGTTGATTGCGATATGCCGGTATTACAAGCATGAGAGAACCCTTTATTTTCCTCAAAACGGATTAGTTTGATACGTTGGTCGCGGGCGGCATAATCCTGCAAAATCTGCGGATTATCTTCAATCGAACCGTTATCAATCAAGATAATTTCAATATCTTTTAAGGTTTGATTGCAGATACTGTCTAAACATTCTCGTAGATAAGGGGCCGGAGGGTTGTAGACCGGTACAATTATGGAGATTTGAGGAGTGAATAGAGCTGACATGTTAGGCGTCCAAAATTTCTTTAATTGCTGCTTCAATACTGTATTTAGGGGTGAAACCAACTTCTTGGTTTAGTCTTCTACTATCACCAACAACACGTTTTTGCTGAGGGCTGGCCTGCTCTTGGAAGATAACCAAGTGCTCTTTGCCCATTGCATGTGCTATTTTCATTACGTAGTCATGAATGCTGGTGTCTTTGCCGGTGCAGATATTGACGGTGCCCTCGACTTGACTATCTAGAAACGCAACAAATGCGGCGGCGATGTCTTTGGTATAAATGTAGTCTCGAACTAAGCTGCCACTCCGAATTGTGACGGGTTCATCGGCGCGTAAGTGATTGATGACATCTGAGGTGAGACGGCGTGGGTCGGTTTCTTTTCCAAAAGCCGAAAAAATTCTCGCCCAGCCGAAAGATACATTATTATTTTGGCAATAGGCTTGAGCAATTTGATGTACAAAATCTTTGCATTGGCTATAAATATTAATCGGTTCGGCCGGCATGTCTTCCGTGAGCGTTTCGTTATGATAGCCATATTCTGCATATGTTCCGGCCATGACAACACGTTTGCCTCCGTATTTGACGAACGATTTGAGCAGGTCAATTGATGAGGTCAAAAAGTCAAAGTTGCTGTTGTCGTTAAACAAGCCGGTACTAAGCCAGGCATAGTGCAAAAGATATTCCGGACGAATTTCGGACATTATCTTATCAATTTCGTTTTTATCAAACAAATTGGCTTTGATATATTTGATACCATCATGGTCTGTTTCATTACCGATGGTGAGGGCATAGATTTCAAATCCTTGATTAAGCAAAAAAGGAATGGTTTCTTTGCCAATGAGGCCGGTGCCCCCGGTTAAAAAGACTTTTTTAGGTTGCATGTTCTATAAGCTCCTGTTGTTCGGCGATATTTTTGCCATCGGCAAAGGCTTGGAAAGTCCAAAAGTATTCCCATTTCCCGAATCGTCCGATGGAATAAATGTGCTGTTGGTGTAAATAATCTAAAACAATTTTACGGTTGTGATAGATATTTTGGTCGAAGATGATGTTAGCAAAATTTTCAAAACGTATATCTTTAACAATTAAATCTTCGGCCTTGAAAATCCCCATGTTAATCAGTTTGTCGATAGTGGTGTCGAGCATTTGCTGGGGAGAGGGGATGTTGCTGCCGTTGGCAAAAAATATTTCTGCTTGTAACGAGCTACAACCCGCGGGGGCATTGTCTGCAGATTTAAGGCTGGGAGAATATACTCGTGCAGGGGGAATGTCTTCATCATAAATATAAAACCACAGGTGTTTGGCAATGTCGGGACGTTTGAACCCTAATGAAACTTCATAACCACAGGTATAACGAAGGTCTGCGGCGGCTTGTTTGACTGCGGAGGGTACATCGGGCAGCATTTTAATGATTTCGGGAAGCGGTAGGCTGGAAATTAGGTGGCTATATTCGCTACTCGTGCCGTTGCTGAAATAAACTCGTTTTTCATGAGTATCAATGCGGCAAACTTGATGTTCAAGGCGGATGTCAGCACCTTGGGCAATGGTATTTAATATGCTCTTAAACCCGCCAGATTTGGGATATTTCATAACTTTGGCATAATAAAAGCACTTGTCTTGGGCTTCAAATGCGCCGCGCAGAACCTCGCTTAAATCCGGAGAGCTCATTCTGATGCCAACCCATTTGGTTTCGAGTTCGTGAGGCTCAACTCCCCAGTATTTGCGTGTATATGCAAATGGGAAATGTTCGGCAAAATAATTGCCATATTGGCAGCGGAGCCATTGTTCATAATTTTTAATTTGCGATACTTCCATTTGGGGGCGATGCACAAAATCATTGATAATTTTTATTTTTTCTTCGGTCGGCAAGGGGTGAAGATTGTTTTGTGCCGGATGTTTTATCCAATAGCCATGATAATAGTTGGTTGGATAAGGAATATGCTCGTGCATGCCATGGGTGCCGGCAAACATTTTTTGTGTGTATTCGTCGGGAGCGAATGATAAATGAACAAAGCGGTCAAATCTGAAGCCATCAACGGTGAAGTTGCCGCACAGCCCACCCCAATCTTTGCCTTGTTCATAGACAATGCTTGAAATGCCCTTTTCTTTGAGATGATATGCTGCGGATAAACCTGCAATTCCGGCGCCTAAGATGATGGTTTTGTTCATTATTATTCTGCTCCCGAGGTATTTATTTGGACTGATGAGATTTGATTTGCTCAACACAGAAGTCATACATATCTGTTGAATGGAGAGCTTCTTTGTACCAGTCGACGGTTTTTTCGATAGCTTCCTGCAAGTTCCAACGTGCTTCCCAACCAAGCATTACATATGCTTTGGTGACATCAAGATTGAGCAAGGTATTTTCATGCAAATCGGACGGATTGGAAACATCTACAACTTTGCCTCGGCCATAATATTCAACCAAACGGCTAACTACTTCCCATACGGTTTTATTGGCTGAAATGTGGGGGCCAAAGTTGAAACTGGTGGCATATTTGATTGGATCTTCCATGAGTTTTTCTCCAACCCTTAAGTATCCGGACAGAGGTTCCAAAACGTGTTCCCACGGACGAGTGGCAATAGGATTGCGAATCTCAATATCTTTGCCGGTTTCAATAAAACGGATACAATCGGGAATAAGACGGTCTGCTGACCAATCGCCGCCACCAATAACATTGCCGGCACGAACAGAGGCAATGGCTTTGCCGTGTTTGGCGTAGTCTTTGGGGTTGAAATATGAGTTGCGGTAGGAGGATATCATGAGTTCCGTACAGCCTTTGGAGGAGGAATAGGGGTCGTATCCGCCCATGCGATCAGTTTCTTTGTAGCCCCAAATTTGCTCAACATTTTCATAACATTTATCGGAAGTAATCATGACTACGGTTTTGACACAGTCATTTTCGCGGACGGCTTCCATAATGTTGAGTGAGCCCATCAGGTTGGTTTCGTAAGTTTCTTTAGGATGGGCATAGGCTTTGCGTACCAAAGCTTGAGCCGCGAGATGAAATATGATTTCGGGTTGATATTGTTTGATGGTTTGGTTGAGCTTTTCATAATCTCTGGTATCTCCGCGAACATCGGCATATAGACGCTCCGACAAATGACAGGCGGCAAAATTGCCGCGTTCGGAATATGGATCAAGCGAGTAGCCGACAACTTTGGCTCCCATCATATTGAGCCAAATGGAGAGCCAGGAGCCCTTAAAACCGGTATGACCGGTTACCATGACGGTTTTGCCGTTATATACATTATTAAACATTATGTGTTCTCCACCAATTAATTGTTTCTGTGAGGCCGGTTTCTAAATCATAGTGAGGTTCCCAGCCGAGTGATTTAAGTTTGTCATTGCTGCCAACAATAATATTATCGCCAAAGGCTGCCGGTATTGCGCCCCAAAGGATTTTTCCTTTGAAATTTGTCAGCTCACCAATCTTTTCGACAATCTGGCGTAAACATATGGGTTGAGCCGAGCAGATGTTGACTGCTCCCTGAAGATTGCTTTCAAATAGGGTGTAAAGTCCGTGTGCAGTGTCGTATACATGCAAGTAGTCTTGAAACTTGCGACAGTCACTGACTTTTACGTCTTCGCCTTTGAGCATGGAATTGATGACTGAGGGCATCAGACGTGTAGCGCGTTCATAGGGACCATAGAGGTTGAACATACGCGCCCATTTGAAGTCAATGTCATTTTGTCGGCAAAATACAGATGCGGTATGATAGAATGCAGCTTTGCATTGTCCGTGCAGGCTTGGATTGTGCAAGGGAGTTTTGTCTTCTTGCAACAAGCCGTATGAAAAATCATATTCCGAAACAGTGCCTGCTCCTAAAAATTTGCGTCCGCCGTTTTGTTGGAAAGCGCGTAACAAATTAACAGAAGCTTGCAACCAGCCGAAATTGATGTTGTCAACATGGCACTTGGGACCAATATACCAAGCCAAATGGACCATTTGCTCAAAGTGGTGCTCTTGCATAAAAGCGTTTACTTTGGTTTCGTCAAACAAGTCCAGATGAACTGTATTTAGGCCGGAAACAGGAGGTAAATCATTTGTTTTGTTGATAACGGTGACATCATAGCCATGTTCCAAAAACTCTTTGGTAACCTGACGTCCGATAAAACCGCTGCCTCCGGTGATGAGAATTTTTTTCATGATTACTCCCAAAGTTTCCACGGAGCTTTGTTTTCAGCCCAGAGTTTGTTGAGTTCTTCTTTATCTTTGAGCATATCCATAGCGTGCCAGAAGCCGGTATGCTTATAGGAGTTTAGTTGTCCGTCACGTGTCAAATTCTTGAGAGGATCTTCTTCCCACATAAGGTTTTCGCAGTCTTCGGGGATATAATCAAATACCTGAGGTTCGCAAACAAAAAATCCGGCATTAATCCAAGAGCCGCTTTCTTTGGGTTTTTCGGCAAAGTTGGAGATGGTTCCATCATCTTCTATACCAAGCGCACCCCAGCGCCCTTCGGGTTGGTAGGCGGTTAATGTGCAAAGTTTGCCGGATTTTTTATGGTTTTCAATTAGAGCCGGAATGGCAATGTCGCCAACGCCATCTCCATAGGTCAGCATAAACGTTTCATTACCAATATATTTTTGGGCTTTTTTGATGCGGCCGGCCGTTTTGGTGTTGCGTCCGGTGTAGAGCATGGTGACTTTCCACGGTTCGCAAGAGTTTTGGTGAACGGTTACGTCATTGGTGGACAAATCAACAGTCACATCGGAGTTGTTCATGTAGTAGTTTACAAAATAGTCTTTTATGACTTCTTGCTTGTAGCCGGTTAAAACAACAAAATCATTATATCCGTAAGATGAATAGATTTTCATGATGTGCCACAAAATCGGATAACCGCCAATCCCGACCATGGGTTTGGGGCGTATGGTGGTTTCTTCTCCGAGGCGTGTGCCAAGGCCTCCGGCTAAAATTAGTACTTTCATTTACATACTCCTTTGTTTTTTTTGAAGGTGATACCGCAGAAACGAAATATGGTTCGATTGTTGTGGTGAGAAATCGAAAATAGTTTTTCTGCAAAAGTTGGGTACAATGCTGTTCGCGAAGATTGC
Source organism: uncultured Alphaproteobacteria bacterium (assembly GCA_944391725.1). Taxonomy (GTDB): domain Bacteria; phylum Pseudomonadota; class Alphaproteobacteria; order RF32; family CAG-239; genus MGBC133411. The sequence goes on along the minus strand of CALXUQ010000043.1, from coordinate 3,707 downwards.
AGTTCTTGACAGAACTTTGGATGCTGGGCGAAGATTGTATAGAGCTTGTTTCGTAAATCTTTATGATTTAGGATTTGGTAGAGAGGTAACGAACGAGACATAAAACGACATAACTCATCAATCTCTCGGTCTGAAAAATGATGTGTTTGGGCAAACTCAAGCAGGTCCTTAATGACGCTTAAAGCCTGAGTCAGACGTGGTAAAACGGCTGTTTTATCGTGCATTAGTGAGCCGGGCAATTGCCGATAATAGTAATATGGTTGTTCAAGTAACGATAGCTTTTTGCCCCAGTAAATGGCCTGGATTAAGAAAATGTTGTCTTGATAATATGAACTTTGGTCAGTTGAAAAGCTTAAGCCGTGTTCTGTAATCAACTCGTGACGATAGATTTTATCCCAAATGGCTCCGTTTTTAAGAGAAGCTAATTTGTCAGTTAGGTCAATGACTTGGGGTTGAGAAATGCGGTGAGGAACAAGTTGTTCGGAGTGAGCTTTTCCCTCATGAACCAAAATATGGTTAGTATAGACAATATCTGAAGATGTTTTAGCGGCATGCTGATATAATTGTTCGTAGTAGTTTGGAGCAACCCAGTCATCAGAATCGCAAAAGCCTATATATTCACCGCCGGCGATTTGCAAACCTTGGTTCATGGCGCCGCTGTATCCTTGGTTGGTAGGTAGGTGAATGACTTTGATATTGGGGCGCTTGGATTGATATTTTGTGATGATTTGATGGCAAGCGGAGTTGGCCCCGTTATCAATCCAGATTAGTTCTATATCTGCTAAAGTTTGAGACACCAAACTTTGTAAGCAGTTTTCAAGATAGGCTTCGGTATTATATATAGGAGTGATAACACTAACAGATATTGTCATGAAACTCTCCTAAATCGAAACTTTGCTTTTGGAAGACAGCAAAGGTATTATTCCAAAAAGTTTGATGTTATAATACTTGCTACCCCTTGTAATTGTGAGTAGGGGAATACAGTTAAATAATTTTATTCGGGTTTTGGTGATTGATTGCTTACTGACCAAGTGCCATAAGGCCGGATTGTCGTGGCGAACAAATAAGCGAATCGCCTCAGCGGCTTTAGCCATTTTGTGGGCTTGGCGATGCGATGTGTTGTCATGGTGGTCACGATACATAAATAAAACTTCGGGAAGGTTGTGAAATTCGGTTTTCCCTACCAGACGACACCAGAGTGCATAATCTTCGGCCGGGCTGAACTGGGCTTCATATTGAATATGGTAATTGTCTAGAACTGAGCGTCTTACCATGGCGGCCGGATGAGTGATGCAATAATCCAACAAAAGTTGACTTTCAATTTCACTATTGTCTATAGGATATTTGATGGTGGCTTGGCTGCCAATGATTTTTGACCAACAGGAGACTACACCGACGTTGGGGTGGGTATCTAAGTATTCGACTTCGCGAGTGAAACGCTCGGGCAAAGATATGTCGTCATGGTCCATGATGGCAAGATATTCGCCGCTTGATTTTTCAATTAGTAGGTTGCGGGTTGCCGATATGCCTAAATTGTGTTTGTTTTTATAATATTTTATGCGGCTATCGGAATAAGATTTGATGATGCTTTCTACATCAGTGGTGGAGGCATCGTTAATGATGATGAGCTCAAAATCGGTAAAGCTCTGATGTAAAACACTTTCAAGTGCTTGGCGCAAAAATGTTTCCGGAGTGTTATATACAGGAAATAAAACCGAAACTTTAGTCATGCCTTGCTCCTTTTGTGCAGACAAAGTTTTTGCGGTGTATAATTTTACTGGACATGGGTAACTCTCCAAATACTAAAAAAGCCACCCGTAAGGTGGCCGGAGAGTTCATAAATCATATGTAGTGAAATGATCCTGCAATCTTTAAAACCATAACTTTTTCAAGGATAGTTGATATGGTTTCTGAACATACATTACAGCTCCCCGACCCAAACGTGTCAGGGTAAAATCAGTGCATGATAAATGCACCACAAACAGTGCAATATCATGCACCGCACTACATAGAGCTTATGAAGGCTCCGTACTTATCGGGTACTAAATTCTAAGTCTTCTTAGAATCTGACCTCAGATTAGTAAATATATTTAAGTTTGGCAAGAGGTTTTCTGCAATTATTATTAAATAATTAGGGGTGATACAGTAGTTTTTTGGGTAGGATGAGGATATTTTTTTTAAACTATTAATGGTTATCTACTTTATATAAATGCAATTTAATGAACTAAACGATGCGGCTTGACTTTAAAAATGCTTATATCAGTATATTTATAATGCAGGTGCTTTTTGAATTGAATTCTAAAACAAAATATCCTACAATTAAAATAATGGTCTTTATGATTTATTATGGAAGGAATATAAATGTCGTTTAAGGCTAAGAGATTTTTTAAAAAATTAGTGTCTTGGATTGGTCTTTTCTTCTTTGCCTTTGCGGCTTATATGATTTATCACCAGCTTTCAAAATATCAATTTGAGGATATTAAGGCTGCAGTTTTGAGTATTCCGGCGCACAATTTGTGGATGGCTTGTTTGGCCTCGCTTGGGGGGTATATCGCTCTTTCTTCGTATGATTATTTGGCCTTGCGATACGTGCACCGTAAGCTTTCACCCTTAAAATGGATTTTTGCCGGTTTTGTCGGCTTTTCGGTCAGTAATAATGCCGGACATGCAATTGTTTCCGGCGGTTCTATCCGCTATCGTTTGTATGCCAGATGGCGTTTCCATGCCTCCGAAATTGTGCAAATGGTGACTTTTTCCGGTTTTACTTATCTCGTGGCTTGTTTCTTCCTGATTATTCTGGGATATTTTCTGACCCCAAATCATGCTTTTGGCGAGGGTTCTGTTTCTAAACTCACGACCGAAATTATTACCGTAGTATCTTTTATTGGCTTATTAATTTATTTTGGAGCCAGTCTATTTTATAAAAAGCCAATCGTTATCAAAGATATTGCTTTTGAAATGCCTTCTTTCCCCATGGCTTTGGCGCAGGTGATTATTGGCGGTGCAGATATTTTGTTGGCATCTTTGGTGTTATATTTCTCAATGACCCCATTTTTGGACATTTCTTTTGATGTCTTTATCGGTGTATTTATTATTGCGCAAGTCTTGGGAGTTTATAGCCAAGTACCGGGCGGGCTCGGTGTGTTTGAAGGACTTTTCTTATATATTATTCCAGGTGATACGGATCCGGCTTTGCTGTTTGGTGCTTTGATTGCTTATCGAATCATTTACTACTTATTGCCTCTGGTTTTCTCTTCTATCTTATTGTTTTCGTATGAAGGATATTTGGGCTATCGGCGCAAGCTCATTTTGCGCCGGGAGCTCCATAAAGAATCATAGTCCGGAAGTGCCGTTGCCCAAGAAGTCATTCACCTCATTAGTAAAATTTGAGGTGAAACTTGCCGAATCATCGACTTGGTTTTGTAAATCTTCAATTTTTTGAAAACCAAAGGAGGCGCCGTCGCTAATTCTTACCAATACCACTTCTAAGGGTTGGCTCAAATTATAAGTTTCAATAAAATTATAGTCGCCGTCTTCGGCATAGTTAATTAAAAACAGGCTATATTCATCGGCATAATAATCATTATAAATATTTTCAATCAGCTCTATGGCCTGAGCACAATTTTCGCAGGGCTCATTGTTGAAAAATACATAAATAATCGATTTATTTTCGTTCACGTTGGAGGCGGCAAAATATTCCTCTAAAC
>CALXUQ010000042.1 GCA_944391725.1 uncultured Alphaproteobacteria bacterium | reverse complement strand
AACCACCGGCTAAGCCGGTGGGTTACTTTTTTGCTTTTTCTAAAACGCTATTTCAACCAATATTCAACGGTAGAAACCACTCTGACTTTCTTGTCGATTTGCGAGGCCTCAGAAGCACCGGCAGTTTGCTCTGAAGGCAAAATTGAAAACACACCTTGATTGGCATATTTAATTTTACCCACAACCGAATTTGAACTTTTGGCAAATTCGGCCGCTGCGGCTTGAGCATTTTTAGTCGCTTCTTCCAACATCTGCGGTTTGATATCATTTAGCTTGGTAAAAATGTATGACACCGGCGAGCCATAACTCTGACTATCAAACACAATCCCTTGACTAATGAGAATTGCGGTTGAGTTGAGCGCCTTTTCCACATTGTCCACATTTGTAGAGCGCACCTGCACACCTTGGGTCAAAATATAGCGTACATCATTGGTTTCATTATTACGATATGGGTTCGCCATCAAATCATTTGTTTCGATTCGACCGGTTGAAATTTCCTCCGCCTTAAATCCCATATTCTTCAAAAATCCCATAATTATACCGAGCTGTCCTGACATTTGCGCTTGCGCAGTTTTCAAATCATTTCCGGTCACCACAAACTTCAAATCCCATACTGCCAAATCGGCCCGCACATTCATTTCTGCCAAGCCTTTTACGGTTACAAAATTGCTGTCCATTTTGGCCCGATAATAGAAATATCCGGGGAAGAAACCGCCCAAACCAATTCCCACAGCCAAGATTGCGGCGGCAAATTTTTTACCCTTACAATGACATACGTTACTATCCATATTGGCCTCCTGTTCGTTTAATGTTTACGTCCGATACAACAATACTCAAAACCGTTTTTGCAGACCTCTTCGGCACCAAGCATATTGCGCAAATCCACAATTTTTGGCTTATTCATAATTTCCTTTAGTTTAGGCAAATCCAGATGTCTGAACTCCTCCCACTCTGTCAAAATCACCAAAATATCGGCATTTTTTGCTGCTTCGTAAGCATCTGCGGCATAATTAACGCTGTCACCGATAAGCCGATGCGCATTATCCATGGCCTTGGGGTCATATACACTCACATTATGAGAACACTTGATAAGTTCCCGAAGAATATCCATAGCCGGAGATTCGCGACAATCATCGGTTCCACCCTTGAAGGCCAAGCCCAGCACGGCAATCTTAGCTTCCGGATTTCCGTTCACGACCGACAAAACCCGCTTAGCCATTTCCACCTTGCGCTCATCATTATAAGCAATGGTTGTTTCAATTAGATGCAAATGCACCCCGAATTTTTTGGCCATCTGAGCCATCGCATTAGTATCTTTCGGAAAACAACTGCCGCCATACCCCGGCCCCGGGTTCAAGAACTTATTACCGATACGGCTGTCCAACCCCATACCACGTGCCACTTCGCTGATATTTGCTCCGGAAGCTTCGCAAAAATCAGCCATTTCATTAATATAATGAATTTTCATCGCCAAAAAAGCATTTGAGGCATATTTAATCGTTTCAGAAGACTTACGTCCCACCAACAAAAATTGCGTTTTGCCTTCAAATGGTTTATAGAGTTTCAGCATAACATTACGAGCTTTTTCGCTGTCAGCCCCGATAACAATTCTGTCCGGAGCAAAAAAATCATGCACGGCAAAACCTTCGCGCAAAAATTCCGGCAAAGAAATCACATCATAATCAGCCTTAGGATTAGTGCGTTTAATAATTGCCTCAATCTCATCACCGGTACCGACCGGAACCGTAGATTTCGTGGCAATCACGGTATATCCGTCCAAATACTGAGCCAGCTCTTGCGCTGCAGCATAAATATATTGCAAATCCGCCTCTTTAGTTACCGGATGCGGTGGTGTACCAACCGCCAAGAGCACCACATCTGCCCCGCTGACGGCCTCACTCATACTGGTAGTAAAATGGAGTTTTCCGGCTTTAACCACTTTGTGAAACAGTTCTTCCAGCCCGTCTTCATAAATAGTCAGCTGTCCCTGTTTAAGGGCCTCAATCTTGCCGGCAATTTTATCAACACAGACAACATCGTTACCAAACTCAGCTAAACCAACTCCGGTGGGCAACCCCACATAACCAGTACCTACAATTGCAATTTTCATTAGTTCCTCTAGTTACAATATTACAAATATTCATCATCATACTTAAGCGCCCGATTAAAGCAAGCATTTAATCTCACATTTCCACCACCTAAATTATATCTTGATTTTAATATAAAAATTATCTAAGCTAACAAGTAATTTTTATGAACAAAGGACTAAAATGAACAACTTATTGCAAATTTTTGTAATCTGGGAAAACGGACGGACTTTTGAGGACAAAATTTTGCAAGATATTCGGAACAAATACGATATTTTGCAAGTTTTTTCAATCAATTGGCCCGGTGATGAATTTGCCGCCAACCTTTCCCGTCTTTACGGAAAGAAAATCCCACGAGGTTGCAAAAAAGAAAAAGAATGCGGCACCGGAGCTTTCACTCTGGTTGTTGGCTATGACCCCCACCCCAAATTGATTACTGATCCCAAGCACCCCGGCATCAAAAGCAATGCCAATGCCATGCATGACAAAAGCTTATATCGCCAATGGACCGGCGGAGGATATTTGGTGCATGCCAGCGACAATCAGTACGAAGCCGCCGAAAATTTGCTGTTTATGCTGGGCATGACCGTCAAAGAGATTGAAGCAAAATATCATCAACCCTGGGACGGCAATACCATCAGCATTACTCAAAGCATGGTCGGCAGCCACGGCTGGAAAGACATGGAAGAATTGAAAAATTTTGTCTGCAAAATTCCTCAAACTCAAGTCAATCATAACGCCGATACCATAATCCTCGTCACGACCAACTTTGCCCAAACCTCGCGCCTGCTCAATCTCAAAAAACGCTTTACGTTGTTTAAGAAAAATGAGTACAAAGCACTTATCGGTGGTCAAAATCGCCAAATATTATTGAAGACGGCCTAATCGCCGTCTTCTTCTTTTTTATTGTCATCAGAACTTATAAACAGCTCCACCAGCGGCTTTCGATACATCCACAAATTTATCAGCCCCAGCACCACCGACAAAGACCCAAACAAATATAAGATATAATACCAGTTCAACTCACTGGCATTCATCATCACATCTTGGTTATTAAAACGCAAGAAACCGATTGAAACCGCCGTAATCACAAATGCCGCCATAAACGCCAAAGTCCAAATTTTTTGCATCACAATTTTTGAAACAAATAGCGCCATCAAGACATAAAACAGCAAAAAAGCCAAAAGCAAATAAACTTCCATATCATATCTCCTTGTTAGCAGAAGATATAATTAGCGAATGCAAATTTTCAATCTGCGCTCACGATTCTTTAGAAATTTCCTTAATTTTTTCTTCAATCAATTTTTCATCATACTTAGGAACAATGTTTTTTGGCGCCTCGCCATCAATCTTACGGCGCACCAAATCAAAATCCACCTCACCGGTATCATCATTCATCACCAAAACATGGTTCCACTGGAAACCGGCCTCATTCTTACGACCATCCAACCAATAAGCATCCCCCAAATGATCGCAGATTACCGCGTTAGCCGGTTCTAGTTCAGCGGCTTTTTCCATATATTCGACCGCCTGGTCATATTTTCCCAACCGGTAGAAAGCCCACCCCAGACTATCCAGAATATGTCCGTCGCTCGGAGATTGGTTATAAGCCTCCACAATCATACCGAAAGCCTGTTCCACATTTTTGCCTTGTTTGAGCCAGCTATAACCCAGATAATTAAGAACCAAATAATGGTTTTGACTCAGTTCCAAAGCTTTCAAGAAACATTTCTCGGCCTTATCCCATTGGTTATCTTGTTCATAAGAGATACCCAAAGCATAAAACAAGACCCAATGCTCTGCTTCCGGCGTTCCAACCTTTTTAAGAGCTTTTTCATAATATTCGATAGCCTCGGTTTGCTTACCGTTAACCCGCAATACGTCGCCCAAATCCAAAAACAGTTGATAGTTATTATATCCTTCCAAAATCATGGCTTTGAGCAACAGTTCGGCAGCTTTATAATCCTCGAGCAACACCAAATTATTGGCTTTTTTCAGTTGCACGGTATAATAAGCCTCCGAACTTTTATCAATTTCATCATAAATATCGTTCGCATCACCATACATTTCGCGGCTTTCCAAAATATCCGCCAGCAAGAGTTTGGCCAAATCATATTTAGGATTAGCATAGACCGAAAGGCTGATAAACATATGAGCCAAATCAATTCCGGCCGCTCCTTGTCTCAAAGTAGAGGCAATACTAAACAAAGCCTCGGACAATCCTACATTGGCATCAGTCACGATTGGTTTAACCTTTTTGGGATTAGCATTTTCCACATTTTTCACCAAGCGGCTCAGCATATCTGCCAAAATTTTATCATCATGGTAACGGTGAACCAATTCGACCGCTTTTTCTTTCTGACCGGTACGCAAATAAAAATTCGTAATCAATTGCAACGAGCGGAAAGACATTTCCAAACTTTCCTCATTCACAATCACCTCATAGTTTTTCTGGGCTTCGTCATTTTTGCCATAAAAATCATTAATCATACCGGCATGGAAGTTATACATCGCGCGGAAACTCGGCTCCTTCGCCAAGGGTTGCAATTTTTGCAGAGCGTTCTTACGGTTTTGCTCTGCATCACCTTCTCTACCCACATAAGTCCAAGCCGAGAGCAACGGCACAATAAATTGATCATAGACCGGCCCGTTTAGATTGGATAAATCTTTTTCTGCCTCAACAAATTTTTGCTCTTTCATATCATCGGTCATTAAGATGATATAGATAAAATTATTTTTATCACCGTTTGCCAAAGAGATTCGGGCATATTTTGCGGCCTCGTGCACTCTTCCTTTAGACACCAAGAGCAAATACACACTATTAATCAGGTCCTGATTAGTCGGATCATCTTTCAGGGCTTCCATATAATAATCTGCAGCCGCATTAAAATTTTTGCGCAAATGAGCCACTCTTCCGGCCACATATGCACCATAAGATTTTTTTAGTTTCAGGTCCGACAAATTTGACACCGGCTTACTCGTTGGATAATTATCCATACGATTAGAGCAAGAGTTAAACAACATCACTCCGCACACAAAAAACACCACATAAGCCAGTTTCGTCATTTTTCTACCACCAATCAAACATTTAAGCCGCACATTACCTCCAGCAATTTAGCTCTGCGGCCAATTCATCACAACACTTTATAAAAAACTTTTACATCTGACAATAAGAATTATATTTTATTACCCTATTTATTAATATACAATTTTTGTGTAAAGAAATGATTACTCTTGCAAAAAATCTTGTTTAATCTAAATATAAGGATATGGAAAACAGCTTAGACATAAAATCGGCCTTAGAATTTTACCTTTTAGCCGGAGTAGATGAAACCATCGGAGACAGCGCGCTTAGCCTGAGTGCGCCGCCCCAAAAGGTTATATTGCCCCTCAACATCAAACCCCAAACCGCAATACCAGCATCTGCCCCGCTTCGCCAAGCCACCACGGAACTGGCACAAGCCACGGCTCAGGCCTGCCAAAACGCTCACGAACTTTGCGCCAAAGCCCAAAACCTGACCGAGCTGCGCCAGGCTGTGGAAAACTTTGACGGCTGTGCTCTCAAACTGACTGCCGCCCATACCGTATTCGGCGATGGCAACCCCGAGGCCAAAATCGTACTGATTGGCGAAGCTCCCGGCGCCGATGAAGACCGAGTCGGCATTCCCTTTGTCGGCCGCAGCGGACAACTCTTGGATAAAATGCTCTCCTACATTGGTTTGGACCGCAGCAAATATTACATTACCAACATTTTGCCCTGGCGTCCACCCGGGAACCGCACTCCTACCGGCGGTGAGATTGCGGTGTGCTTACCGTTTTTAAAACGCCAGTTAGAGTTAATTAACCCCGATTATATTTTGCTTTTAGGCGGGAGCTCGGCCAATGCCCTGTTTGACAACCAAGACCCGATATCCAAACTTCGCGGTCATTGGTTGGAATACCCGCTCAACAACGGCAAAACCGCCAAAGCCTTAGCCACTTTTCATCCTGCCTATCTGTTACGAAACAGCGGACAAAAAGCCAAAGCTTGGGCCGATTTGCTTAAATTGCATAAAGAAGCCGTGGGATAAATTACTTTTTGCTGTTAAGATAAAATAAAATTGATTATTATACCAATAAGTTAATTTTTTAAGGAATGTGATAATGATGAAAAACAAAACATTTTTTCTGAGTTTAGCAACGATAGCCTATACGTTTTTGAGTGCTTTTCCTGCTGCCGCACTTGATGAAAATGATGCCATTCTGGTTAAGATTCAAGACATTAAACCGATTAAAGATGACAACGGCCTCACCACCGGTTGCGAATTTTTAAGCACCATTTATAACCGCACCGATTCTGATCTCACCGAGCTCTCTTTTGACTTGAGCTGGGTTGACGAAGCCGTCAAAAACACCATAAATTTTGAGCAAAACATGAATCGCAACGGCCGCAACGACTTATACGGTACTGCAGATTATGTATCGCCAGACGTTATCAGCACTCTTAACATTCCTGTCTTAAAGAAAAATTCCCAAAAAAGTATGCGTGGCACCATCTCTACTGACCGCTGTTTTATTTTGCTGGAAGATGCCAAAATCAATGTTTCTTCCTGCAAACAAAACAACCGCGAAGAAAGAAAGGGCGGCCTATCTTGTCAATCACTGTTTAAGTATATTTCCTCGAAATCTCCGGAATATTATACCGATTTCTTAGCCGTTTCGATTGAGAACCAAAAAGAAATGGACAGTAAAGAAAAAGCCCGTCAGTCTCAAGAGTTGGATACCTTATTTAAAAATGTTGAAGCCAACATGAATCGTACGGCCCGTTTACTAAACAACACCGTCGCACCGGGCAATCCCCTTCCGGCTGCTATTTCCAACACCGCGGCCACCACCGGCGGCTCTGATGGTTCTACAGCCGATGCACCGGCTCCTGCGGCCAAACCCGCCGTATCAACCCCGGATGCACCTCAACCTGATGATGTCAAGGCCACACCGGCCCCGGCACCGGCTACAACCTCAAGCGCCCCCGCAGAAAATTCTGCCGCGCCTAAACCGGAACCAGCCGATGAGATAGAGGTAAAAATTTCAGCTCCGACTAAAGTATATCTCCCCGGTTCTGACGACAAATAAGCAACAAAGGAGTACTAAATTGCTCAAAAGCTTGTATACCGGACTAATCATAATCGGCCTGAGCTTTTTCTCCCCTGCGGTTTGGGCTCAAAGTTTTGGCGGTACGGACAATACGACATCACAGTCTTCCGCCGCCACGACCACCGCAAGCGGCAAACGGATAATGCGTAATCCGATTATCAACCAAGCCCAAAAGGCTCAAGCAGAGCAGAAAAGCACTCCTCGGATTATGCTATATTATCGCAACTTCAAAATCGACACTACGCCTTCCGGGCGCATCATGTGCGACTTTGATATTGTCATTCACAATTCCACTTCCAAGCAAATTAACACCCTCAACATGCAGTTAGTCTGGCCCAACATCAAAACTTCTGCCAGTTTTTACGATGTTCCGCCTCGTCAGGAACAATATCTGGCCATGACTTTGCTCGGCAAAGGCTGCTACTCCATGGACAAAGCCCCCAACATTGTTGTTAACCTCTGTCGTATCAAAGGCATGAGCGGCGAAGAATGCGCCAATTCAATCATTTGGGTCAAAATCAGATAGCCATGAAAAAGCTTTTCTGCCAAATTTTAGGTCTGTTGCTAATCTCCGGCGGAATTTATTTTGCGCCGCTCAAACCCACGTTTGCCGCCGACAATTCCACCCGTCAATTGCTCAAAGAACTCGATTTGAGCAAAAACGACGTCAGCGTATATAAAAAAATCTTTACCGCCCTGCGCCAACAAAATTTCAAAGAAGTCACCCGTTTGGAAAAAAAGCTCAACAACAAACTTTTAGAAGGGCACATCTTAGCCGAGAAATATCTCTCCAAACGCTATAAGAGCACTTATACCGAACTCTCCGACTGGCTCAAACAATATTCCGAACTTCCTCAAGCCACCCGCATAAACCGGCTGGCTCAGCGCAAAAATCCCGACAAAACAGCTCTTAAAACCACCACTCTGCCTACCACATTTTCGGTCTACCGTTGGCAGATGAAAGATTTTTCACATCTTTCAAAGGCCAATCAGCAGTTTTTAAGAACCAAACTTAAAGATTTTCGCCGTGCCATCAGCCAAGGCAAGACCAAACGGGCACGTCTGGTTTTAGAAAATAAAAGCGTCAAACAATTGTTGCCCCCAAAATATTATAGCCAATTAGCCAATATTTTGGCCACCAAATACCTAACAGACAACTACAACCGTTTAGCCTTGGAGTGGGGTCGGATTTCCGCCAAAAAAAACAACAATGCCAGCGCCCATTGGACTGCCGGTTTAGCCGCCTGGCGTCTCAAAGAATATAAGACGGCCGCCAGCGAATTTACCAAAGTTTCTACCGCCAGCAAAGATGATGATTGGATTAGTTCTGCCGGAGATTACTGGGCCGCGCGCGCTTATGGCAAGCAAAACAACTCCAACAAACGCAAACACTGGCTTCAACAAGCGGCACGCTACCCCTACACTTTTTACGGTATTTTAGCCGCTCACAAACTGGGACAAACTCCCCAATATAACTGGGATAAAATCTCCTATTTTAATGATTTTCAAAACCACTCACCTGATTGGAACACCCTTCTGGCTAATCCGGGGATCCGCCGCGGCATCGCCCTAATGTTTGCCCAACAAGAAGAACTCGCTCGACAAGAAATCAACCTCAACCAAGCACAATTATCTGAGGCACAAACCGAGATGTTACTCTTTTTGGCCGTCCATCGCCAAATGCACTCCATCGCCATGTCTCTCAGTCAAGCCTTATCCGACAGCACACAAAATCGCAGCTATGACCACGCCAATTACCCACTTCCGCAATGGGAACCCCACCACGGCTGGAAAATTGAACCGGCGCTGGTTTGGGCTCTGAGCCGACAAGAATCATCTTTCCGACCCTATGTATCAAGTCCGGCCGGAGCTTGCGGACTAATGCAACTGCTCCCGAGCACTGCCGCTTATGTCAGCGGCAACAAAACCCTCAAGCGCAACAAATCACGCTTGTTTAGTGCAGAATATAACTTGGAATTAGGGCAAAGCTATGTTGAATATTTGTTATCCAAACCATTCATTAACGGCAACCTTTTGTATATGCTAACAGCCTATAATGCAGGCCCCGGAAACTTAGCCAAATGGCAAAAAGAAGTTAAATATGGCAATGACCCTCTGTTGTATATGGAAGTCATTCCCGCCAAAGAAACCCGCATATACATTGAGCGCGTCATGACCAACTATTGGATATACCAAATCCGGCTCAAAAAGCCGACCTCCACCTTAGAGCAGCTCAGTCAAGACCATTGGCCGACCCTATCTGCCGAATAAATTTAACCATATCCTTCTAAAAATTCCGCTTGCAATTTTGCGCAATTGCTTTAAGCTGACAATCGCAGTTTAGAGATAGGCTGTGGTGTCTAGAAAACATCTTAACGATAAATCCACTGTAATGGTGGAGTGCGCGATATAAGCATTGTCGAATAAGCGCGACTGTATCGTTACAGTTTTCTAGCTCCACCTCCTTTTCATAAAGGAGGTTTTGTTTTAACCAAAACAGGAGCTAAAATTATGATTATCAAAAAAATCACCCCCAAAGACATCGGCCGCGCCGTTGGTTTTGAACTCATGAAATTGCGTTGGGAATATGGACTTCGCCTTAGGCAAGTTGCACACCTCAGCGGAGTTGATATGAAGAGGATTGACGCCGCCGAAATCGGACGTTTTGCCGGCTGGGAGCATTTGCGACGCTTGCTCAAACTTTATGACGTTGATATTAACATTGAGCTGGTCCGTCGCAACCCCAACTTCAACCCCATTCATAAAATTGACTAACAAAAAAGTGCCGTTTTCGGCACTTTTTTATCATCACTTAAAAGACGGAATAATCATAATTTCCACTCGGCGATTTTTGGCGCGATTTTGCGGTATCGGCACATTATCTCGGTCCCGATTCGGATATTTGGGAGCCACATCATACATCCCCACGGCTTTCAGCCTAATTCGCGGAATACCCCTGCTTTCAAAAAAGCGTACCACGGCTGCCGCACGCGCTGCCGACAATTCCCAGTTTGAGGGAAACTGTGGACTGCTGAAATCTTGATCGCTGGTATGCCCCGAAATCTCAAAGTTAAAAGAATTATAGCGTTCTGCGCTCAAAGTTGCCGCCACTTTTTTCAAAATCGGAATAACCTGTTCGCGCAGTGTTGCCGAGCCATAATCAAACAAGAAATCCCCGTCAAATGACAATTGCACCCCTTGAGAATCAGTACCCAAAGCCACTTCGTTACCCACACTCAAAGACTGAATATCATCTGTTAGTTCCACGAGCATCATTTCAATCGGACGTTGGACATCGCGTTTTCCGACCCCCTCGTTCATACCGGCCTGAATTTGTTCAAACAAAGCCGCATCAATTTTGGAAACACCTGCCATCATCACAAAGAAGCACAACAGCAAGGTGACCATATCACCATAGGTAGACATCCAGTCTTCATCAATTGCGGCAGGTGGTTTTCTTTTCATCGTCATTATCCTTAGGCGCTGGCAGCCGGATTGTTCAAATCGCGGTCGATAGAGAACTGTTCTTTAGCATCCACAAATGAGTTAATTTTATCTTGAATATAGCGCGGACTTTTGCGCTCTGCGAGCAAGATAAGCCCTTCCATTTGCAAATTGTTTTTAAACAAAGTAACATCGTTACGAGCCGCCAGCTTAGTTGAAAGCGGAATAAACACCAAGCGTGCCAAGATAATTCCGTAAAAGGTTGTAATCAAGGCCACAGCCATACTTGGCCCGATTGCCGCCGGATCACCACCCATATTACCAAGCATAATCACCAAACCGATAAGCGTACCGAGCATACCAAAAGCCGGAGAATCACCACCCATTTTTTTCAGCGCATCGGTAGTTTTGGCATCGCGAATAGCTTTTGATTCCAGCATATGCTCCATAATTTGCTTAATTTCGGCACCGGTGTATCCGGTCACCACCAAATCAGCCCCTGTTGCCAAGAAAGCATCTTCCTCGCGCAACTGCTCGCTGATTTCATTTTCCAAACCTTGCAAACCATTTTTTTGCACAATATAAGCCCAACGCACGATACGTCCGACTTCATCTTTCAGAGAGGTTTCAGAATCTTTATGACGTTTAAACGCATTAAACATATTTTTAAGTGTTGCCAGAGCAACTTTTGGCTCAAACGAGATAAACAGCGCTGCCAAGGTTCCGCCCAACACCACCAAAACACTCGGAAAATCCACAAAGCTCTGCGGCCGATCGGTAGCGGCCAAGATAGACCCCATCACCAACGCAAAGCCCATAACAAAAGACGCAACCGCACCAATAGAAATAGACATATAAAATTCCTTTTACAAAGTTCAGATTCTTCTTTTGTTATTATTATGGCGCAAAGAAGTTAACAATTTATCAAATTATCAAAAATATCTTATTTTGTTTTTCCGGGTTTGACATAAGCAATTACCGAGTGTTCCTCGCAATAAGTCTGGCCGATGCGCACTTTTTTCCCGCAGAAGCGAAAATTTTCATCTTTAGGATCGCCGAGCGGCCAGCGACATGTATGATTATCAAGTTCCATCAAAGACACAGCCTTGGCGCTTTTTTCCAAATCCGACTTAAAACATTCTTTCACCTCGGGTTCGGGCTTGGCCTCCGGTTTTGATACCGCTGATTTTTCGGACTCTTTTTTCTCGGTTGTTTTTTCGGCATTCACCTGTGCCGGCTTTGCTTCTTTCACATTTTCTTTAGCAGCGCTGACAGTTGTTTTAGCCGATTCTTTTTCCGGTTTGGCAGATTTTTCTTTAGGAGCCGCCGTATTTTTAGTCTCTGCCTCCTCGGTAGTTTCTTTCTTTTTGATAGGAGAAGGCCGCCCCGACAGCCCCAAACGATGCACCTTACCGACGATTGAGTTTTTAGAAACGCCGAGTTTTTTTCCGATTTCAGCCGTGGTCAAACCTTGTTTCCACATCACTCTTAAATCTTCCACCATCTGATCTGTCCAAGCCATCTTTTTTACTCCTTCTAAAATAGTTCTGTTATCCCGATAATATGTGATTAATTCTCCCGAGTCTAGCACTATTCACATATTTTCACTTTTTTTTTCCGATTTTTTAGATTATATTTCAAACAGGCTCACTTCAGGGAGAACAAATATGACCTCAAAATCGCTCGTTTTCTTCACTTCGCTATGCAGTATATTTTTCAACTTTCGCTTAGCCGCCGCCTCCGAAATCAAGATTGATTCGGACCAGACGGTCAGTACCGAGTTGAGCATATACAATAATGACTTGGGTTTTGTGAAAGATACCCGCAAGATTAACCTACCCCAAGGACAATCGGTCATTGCCTTTGAAGGTGTTGCCAGCCAAATCAAACCCGAAACCGCCATGCTGCAAGGCCAAGGCATCACAGTTTTGGAGCAAAATTATGACTACAATCTTTTAACCGCCACCAACATTTTGGAGGCATCCGTCGGCCAAACCGTCAAAACTGCCGTCACCGACCCTAAAACCGGACAAGATATTTTTGACACTGCCGAAATTGTCACCTCCAATTCTGGTTCGCCGGTTCTAAAATTCAGCTATGGATATGAAACT
>CALXUQ010000041.1 GCA_944391725.1 uncultured Alphaproteobacteria bacterium | reverse complement strand
TAAAAGCGTCTTCCGGTGTGTGATGCTCACGTACCCTTAAGTACGCTCAAGCCTCTGCGCTCCGTGAGCCACCTCCAAAACTATTTAGATAAAAGATGCAAAATGCCAAGAGCGAGGATGTTGAATGGAAACAAATGCAAATAATGCTGTAAATCAACTGGGAAATCCCACCGAAAATATCAAACAGCAAGAAAAAGATGCAACCGTGCTGATTAAGGAAGGAATTCATCGGGCTTATCCCCAATTGGATAACAATCAAGTCAGTGCGGCGGCTGAGCAAATGATGCATTCCGGCAATAGTAAGGTTAAAGTCGGAGATACCGAAGTAAATGTCGGTGATTTTTCGTTTATTGTGGCTCGTTCAATTCAAACCATAAACTCTGAAACTACTCCGTTGGAAGAATTTTATCGTTGGATTGATGATGCTAAAGACGTGATTGCCGAGATGACGGATAATGAAATTACCGAATCTGACCTCAAGCATCGGGAACAATTCTTAGGCGATATGAATCAGCGTGAAATCGAAATCAAAACATGTATTGCTCTTTATCAAAATGCGGCGACTTTCGGTAGTGAAAAAGTACGCGAACAAGCTCAGAGACAATTAGATTTCTTGCGCATTAAGTGGGCAAAACTTTTGGAGCTCAGAAGTTCGGTTCAGAACTCAACCAAAGACCGTTTGCAAGCATCTTTGGAGCCTAATGTGTCGGAAGATGAACATGACCGCGGCAAACTCTATATTATGGCGCTTTATTATATGCGTAAAGGTATGGAAATCCCCATGCGGATGAAAATAAAGCTTGGTTTGGTATCGGGGGTGTATTTTGGGCATTCGCTTTCAGATGAATTTGTCAAGCATATTAATAAAGAACCTGAAACCAAAGAACAAGTTATTGAGAGGATAAATATACTTAGGGGTAGACAAGACCCAAGTTATAGGCCAAAATCTATTCCAGAAAGGCAAAATTTTAATCCGGAATATTTCCGATATTTGGAAAGCCGGGTGCGAGCTTAGTTAAGTTTATTGAGGAGAGAAATCTATGGGTGCTCTATTTGAACCGTTTTTCTACATCTTGGGTTTGATTGTGGATTTGTACTTCAAAGTGGTGGTGGTGGAAATTGTCCTCCACTGGTTAATCCATTTCAAAGTCTTGGAAGTGTCTAACAAATATTCTAAAAAAGTGATGGATATGTTAGAGGCAATTACTCATCCGGTATATAAGAAAATCGGAGAAAAAATTCCTCCGGTCGGTGGGTTTGATTTTTCTCCTTTTATTCTGCTCTTGATTGTATTGTTCTTAGAACGGCTGATTTATCGAATCGGCGAAATGCTCCTGTAAGCGGGAGTGCTGATGAGCGAGCTGTTTGAACTGCACAAAAAAGGTTTAATGATAAGAGTTAGGATTAGTCCTAACTCTTCTTCTTGTGCGGTTAACGGGGTTATGGAGGCCGCTGATGGGACTAAACTACTAAAAATCAGTCTTAAATCTGTGCCCGAAAAAGGGAAGGCCAACAAAGAACTAATCGATTTTTTGGCACAAAAAATGCGAATCCCTAAAATTGATATTGAACTGGTGAGCGGTGAGACGCAAAGAGTGAAAAAAATTTTGTTTTATGGGGAAGCTAAGGCCTTGAAAGCACAGTTGTTTAAGTGGTTGGGAGATATGGTTGATGAACACTGAAGCAAAAATTGTAAACGGCAAAAAATTGGCGGCGGAAGTGCGTGCAGAGTTGGCAAAAAAAATTGCTGCCGGTGGTGGGCAACCCGTCTTGGCGGTGGTGCTGGTCGGCAACAACGAAGCCAGCCGAATCTATGTGCGCAATAAGCAAAATGCGGCTCAAGAAGTAGGAATTAAGTGCGAAATCCATGAACTTCCGGCCGATGTTTCTCAAGAGAAATTGCAGCAGTTTATTGAGAGTTTGAACCAAAATCCGGCTATTAATGGAATCATTATCCAACAACCATTGCCGCAACATTTGGAGGTTTTGCCTTTGTTGAAACTGATTGCTCCTAACAAGGATGTTGATGGTTTGGGGCCGATGAATTTGGGACTTTTAATGCTGCGTTCTGCGCAGGCGGTGATAGCGGCAACTCCTAAGGGCATTCTCAAAATGTTAAATTCAACCGGAGTTAATTTACAAGGCAAGCATACTGTGATTATCGGGCGTTCAAATATTGTAGGAAAACCTTTGGCACAACTGCTGCTTAACCAAGATTGTACGGTAACGCTAACTCATTCCAAAACTAAAAATTTGCCGCTGATTACGGCAACTGCCGATATTGTGATTGCGGCTTGCGGTTGTCCGAAAATGGTTAAGGCATCGTGGTTGAAACCTGGGGCGATGGTGATTGATGTCGGTATCAATCGTTCTCCTGAGGGAAAATTGTGCGGAGATGTAGATTTTGACGAGGTGTTTGATAAAGTCAGCTTTATCTCTCCGGTGCCGGGAGGAGTGGGGCCGATGACCGTGGCAATGTTGTTGGAAAATACTTATGAGGCTTTCTGCGCTCAACAAGAGGAATAATCCGTCAGTCCATCTTAAAAATAAGACTTTGAAAGATTATATATTTTTTATACGAATCTACTCAATGGATAAGGATAGAAAATGGATAAGTTCGGAAAAGTTTTTATGCTTGATGATGACAAGCTGATGCTGGAAATGTATAAAACCTTGTTGGAAAGTCGCGGCTTTGAGGTTTTTACTACCGATAATGCTTATAAGTTTATTTTGTATGCCAAAGAAATTCGTCCCGATATATTTATTGTGGATATTAATATGCCGGAGATGAGTGGTTGGGAAGTGGTGCTAAAGCTGAAACAAGATGAACAACTGCGACATATTCCGGTGGTGATATTGACGGTGCGGCATGATGCGGAGTTGGCTGCTACCTATGGGGTGGCGAATTTTTTGAATAAGCCTTTGGAAGTTGAAAAACTTTTGGATGTGGCCGAGGCGTACTGCTTGGGTGCCAAAAAACATGATATTTTGTTGTTGGGCAAGTTTGATCATCAAGATGAAATTATCAAAACCGAAATAAAACGTCATGACTGGAGTTGGTTTGAGGTATATGATTTGGAAGCGGCCGGGCGATATTTGGAAAAAAATTCACCTCAAGTGGTGTGTTTGGAACTCGAAGGAGATAATTATACCAGAGCTAAACAATATCTCAATCATCAGCTGATTTTACCTTTACAAAATTTGCAAGATGTGGAAAATTTAGAACGCTTTATTAAGTAAATTTTCAGCTTTAGTGGTTAGGATATCTAAAAAAGCATATTGAAGGAAAGTAAATGATTAGGACTATAAGCAGAGGTTGGCACGGTTTTACATCCCGTTGCTACAACTACATGATTGATTTGGCTTCGAGGGAAACCGCACTTTACTGGTTGTTTGTCGTGGCGTTTATTGAAAGTTCGTTTTTTCCGATACCGCCGGATATTATGCTAATCCCAATGGTGTTGGCAACGCCTAAAAAAGCTTGGAAAATTGCCGGTGTGGCAACAGTGGCCAGTGTACTCGGTGGGTATTTCGGGTATATTATCGGAGTATATTTCTTTGATTTAATTGCGCGTCCGCTGTTGAGTTTTTATGGTTACTTACAACAGTTTGAAACCTTCCAGTCTTATTATCACGAGTGGGGAGCTTGGATTGTGTTTGGAGCCGGAATTACCCCTTTCCCATATAAAGTGATTACGATTGCCAGCGGCGTGGTGGGTCTCAATATTTGGGTATTTGGTATTGCATCGGTAATTGCGCGCGGAATGCGTTTCTTTTTGGTGGCATGGTTGCTCAAAAAGTACGGACATTCAATGAAAGTATTTATCGAAAAAAACTTAGGGATGCTCTCGGTAGTTTTTTTGATATTGTTGCTCGGTGGTTTTGCCGCGATTAAATTTCTTTAAGACATAAAAAAAACTCTCCAAAACGGAGAGTTTTTTTTAATCTTTGTGGCGGAAAGTAATGCGCCCTTTAGTAAGATCATAGGGGGTCATTTCAATGTCGACTTTGTCACCGACCATAACCCGAATGCGAAACTTGCGCATTTTGCCGGCGGTATGTGCCAAAATTTCAACCCCGTTTTCTAATCTGACCCGAAACATGGCATTGGGAAGTTTTTCTATAACCTCGCCGCTAAGTTCGAGAAGTTCTTCTTTACTCATTCTTAATTCCTTATCTTATTGTGCTTGTGTATTGTATAATCCTTAATTTTTAATTTGGCAAATTATTTTTTTGCGGTGCGCGTTTTTGTGTTGTTTTGAGGAGGGGCAAATTTGAGGGTGAAGCAACTCCCTTGGCCTAATGTGCTTTTGACCTGAATGCTGCCGTTGAATTTTTCGACAATTGATTTGACTATCGGGAGGCCTAATCCGGTACCGGCAGGACTACTGCCTTGTTGGGTGGTATAAAAGGGTTCAAAAATACGAACAAGGTCTTTTTTGGGAATGCCACAGCCGGTATCTGCGATGTGGATGATAATTTGGTTGCGGCGGTTTTGTTCCAATGTAAGGGTGAGTTTATCGTTGGGTTTCATCGCTTTGAGAGAGTTTTGAATTAGATTTATCAGTGCCATTTTAAAATCGCTGCTGTTGCCATAAAGGTTGGCTTGCGGAGCTTGGTTGTCAAAGGTAACATTAATGCCGTTGCGTTTGACCTCATAGTCAAGCAGTGCAATGACTTCTTCTATATTGGTAGCGCAATTGAAGGTGATATTGTTGTTGCTGGCGGTGTCTCGGCTAAGGCTTAATAATCTTTCGGGAACATTGATGCAATCGTTGATTTGGCTGTTTATCAGTTTGAGATATTCGGTTTCTGTCTGCTCGCGTTTGGTGCCTTTTTTATTAAGTAGTGCTTCCGTAATCATGCGGATGGAGCCTAAATGATTCTTAATTTCGTGAGCGACTGATGTGGCTAAAAATCCAAGCGAAGATAGTTTTTGCTGATGAGAAAATTCGATATCGTTGCTTAAGTCGCGAATGGCCTCAACAATATAGGTTTGCGATTTTTGGTGGGGCAATTCGATTTTCATGGGGGCGGCGTTGATGGAAAAATGCTTGCTATTGTCACAACTAAAGCGTTGAATGCTTTTGAATGAACTCAGGTTCTTTTTCTTAATTTCTCTTAAGGGACAGCTGTGTGAGGCGCTGATACACGGATGATTGAGCCTTTGGGAAGAAAAATAGCATTTTTCCGGAAAGTGCGGCGCTTGATGTTGGGTTTGCTTGTAGTAGGTTTGGTTGGCGATGATGATGTTATAGTTTTCGTCAATTACGCGAATGCCATCGGGAATGTTATCAATTAGCGATTGTAAAAAATGTTCTTTTCGCTTTATCTCATCAAAATTTTGGTTCAGATTTTGCAGCATTTGGTTGAAAGTTTGTGCCAAATTGCTGAGTTCGTCGCGAAAAAGAGGAGCAGTTTCGGTGGGGACACGTGAAGATAAATCTCCGGCCGAAACTTTATCGCTTACCAGAGAAAGACGTCCTATGGGGGCTAGGAGCCAGCGCCGAATGAGGCTGCCTAAGGCTACAATTAAGATTGCAATGATTAGTAAACTTATACCGATGATTTTTAGAGATTCACTTAAAGAACGATATTTTTCTAAATAGGGGGCGGACCAATCATTGGCTAGCGTAGGCGCTTGATTTTCATCATCGGGGGTATCTATTTTGATATGTTGGAGGACTTGTTGGGCTTTAAGCGAAATTTGAGCCTGCGGAAATTGGCGTTTGAGGTTGTGTAATTCTTGGGCGAGAAGAATGTTGTTGTTATTTAATTCGGAAATTTGCAGGGGACTGTTAATGATGAATTGTTGGTCTTCGATAAATTTTTTGCCGTATACTTCATAAAATGTGGCTACAAACAGGGCAAAAATCAAAATCATAAAAATGCAAATGGTGTAAATGATTTTTTTATTTAAACTTATAAACATCAGACCTCGCAAATTTAATAAAATAGCAATATATTATATATATAACTAATATCAGTATATAAGAAGTTAAAGAAGAGCTGAAAATGGATAAGATTATTTTCAAAGAAGAAGATTGGGAACAGATGCTAAACTGGCACGACGAAAAGGTGGCTTTTATTAAGCCTGATGTTTGTGACGGACGTAAGGTGTGGACAATTTATGGGGCGGACGGTACAAAGTTGGCCGCAACCGATAATCGGGATTTTGCTTTCTTGATGGCGCGCCAAAATGATTTAGAACCGAAAAGTGTGCACTAAGCAATAAACTTAAAAAAAAGCCCGGATTAAAACCCGGGCTTTTATGATATTAGTCATGATTGTTTAATAAGGCGCATATCTCTTCTTTAGAACCGGCTTGCCGTAACTTATCGCAAGTGGCCTCATCTTTAAGAATGCGTGAGGCTTGAGCCAATGCCGTCAAGTGATCGGCGCCGCTGCCTTCAGGCGAAATCAACATAAAGACCAAATCAACCGGTTTGCCGTCAATGGCTTCGAAGTCAACCGGTGCGTTCAGACGGGCAAAAAAGCCGCTGACTTTCTTGGCCTCGGGGATGCGGGCGTGCGGCAAAGCCGTACTGTTGCCGAATCCGGTCGAACCAAGATTTTCACGTTCTAAAAGACTGTCAAAAATTGTCCGCTCAAAAATGCCGGTAACTTCGGCTGCCTTTTTAGACAACTCTTGCAAAAGTTGCCGCTTACTATTAGCTTTGACGCCCAGCATTACGGAGTCAACAGTCAGTATTTCTGAAATTTTCATAGATATATAGCCTCTTGAAACTTAATCTTATTTGTCCGCCTTGGGCTCAACCCAGCCGATATTACCGTCTTTGCGGCGATATACCATGCTGATGTGGTTGTTGGCGCTGTTGCGGAACATGAGTGCGCATTCGTTGGCTAAGTCCATAAACATAACGGCCTCAGATACGGTGCAGACCGGAATGTTGGCTTCAACCTCGGCAATGGTCAACGGTGCGTTTTCATCAATCTCGACTTCTTCTTCAGATTCATCAAGTGCAAACACAGCCTCATTAGCCAATTCTGCCAAGCCGGTTTTGCCTTTGTGGTCGCTCAATTTGGTTTTGTGGCGGCGCAGACGGGTGGCAATGTGCTCGTTGGCGTTGTCAAATGCAGAGTAGGGATCTCCGGCAGTTCCGGTTCCTTTCAAGACAATATTTTTTGCGGGGTGAACAGTAACTTCCGCATTGAAATTGTCTCCTTCTTTGGAAAAGAAAACCGCGGTGCTGATAGGAGCATTGAAGTACTTATTGACGGAGTTCAAAATGCTTTCTTCAACATGGGAGCGCAATCTGTCCCCAATGTCAACCTGTTTGCCAGTTAATGTAATTTTCATAATGTTTCCTTGCAAAAAATTAATGTAAAAGACTCTCTTGAATAACTACTCTACTACAAGATTTCGAATATTTCAATTGTAGAAATGAATAATGTTATTATGTTCAAAAGTCAACCCCCTTTTTGGGAGGGGGCTATAAGGCCATCATACAGCCAAATTTAAATCCTCGCGTATTTCTTATATACGCGTCGGCTTTAAATTTAACTGTAGCATGACCTTCTATCCCCCTCCCGAGGTTGCTATAGGCCATCATACAGCCAAATTTAAATCCTCGCGTATTTCTTATATATGCGTCGGCTTTAAATTTAACTGTAGCATGACCTTCTATCCCCCTCCCGAGGTTGCTATAGGCCATCATAGAGCTAATCTTAAATCCTTATTTTCCGGGGCGTTTTTGACGTTTGCGTTCGGCTGAGGTGGGAATATTCATCGCCTCACGGTATTTGGCTACCGTGCGGCGGGCAATTTTTATGCCTTCTGAGGCCAAACGTTCGACTAAATTATCATCTGATAAAATGGCTTGCGGTTGTTCCTGACTGATGAGTTCTTTAATACGGTGTTTGATGCTCAAAGTAGAAGTATTATCCGAGCCATCTAACTTACCAGCGGCATTGCTGAAAAAGTATTTGAGTTCAAATATTCCTTTGGGGGTATGCATATATTTGTTGGCAACGGCCCGACTGACCGTGCTTTCATGGACTTCGGCTTTTTCGGCGATATCCCTGAGCTGCATGGGTTTGAGATATTCAATACCATATTCAAAAAAATCGCGCTGGGTTTTGACAATTTCCTCACTGACTTTCAATATTGTTTCGGCGCGCTGGTGGAGAGCTTTTACCAAAAAGGAGGCGTGGCTCAACTGTTGACGCAGGTATTTGTCGGCACCGGATTTGCCGGACACTTGATGATAATATTCCTGATTTATCAGTACCCGCGGCAGTGACATCTGATTGAGTTCGACTACATATTCTCCCGATTTTTGGCGGCGGACGAAAACATCGGGGATTATGTTGGCATTAACCGTTTGCTCATAATGGGCGGTAGGTTTAGGGTTGAGCGATTTTATATCACTTATAATGCTTTCTAAATCTTCATCATTGAGAGCACAGATTTTTTTGAGTTCGCGAAACTTCTTGGCGGCCAGCAAGTCCAAATGCTCCAGCACGCTTTCTGCCATGGGGTCGAGCCGCCCAAGGTCTGCCAGTTGGATTTTGAGGCATTCAGCCAAATCTTGAGCAAAAATTCCCGCCGGTTCAAAGTTTTTTAATTGAGCTAAAATTTGTTCTATTTGTACCTCAGTAGTGTGGAGTGTGGTGGCAATCTGTTCTACATTGCCTCGAAAGTAGCCGGCGGCATCTAAAAATTCGCACAGACGGCGGGCGATAATTTGTTCTTTGGGAGTGCTAAAATGGGTGGAAATTTGCTCATCCAGCAATTCATACAGTGATTTTTCCGCCGAAAGTTTTTGCTCAAAATAGTCATAGTCTTCACTATTACTGCGGTGGTTTTTGTTTTGGGCATAGTCTTGCCAATCGTACTGGTTGCCGGTTTCATACCCTTCGCGGTCACTACCATAATCGTCAAACTCATTATCGCAATCAATATCGGGTTTGAAATCTTCTTCTTCGCGGTATGGGTTTTCTTGAGGAGTGTCATAATCGTTAATGGTTTGCTCACTTGCCTCACTATCGGCTAAGCGGTCGTTTTCGCGCTCAAGCAACGGATTTTTTTCTAACTCTTGATTGATGATACTTTCCAATTCCAGATTGGAAACTTGAAGCAAATTTATGGCCTGACGCAGTTGTTGCGTCATGAGTAGCGATTGGCTTTGTTTGAGGTCTAAACGCGGTGTAAGGGCCATTATCTTGCTCCCGCTACATGGTGAAGTTGTCCCCTAGGTAGACCTTGCGAACCTCTTTGTTGGCGATGATTTCGTCGGGAGTTCCTTCCATTAAAACCGTGCCACCATGCAAAATATAGGCGCGGTCGGTAATGTCTAGGGTTTCTCTGACGTTGTGGTCGGTAATCAAAACGCCTAAGCCGCGGTGTTTGAGCTGTGAAACCAAACTGCGAATCTCGCTGACGGCAATCGGGTCAATACCGGCTAAGGGTTCATCAAGCAAAATAAAATGCGGTTGGCTGGCCAAAGCACGAGCAATTTCCAAACGACGTCTTTCACCACCGGATAATGCAATGGCCGGAGATTTGCGCAAGTGAGCAATGGAAAACTCAGACAACAATTCTTCCAGCATATTTTCTCTTTGGCTCTCGCTATCAATCACAATTTGTAAGATGGCTTTGATATTGTCTTCTACGCTTAAAGAACGGAAAATTGAGGCTTCTTGCGGCAGATAGCCAATGCCCATGCGGGCACGACGATACATGGGCAGATTGGTGATGTCTTGTCCGTCAATGTGGACATCGCCGTAATCGGGCGTGATAAGTCCGGTGACACAATAAAAACAAGTGGTTTTGCCGGCACCGTTTGGCCCCAGCAGACCAACCGCCTCACCACGGCGAACGTTGAGAGAAACATTACGCAAAACCGGGCGGTTTTTATAACGCTTGCCGATGTTAAAAATTTCGAGTTTAGAATCGCTGTTACAAGTGTTCATTTATTTTTGCTCCGTGGTTGCCGTCGGTGCTGATGAGGTTTGCTTTGCGGCTGGTGTTTTTGCTTTATTTTCGTCTTTATTCTTGTCTTTGGATTTTTCTTTGAAAACTCCGGTGACACGTTTGTTGGAACTTGGACCGGCCATAATCTTACTGATGCCGGTATTTAAGTCAGATTGTGCATAATCTCCATGCAGGCGGTTGCCGTTTTGCTCAATGGTGATGTTATCATAGAGTTTGACAATGCCGCTTTTAGGATTATATATACCTTTGTCAGCCCAAACAGTAGTTTCGGCATTGAGGATTTTAACATGGCCATATATCTCAACTCGTTTCATTTCCAAAGAGCTATCGCTTCCGGATTTGGGCTCAAAATAGGCCACCATTTTGTCGCCGTAAACTTGGTCCTTGCCGTTGTCGGCGTGGACATTGCCGATGGCAATGGCTTTTTTGGCGTTGGGATAATAGAATATACCGTCGGTGGCAGTAAGGGTTTCGGTTTCGGTTTTGATTTTGGCCGGACTACCTTGTAAGTGCATTTGGTCTTTAGCTAAATCATAGTCTAAAGTGTGGCCAAAAGCATCGGCGCGGAGCGAACTCATTATCACATTGCCTTGAGCATGGACCGATGTTATTTGCGTTTTGCCGGCAGGAGGAGTTTTTTTATAATCAGCGCTCATTTGGTCGGCTCTGACCCGCAAGTCTTTCCTTGACGCAACTGCATTGCCGATGGCGACAATTTTTTGCTCTTTTTGATGCCATTCAACCCGATTGTCGGCGGTAAGCTCCATATCTTCGGCCTTTGCGGCAGAAAGGTTTAGAACTATGGTGAAAAAGGCAATGTATAATATTGAACGCATGGTTAGTTCCTTGATTTAAAACTGTCTTCCCGAACTTTGATATAGGTCTTGCCGGTAAAGATTAAAAGATTTTTTTTCTTATAATATTCAAATCCTTCGGATTCAATGTCGCCAAAAACACCTTGGCCGCTGACGTGGCTTTGGCTATGACCATACTGTTTGTTGAAGTCAAAAACCAAATCGGGTACCGACATATTCATACCGGCGCTGTAAAAAGCTTCTACACCGTCTTGGAGTTTTAAGGTGTTGTTGTTTTGGTTGAAATATCCGGTCGGGGATTTAATATTGAGCCATTCATTATTTTCGGCCGGCAATGTACCTTCGGGCTGGTTTAATTTGATGAGTTTGGAGCCGGGCTCGGTTTCATCAATGTTTTTGGCGGTGAAATGTTGGACCTGATTGTCTTGGTCGGTAATGTTAAAAACCGTATTTTCCATGTGCAATTTTTCCATCTCGCCGGCTTTGGGCTTGGTGATGTCAATGCGAAAATCATATTGATGGTCTTGCATAGAGGGGATAATCAGCAACAGACTTATCAAAATCGCCGCAAAACCCGGCAGCAACAATTTGGCCAGACGAACCAAATGGGTATGTCGCTCCACCACCGTTTCGGGTTTGGAATTGCCGTCCGGTTGTGCTTGATTAAAATATGAATCTATTTTGTGCTGATCAATCAAACTAGGCCACTCCGGCTCTTAAGCAATCGTGCATATGGATAATGCCGACCGGCTTATCGTTTTCAATCACAAACAAAACGGTGATGCCCTTACCGGTGGAATTCATGATTTTCAGGGCTTCGGCCGCTAAAATGTCGGGAACGGTGGTCTTGGGATTATGTGTCATAATCTCAGAGGCTTTTTTGCTCAAAAGGTCACTGCTCATTTTGCGGCGGAGGTCACCATCGGTAATAATCCCAATGAGATGACCATCCTTGTCGGTGATACCAACACAGCCAAGCATTTTAGAGGTCATTTCCAGCATGGCTTCCTGCATGGTGGCGTTTTGGGAAACTAAGGGCATTTCACTGCCTTTGTGCATGAGCTCGGAAACTTTCATTAAAAATGAACCGAGTTTGCCGCCGGGGTGACGACGGTTGAAGTCAGTTTTGGTGAAACCTTTGCGCTCAAGTAATGCTACAGCCAAAATATCACCTAAAACCAAAGTGGCCGTGGTGGAAGATGTGGGCGCCAATCCCAAAGGACAAGCCTCGCCGTCGTCGGGGAGTTGGAGCAAAATATCTCCGGCTCGACCTAAGGCGCTGGTCGGGTTTTTGGTAATGGCAATCAAGGGAATGCCATACCTTTTACAATAGGTGATGATGTCAGAGAGCTCTTTGGTCTCTCCGGAGTTAGATATGCCAATCACGATGTCTTCTTCGGTAATCATACCCAAATCGCCGTGGCTGGCCTCCCCGGGGTGAACAAAAAATGCCGGTGTGCCGGTTGACGCTAACGTGGCAGCAATTTTATTGCCGATATGACCGGATTTGCCCATACCGGTTACAATTACTCTGCCTTTGGTGTTTTGCATTAAATCCAAAGCCTTGGTGAGATTGCCGTTGAGGTCGTTTTCCATCATACGCAGGGCTTCTACTTCTTTATCAATGGTTCTGCGGGCAGAAGCCAAATCATCGTGTTGGTTCATAGTCATTCCTTAATAAAAATTAGTATTCTAATTTCTTTAATCTAGAAATTTATACTCAGAAAAGCAAGAAAATTTTCTCTTAAATACCCAATTGAATGTCAAAATCGGGGCTTTTTTAGACTCAAAGTTGACTCAAAAACATCAAATAGCTATCTTAAAATCAAGATGCAGGGTATCTTGCTAAGCGAATCTTTTCTTGGCCTTAAATGGAAATAAGCGGTAAAGATTAAGAAAAGGTAAAGTTTTTTTAGACTCAAAATCGGATTTTTTTTGTAAAAAAGTGTTGACTTGATGGTTTTGTGAGTCTAGTATGCGCCAGACTCAAATAGAAAAGAGCAAGGGCTATTTGTGCCCAAATTCCTTTTTAGGCGAGGCTTTTTAGTAATTTTGATTTGAATTTTAAGGAAATTAGTGATGCCTACAATTAATCAGTTAATTCGTAAATCACGAACACCAAAAGTGAAAAGAA
>CALXUQ010000040.1 GCA_944391725.1 uncultured Alphaproteobacteria bacterium | reverse complement strand
TGATCTTTTACCGTAACCTGTTGAGGTAACACTCAGAATAAACTGTTCTTTTTCAGCCATTGCCTGATATTTTTCCGGACTGAGGACACTCATCTCAATACCGGCTTCTTGCGGGGTGAGCGGAGCATCTTCACTGCCGCGCTCGCTTTCGGCACGTTTGAGCGCAGAAGAAATACGCAGATACTCGTCGCGCTCCTCAGAAGTGGCATCGCTATGATTTAGGACTGACATAGAAATGACTTCATCGCCATCGGCCAGTTTGATACCTCTAACACCGGTAGAGTTGCGGCCGACAAACATTCTGACCTCTGTGACCGGGAAGCGGATACACTTACCACTGCGGGCAGCCAGCATAATGTCGTTATCTTCATGGCAGATACGAACATTTATCAGTTTGTCGCCCTCGTCTAACTTCATGGCAATCTTACCATTGGACTGAACATTAACAAAGTCCATCAGCGAGTTGCGGCGAACATTACCCTGCGAGGTGGCAAACATGATGGACATTCCTTCGCATTCGGCCTCGTTTTCGGGCAATTTCATAATCGTGGTAATATTTTCACCATCGGCTAAAGGCAACAGGTTGACAAAAGGTTTACCCTTAGAGGTGGGCGAACCAAGCGGCAGTTTATAAACCTTCAGCTTATAAACCAGACCTTTGGAAGAGAAGAACAAGACCGGGGTATGGGTGTTGGCCACAAACAAACGGGTCACAAAATCTTCTTCTTTGGTCGACATACCGGATTTGCCTTTGCCGCCGCGCTTTTGCGCCTTGTAGGCATTGAGCGGAACGCGTTTAATGTATCCGGCTTCGGTTACCGTTACCACCATTTCTTCGCGCTGGATGAGCGATTCAATGTCGGTATCATATTCAATATCTTCAATTTTGGTACGGCGCGGAGTTGCATATTCATCTTTAATGGCAACAAATTCGTCGCGCATGATGGAATATAATTTCTCGCGGCTGCTCAAAATTGAAAGACATTCTTTAATTTCATCGCCTAAGGTTCTCAATTCATCGTGAATTTTATCACGTTCCAAACCGGTCAAGCGTTGCAATTTCAAATCCAAAATGGCTTTGGCCTGCGCCTCAGACAAATGATAAAATCCGTTTTCAACCTTGCGGTCGGGCTCATCAATCAAAATGACCAAAGGCTCAACATCTCCGGCCGGCCATGCTTTGGCTAACAAAGCATCTTTAGCATCTTGCGGAGTGGGCGATGTTCTAATCAGCTCAATCACGGGGTCTAAGTTTTCAACTGCTATCGCCAAACCAACCAAAGTGTGGGCACGATTGCGGGCTTGGTTGAGTTCATAAATAGTGCGGCGGCGAATGACCTCCTCGCGGAACTCAATGAATGCGCTAATGATGTCTTTGAGGTTCAACATCACCGGACGGCCGTTGTGAATGGCCAAAACATTCATACCAAAGCTGGTTTGCAAGGGTGTATATTTATAAAGTTGGTTTAAGACCACATCGGCTTGGAAGTCGCGTTTGAGCTCAATCACAACCCGAACGCCATGGCGGTCAGATTCATCGCGAATCTCTGAGATACCGTCAATTTTCTTTTCTTTGACCAGCTCGGCAATGCGAGTAATCATAGCGGCTTTGTTGACCTGGTAAGGAATTTCGTGGACAATGATGGCCTCTTTGTCTTTGCGAATCTCCTCAATGGTGCATTTAGCACGCATCATAACCGAGCCGCGGCCGGTATAATAAGCCGATTTGGCACCGCTGTAACCCAAAATCAGGCCGCCGGTCGGAAAATCGGGTCCGGGGATAATCTTAATAAGGTCATCAATCGTGATATCGGGATTATCAATATAGGCACAGCAAGCATCTAAGACTTCGCCCAGATTGTGCGGCGGAATATTGGTAGCCATACCTACGGCAATACCATTGGCGCCGTTCACCAACAAATTGGGGTAACGAGCCGGCAAAACCACCGGTTCTTGCAGTGTTTCATCGTAGTTGGGCATAAAGTCCACGGTGTCTTTGTCAATATCTTCTATCAACGCATGGGCAACTTTTTCAAGGCGAGCCTCGGTATAACGCATGGCGGCGGCACCGTCACCGTCCATGGAGCCAAAGTTACCCTGCCCGTCGACCAACGGCAAACGCATAGAAAAGTCTTGCGCCATACGCACCATGGTTTCATATACGGCGGTATCACCATGAGGGTGATATTTACCTAAAACCTCACCCACAATACGGGCAGATTTACGATACGGGCGGTTGTAGTCATAACCATTTTCATACATAGTATAAATAATGCGGCGATGAACCGGTTTGAGACCGTCGCGAATATCGGGCAAGGCACGAGCCACAATCACGCTCATGGCATAGTCCAAATACGAACGGCGCATTTCCTCCGAAATTTCAATCGGGGCAATGCCGTTA
This sequence comes from uncultured Alphaproteobacteria bacterium, assembly GCA_944391725.1. GTDB lineage: Bacteria > Pseudomonadota > Alphaproteobacteria > RF32 > CAG-239 > MGBC133411. Next base: position 11,732 of record CALXUQ010000040.1, on the reverse strand, counting down.
TCGGTAGCAACCACATTATCTATGATTTCATTTTCTTCTGACATAATATTCCTTTACATAGACTTTAAACTGTAGGGATATTAGCAAAAAGTGCCCCGACAAACCAGTTTTTTCTCAAAGTTATGCCCATTTTTTACCTAAATTTACTTTTCTTTCGTGCAAATTATGCTTGCAATTTTGGTTAGATTGATTAAGCTTTAACTGCACTCGGGTGAGCCGGGTGCGGAGTGTCACAACTCCTTAAACAAGAAAAGAACAACTCCTTGAATGGGGAGCTGGGGAAATAAGGCTATGCACGAATAACCTAGACTGTTCTTGTTTACAGTTGTGAACTCCCCGCCTTAGGAATGCTAGGGCGGTTTCTTTTTAACTAGAAACCTAAAGGGAGTTTAGAACCATGGGACATCATCGCAACCGCATTAAAGCTTGGCAGGAATGTCGCAAAGAAATTGGCGAACAAATTAGAAATATGCGCTTAGAGTTAGACTTATCGCCCGAAACCGCCGCCGAAATATTGCATACCGGCACCAATCATTTGCTTTACTTAGAAGATGGATATCTAAAAAATATGCAAATCTCCACCCTTCACGCACTGGCTTATAAGTACCATTACAAGCTCAAGATAAGCTTTGAGAGAAAAAACTAGAAAAACAAAAATAGTCATCCCTCGTTTTTCAGAGAAAAACGTCCAGGGATCTTTGAATTTTTTTATACTTTCTAAACAGCAAGCTTAACTCGAAGACCCCTTGACGACTACTAACGTAGTCGAGGGGAGACAGTTGTGGGGGACGACTACTAAAGTAGTCGAGGGGTGACATTATGGGGAGACAACTACTAAAGTAGTCGAGGGTGACAGTTAAAAACAATCAAAAAAACTCCCGTGCCAGACGGGAGTTTTTAAGATTGATTCTATCTTTTCCTTAGAACGGAATATCATCGTCTAAGTCTGCGGCCGGAGCGGCTGAGGGAGTGCTATCCCAACCCGAACTGCTGCCGGAGAAAACATCATTGCCACCAGCCGGAGCACCATCTCCGCGGCCATCTAACAAAACCAAATTGCCGTTGAAGTTTTGCAAAACAACTTCGGTGGTATATCTTTCTTGACCGTTGTTGTCTTCCCATTTGCGGGTTTGGAGCTGACCTTCCAAATAAACCTTGGAGCCTTTGCGCAGATATCTTTCCGCAATGTCGGCTAACTGCGGGTTGAAAATGACAACCCGATGCCATTCGGTACGCTCTTTGCGGTCGCCCGAGAGCTTGTCTTTCCAGCTATCTGTGGTGGCGACGTTCAAATTGACAATCTTTGAGCCGCCGGAAGTGTTGCTGACTTTCGGATCTGCACCCAAATTGCCAACCAAAATTACCTTATTAATGCTACCAGCCATTATATTCACCTTACTATATTATTAAATCTGGCGGTTAGTATAAACACAATCTTTTTATATGAAAACAAAAATCATTCGACCTGTGCATATTCGGAACCAAAAATCCGATAAACTCGATAACCGACCGTATTATCGGGAATTCCGTTCTCAAAACGAGTTTCGCCCCAGCCGATATCAACTTTGGCTTCGGGCAGTTCTTTGGCCAATTTGGCGGCGGAGAAAGACCCCGCCTCTTTGACTAACTCCTCCCACAGTCTGACCGCCGAATAGCCATAGACACTCAATCCATGAGGCTCAATGCCAAGCAAACGCAACTTTACTAATGTTTCGGTAAACTCCGGATTATCTTTTAAGGTCGGGAGCGACATGACATAAGTACCCTTCCCGTCTTCTCCCATTATTTCTTTGTACGCATTTTCGACCTGATAGCGGTCAATAAAAATCTTGGCCTGGGGATTGATATCTTTCCACTCTTTAGCCACTTTGGATACACTCTTGGCCTTGCCCAAAATGTAGCCTATCTGCACATAATTATTGTTCATATCCTGAGCTAAGCGTTCAAAATCTTCGTCATAGGCAGCAATGTCAAACACCGACAAATAGGCTGTTTTGTTGTCTTTGGTAAAATGCGCTTTAACCACCTCAGCCATGGAATTGACCGATTTGAGCCTGCTGTCATAAACCAAGCCGACTTTTTGGTTGGGGTATTTTTCTTGATAATACTTATAAAACTCGTCACCTTGGTCTTCTTGATAGCCAACCATTTTTATCAGGCCGCTATGGTTCTTTCCGGCTTCGGCTTGGCTAACCGGCGTGGGTACAATCTGGAAAATATCGGCTTTGGCATAGATATCTGCAACCTGATTGAACGAATTGCTACAATAAGGTCCAATGATGAGGCTTATCTTATCTTTGCGCGAAGTATGCAAAGACATCATCTGTGCCATGGTGATGGCAAAGCGGTCGTCACAGCGGTCGTCAATCATTATCAAATTGATTTTTTCACCTTCAAGCCCGCCATTCTCGTTGAGCTCGTTAACCGCAATTTGGGCACCTTCCCACAGCTCGCGGCCAAACATCTCGCGGCTGCCGCTTTGCGGAGCCACAACCGCAACATTTACATCTGCTGAGGCCTCAGGGGCTAAACTCATTAAAACGCTGAAAAAAGCTATATTTAGTAATCTCTTAAGCATAATAACCGGATTGTTATTCAAACTGCGCTTAGGTCTATCACTTTTTGCGCCCCTTTGCAACACATTTTTAACTTTTTCCCTTTAAGCTTGCTTTTGAGGCCTATTTGTGATAGGCTTATTTATAAGAATAAATGTTTTGTGGGGGCAGATATGCGCAATGATGATTATGTAATGAATAAGGACGAAACTATCGTTGATATGGAAACTTATCAGGTCGATGTTTCCTCCCAAGACGGCAATGTCCAAGCCCAAGAAGACGATGTGTTTGAAAAAGCGACCCTCGCCAGTATCAACCGTATGAAAGCTCGGGTGCGCAGCGCTCGCGAGGTGATGAAAGCGCGTGACCGCTTGGCCGCCGAAACCGATATTGCTAAAAACAACGAAAACGAATTTGCCACCCAGTTTGTGAAAGAAAACGAAAAAGATATTGATAATTATCAAAAACGCAAAGAAGCATTTGCTCGTTTGGCGGAAGAGCGAAAAGCTCTCAAGCAGAAATAATTCCCCTACCTTTTTAACAATTCCGGAAAGAAAATCTCTTTCCGGAATTTTTTTTGAGAAATAGCTTATTTTATATCAAGTTTAATATTGACAAATTTTTTATTTTTGGCAAAATACAGCCAAACAAAAATTAAATGTCTAATTATTAAAACTTTTCTTATTATGATTAAACGTGTTAAAAAAAATGTCCCCTACAACAAGCCGATGATTGTAGCTGCTATTGTAGCCGACAAGTTGGGCGATGATCCCAAAACTGTCGCAATTTCTCCCGTGATTAGCATTGGTTTCAACGGCACAGAGTTTGTGTCGTCTACCGAATGGTTATACCAAAATAACGGTAAAGAATGCATCTACTCCTTCAACCAAGAGCCGCAAGGTTCAACTTTCATTACCCTTGAGGCGGGTATGAAGTTTGCACTTGATGCTCACAATCGTTGGAGTATGCTCCGGGATGACAAGCCAGCTTTTGTGGAAGTCTTAGGGCAAAAATTTGAATTTGCCAATGGTCAGGTCTTGCGAGTGCCTATCAAGCTCGGGTGCAAAAAGTTCCCGATGTCAGATTGTGAGGTCAAGCTCTTAGAAACTGACCAAGCGCGTATCTACTCTATTCAGCCTGATGCTGACACCGCGTTTGCGGAATATCTGGATGCCGAAACCGGCATTTGGGGATTTTAAGTTATCTACTTATGACGGCAGGGTTCTTCTCTGCCGTCTTTATTGTTTCTTTTTGGAGGATTTAATTTGGTTAAATTTGCTGACGTGCAAAAAGATATGGAAAAAATTTCACAGGAGACTAATACCGTCTTTGTGGATTATAATCTTTTGCACCGCTTTAACCCCTCCGATAATTCGGAATTTGACTGGGACGCTTTATTCAAACCGGCGCAAAAACTTTTGGGACCGGATTATAAAAATATTTTATTTGAGGAGGATATTCTTGCCCCTGCTCCAAACGGCGGTTATACCTATGACCTGAACAAAATCAGTCTTGCTTTTGGCGGCGGTCAAAATACCACCATAGACGACAAACATATTGCTGTGTGCAACTTGGCTAATAACCGCGAATATATGCACACAATTTATCATGAGGCCGCACATTCTTGGCAGAAAAAACAACATCTGTTTAACAACAAAAAAATGGAGAGAATTTATCGCTTTTGCCAAAAAGGGTTAATCCGCTCCGGAAATTCTCATCTGGCCAATCGACTGTTTAATCGCTACTTGTATACCAAATATCTGCAAGAAGCTCATGCCGATGCTTTTGCCGATTTTTGTATGCTGTTGCGCACAAACAACCAAACCGACCGCTTTATGCAAAAATGTGCTAATTATAACAAAACAATTATCAAAATTTTTGTAGATATGATGCAACCGAGCGATGCTTATCCGGCGGCAAAATATTATGCCTCACTACCGGTTTGCAAGCAAGTAACTAAAAAATTTGACTCTTGGCGCAAAAATAATCAACTTGACCGCTTTTATTCAGCCAATGGCTCTTTGAACTTTGCGCTCATCTCGCACGAAATGGCCAAAATCGTCTACAAACACGCTTATACTCCGCATAGTTTTAAGAATTTGCCTCTCAGAGTGCAGTTGGAAACACTGATGACAATTTATCCGGTTTTAGTTCTGCAATCGCTTCAATCACTCAGTTCGTTTTTTAGGGTCAGCAAACATCTCCTGATTAGTCTGAAAGCCAAACTGAAACTCCCAAAGTCGATGAAGCTCAAAACTAACGACTCTGAATCGCTCATTATCAATGACTGCTGCAAAATTGATAATGCAAAAACTTACGTACTGAAGCAAACCTCAAACGAGGGATTGAAAAACGGTTTTGTCTCGCCCAATCTTGCCTTAATCATGCAGATGGTTTCAATTGGTATGCCGTTGCAAAAGCACCTAGACTTAATAAAACAACAACTGACCAATAACAGAAATCCTAAAGCCATCACGAAAGCCTTGGATAATTTTGTGCGTGTGGTTCAAAAAGTTTTTGATAACCATGCCAATGAGCCGGAATTTTATTTCACGGCGATGTATTTGACCGACCATCAGCATCGCGACCAACTGTGGCAATTGCGACAAGAAAAAGCAACCAATCCGCAACGGCAAATTCTTAAACCTATTTTGCAATTGGTGCGGCAATATCTGTTTTGCAAAGAAGCATCAAAAACAGCAGAAATCCATTCGCAAAGTTTTAAAAAATCTCGTCAACATTTATCTAAGCGCCCGCAAAACAGCACAAAAGCCTGGCTTTATAAACTGGGGAACAGCCGCTAAGCCTTCTTTCTTTTCTTGGCAAAAAAATCTTTCAGCAACTGCGAGCACTCCTCACTCATGATACCGCTAATCACCTGTGGGCGATGGTGGCAGGTCGGGGCATCATAAAACTTGACCCCGTTTAGCACGCCCCCGCCCTTCTTATCTTCAGCGCCGATATAAAGTTTCTCTATCCGCATAAAAGAAATGGCCGCCGCGCACATAGTACAAGGCTCAAGCGTTACATACAACTCCATTCCCCTCAGCCGATTGGTACCCAATTTTTCGCAAGCTTGCCTTAAGGCCAACATTTCGGCATGATCTGAGGCATTGCCGCTATGCTCGCTCAAATTATGCGCCGCCGACACAACCTTGCCATCTTTCATATCAACCACGACCGCGCCAATCGGGACTTCATCGGCCGCGGCGGCTTTTTTGGCCTCATCATAGGCTAACTGCATATAAAATTCCGGTGTCATCTTTTGCCTTTACTTATTGATAAATATTTTATAAAAGAAGATTAAGAAAAAGGAAAGCACAAAATGAGTGAAAGAATAGCAAAATATATGGCTCGTTTGGGAATTTGCTCTCGTCGCGAAGCCGAAAAACTTATCTTACAGCAAAGAGTGAGCGTCAACGGGCAAGTCATTGAAAGCCCCGCATTTAATGTTGATGGCTCGGAAAAAATTCTCCTTGACGGCGAGAAACTGCCGGAGAAAGAAACAACCCGCCTATGGCTTTATTATAAGCCGGTGGGGTTGCTTACCACTCATCGGGACAATCAAAACCGGCCGACTGTTTTTGACAATCTGCCGTCCGGAATGCCGCGGGTAATCTCGGTGGGACGGTTGGACCTCAACTCCGAAGGTCTACTCTTACTGACCAACAACGGCGAACTTTCGCGTAAGTTGGAACTCCCCGGAAACGGCTGGGTGCGCCGCTACAAGGTCAAAGTGCACGGTTTCTTAGACGAGGCCAAGCTCGCTTCTCTGGCCAAAGGTATCAGCATTGACGGCATTGACTACGGCTCTATCAAGGTAGAAATTGAAAACAAAGCCGGTACCAATGCTTGGTTGGTGGTTTCGTTGACCGAAGGTAAAAACCGCGAAATCCGCAAAGTGATGAAAGCTATCGGTCTTGAGGTGGCGCGTCTTATTCGCCTGTCTTACGGACCGTTCCAACTTGGCTCGCTTAAAAAAGGTGAAGTACGCGAAGTGCCCGGCAAAGTGCTTAAAGAGCAACTAGGGAGCAAATTTGAGTTATGAGAATAATTGCCGGAAAATATCGTGGAAAAAAGCTATTTTCTCCGCAATCTGACGGGGTTCGTCCCACTGCCGACCGTGCGCGCGAATCGGTCTTTAATATTCTCAACTCCCGACTTGAGCTTCCTTGGGAAAACTATCGGCTGTTAGACCTATTTTCCGGAACAGGTGCTTTTGCTTTAGAGGCCCTATCGCGCGGAGTGAGCTCAATTGCCATGGTGGACCACAACCCGCAGACCATTCGCAAAAATGCCGCGCTTTTTCCCAACGACAGCGCCAACATCCGTATTATTACCGCAGATGCCACCAAACTGCCTCCGGCTCAAGAAAAATATAATCTGCTCTTTGCCGATGCGCCTTATAACCGTGGGCTTTCGGCTCCGGCTCTTATCTCGGCGGCATCTAAAAACTGGCTTTGCCCTGATGCATTTTGTATTGTGGAAACCGAAAAATCCGAATCTCTTCCTCTGCCCCAAGGGTTTGAGCTCCTAGATGAGCGTTGTTACGGGATTGCCAAATTCAGCTTTCTTATTTATCGCCCCTAAATTTTGGGGTTAATGCTTAAAACGAAACCACGGGGATATTTTCTATCAGCAATTTGTTATCTTTATAATCTATCGGGGTGACAACCGTTTGGAACTCGTCTTGCTCATTCATCTTAAATGCCTTATTCTTTAGCAAAATGCGACTGACAAATACGCCCTTGCGTTCGAAAATCTGCTCTTCTTCCAAAAGTTCCATTACCGATATCAGCGCTTTGGAAGATGTGTTGAGATGCAATCTCGGCTCTAACTTCTCGCTAAAGTACAAATCGCCCCTACCGACCATGACCAAGGGTTGCCATTCTAAAATCAGCTCCGAAATATCAAAACGCCCGTCTTCGGCCAGCCAATCAAAAATGCTTTCCTGATAGGTTTCTTGGCTTTGCATTGCGCCGACTTGCACGGCATTGAGATAAATTTTATCAATCTTGGAGGTAAGCGGTGTTTTTATTCCGCTGTCAAACTGAATGTTTTTTAGCAACAAGTGGATTTCCATAAACGGCGAGTTATTTGTCAGACGTTGGGGCGCCATTTGCTGAGCACCAAACCGAAACTCGCCAATCTCAGCATAGCCATTAAAATTCATCGCATCGCCTGAGGCCAAAATTTCGGTTATGCCCTTATCTTCGGAAAAAGTTAAGCTCAAATCCAATTTGGGAAAATCGAGCCCAATTTCTTTATCATTCCAAACCAACTCTTGCTGCGGTGAAAGTTGAATTTGCAATTTGTGAAAATTAAAAATTCCGGTATTAACACTTAATTTTTCAACATTATATTCCCGTCTTGGCTCATAGCGTGAGTATAATGTAAAATTATCTACTTCCATTAAAGGCAGCGGCCACCAGATGTTAAACCGCAATTCGTCATAGGCAACATTCCAACCGGTGTTTTCTAACGAATCTTGCAGTCTGATTATTTCGGCTCTTAAATGCGCCAAGCTGTTATAGCGCCCTACAATCAGGCTCAAAAAACCAAAACCTAAACCAAAACACAGCAACATTGCTCCCATAAACCAGCGATTGACGATTTTGCCTCTAAAAGCAAAAATATCCGTTATCCGCCCGGTTAATGATTTAATATGCTGCCAAAGTGCCACGATTATTTTCCTTTCGGTTGTGCGATCATGCTTTTGGTTTCGGGATAGTTATTGATGGTTTCAAGATTAAGCTCTGCACATTTTTTTTCAATAGTATCCTGCAGAGTGTTTATAAATTCGCGTTTTTCCAGACCATGCGGAAGCGGTGGCATAAACTCGATTATCACCTTACCGGGGTGTCTTAAGAAAGACTTTTTGCGCCAAAACAAACCGGTGTTAACCGCAACCGGTACCACCTCGGTTTTGATGTTTTGATACAAAAAGGCAATGCCCGGTTTGTAAACATTGGTGGTACCGGGCTGAGTTCGGGTGCCTTCCGGAAAAATGATAATCGAGCGGTCTTTATCCATCAGATTCTTGGTATCGGCCAACATTTTTTTCATGGCGCGACTGCCGCCTGCTCGGTCTACCGGAACAGAGCCATACAAATGTATGGCCCAGCCAAAAAACGGAATATGACTCAGCTCTTTCTTGAAAATAAAAGTACCATTCTTAATATATGAAGTCAGAAAATAGGTTTCCATGGCTGATTGGTGCTTGCAAGCATACAAAACTCCGTGCTTGGTGATGTACTCTTTGCCCCTCACCTCAATTTCCAAACCACAAATTACTTTCAAGCACCAGCGCAAAAATGGCAACAAGATGTCATTCCAAATTATGACCTCGGTCTTTTGCGAAAACAAACCCACAATACAGGTCAGCATACACCCAACCAATAAGGTGGTATAAAAAATCAGGTTAAATATCAGCGAACGAACGTAAATCATCTTCTTAGTCCTTATTGATTATCAATTTATTTTTGAGCCAGACATATAAAAATTTGTTATATTCGCTGGCAAACAGGGCAAAACTACCCCAGCTTTTCCACCATTGTTGTTGCACGTTTTCCGAATAGACCGGATAAGCAATAATCTCTAAGTCGGGCAAGCGACTCTTGAACTCCAACAAGCTCCGCGGAATGTGATAATTGGAGGTGACCAAACGAACCGATTTAATATGATTTTGGTTTATCCATTCCACGCTTTCTTCGGCATTACCGATAGTATCGCGCGCTTTTTGCCCCAATTCGACCTTTGATTTGGACTTGAGCTTAATCTCGTTGCGCTTTTCTATCTGCCCCAAGGACACTTGCTTATTGACCCCGGAGATGAACAGCTTATCTCCCAATTTGCGGTTATAAAGCTTGCCGGCCTCAGTTATCCGATTTTTGCCTCCGGTCAAAACAATAATTGCCTCGGTTTTGCTTTTATCATCTTGCGGATAGGCATAAATCTGATGTGCAAAGGCACAAAAACCTATGCTCCAGGCCAGTATTGCCAGAATAAATCCTCCCAATAAAAGCTTTTTCATATCATTTTTTCCAAAGTGCGTTTAACCGTATAATAAGCCGTAAGCATGGCAACTGCTCCGGCAAATAAGGGCAAGCTGAAAATTATGCCCCAAGCCATGACCGAAAGGTTGGCCTCGCTAATGATACCACCCTCAATCTCTGAGGCCAAATTGCCAAGCAGGAAAATGGCCGGAATGGCCAGGACAATGCCAATTACGCCGCCAATCAGCCCAATCCAACCGGTTCGACGGGCGTATTGCTGAGCAATATAGGTGTCTTTGGCACCCATTAAGTGCAATATCTCGATAATATACTTATGCAAACCAAGGCTGGTTTGGGTGCTATAAAAAATTGCGCCCGAATTGACCAACAAGACCAAGATTAAAATTGTCATGGCAACCATTTTGAGACCGTCGGCAAAGTGTATCAGCTTATTGAGCCAAAGTTTGTGATTGTCCAAAGAAGCGGCCGGAGAAACTTCGGCTAATTGCTCGGCCAATTTGCGATAGTTGAGCTCAGCATCGGGTTTTAGTTTAACGTCTATCAGCCGTGGAATGGGTAATTTGGCCAAATCTACGCCATCACCCAGCCAGGGCTTGATAAGTTTTTGCAACTGGGCATCGTTGAGCGGGGTGACAACATCTACTGCCTCATGTTTCTTTAAGAACTCAATGGTTTTGTTTTGGTTTTCGATGGTTTCGGCTACGGCTTTGGCGTGGTTGCTTTCGGTACTGGGGATTATCTGTACCGTAAACGAACCCAAAATGCTGTTGTTCCAGTTTTGGAGCATGGAGTTAATCGACAACACGCCGGCCAAGGTCAACGCAAAGATAAACACCGCGATAGATATCATAACTTTTAAGAAAACACCGGTGCTGTCTCCTTCCAACGGTAACTCGTGCTTGCGCTGGACTTTGCTCTCGTTATCTCTCATTGCCGCCTCCCAAACCAAAAACTTTTGCCGGAGGATAAACCCGCAGACTGCGATTTTGTAAATGTAAACGCGGATACATAAAATCGGTTATCAGCTTTTCGCTATGAGTGGCAATGACCACGGTTGTGCCCAGTTTATTAAGTTCTACAAACAATTTCATCAATTTCGGTGCAATATCATTATCCACGTTGCCGGTCGGTTCATCGGCCAGCAAGAGCTCCGGACGATTTATCACCGCGCGGGCAATGGCAATACGTTGTTTTTCACCGCCAGACAAAGTGGAGGCTTTGGCATACATACTCTTATCCAACTCAACCCAAGCCAGCAATTCAGTAACCCGCTTTTTGACCTCTTTATCATTCATTCCGCATATACGCAACGGCAAGGCAACATTATCAAACGCGCTCATGTGTTCCAAAAGTCTGAAATCTTGAAAAACGACCCCAATCTTGCGGCGCAACAAGGACAGACTATCGCGGTTGGCAAAGTTGATGTTTTTGCCAAACACACCCATCACCCCGCGGCTGGGTTTTTGCGCCAAATACATCAGGCTCAAAAGCGAGGTCTTACCGGCACCGCTCCGGCCGGTCAAAAAGTGAAAAGAACCCTTCTTAAGACACAATTTGATGTCGCTTAATATCTCGGGCCCTTGGCCATAGCGAATGCCGACATTGTGCATCTCAATTATGGGACATATATTATCTTTGGTTTCGGTCAAACTTGTTCTCCATCTGAATCTTATGCCATTAGGTTACAGCAATAAATCTTTTAATAAAATCTTTTTTTGCTTTGATTAAACAATTTTTGTGCTTATAGTGTTTTCAAAAGGAGCAAAAATGCTAATAAGTTGTCCGAAATGTCATATTACTTATAATATTGATGCAACGGCTATACCTCAGGGCGGCCGCAAACTTCATTGTACCAACTGCAACGAGTTTTTTTGGTGCAATCCCGAAGATTTGGAAGAACCTACCCGACTCCTGACTGAAGAAGAAAAAAATTCTTTCGTGCAAGCACCCGGCAGAGAGAATCCGGCGATGAAAGCAGCTGAACTCAATAATAGCATCTTTGCCGCTAAAGAATCTGACGAATCGCCCCGCGAAAGTGCTCCGACGGAAGTAAACAACACCGAGGAAGCAAGTGAACCAACCGAAGAGACCGCCGATATACCTCAAAATGCAGAGACTGACAATAGCGCTGATGAGGAAGGCGAGAAAGCCGAATCAGAGG
>CALXUQ010000039.1 GCA_944391725.1 uncultured Alphaproteobacteria bacterium | reverse complement strand
CTAACATCTCAACGATTGGTTCTTAAAAAATCAATGTTGATTGATTTTTTACTCCCAATTCTTGGCCGCACCATAAACCAACACCCTCCCTTGCGGAGGGTGTTGGTTTATGGTATTGATAAAAGTGACTCGAACTTCCAGAAGGAAGTTTGACTAGGAGGAGAGGCAGACGGGAGTATGCCGGTGAGGCGTTAGCCGAGCGACGACGAAGCGGCGAGCAAAGCGAAGCCAACTCTTCTTGGCCGCACCATAAAAAAACTCCCAATAAGGGAGTTTTTTTTATGCTTAGCGGAGAAGACTATGACGTCAAAGATGTAACGCTTGCTGCGGTTGCTGTCGCTTCCCTTGCGCGCTAACATCTCAACGATTGGTTCTTAAAAAATCAATGTTGATTGATTTTTTACTCCCAATTCTTGGCCGCACCATAAAAAAAACTCCCAATAAGGGAGTTTTTTTATGCTTAGCGGAGAAGACTATAACGTCAAAGATGTAACGCTTGCTGCGATTCTTCAAAAAAATATTGCCAAACTGTATAATTTTAATAAAATTACGGCTGAAATTTTTATTGTTCATCTATTAAATTTTGAGGAATAAATGAAATTAACAACATTTTGGGGTGAAAATTTAAATCCAGATTGTATCGGCTGTTATGTGGGAGATGAAACAAATTTTCAACAAGGGAGAATTTGCCAGACCAAGTTTTGGAATTTGGGACAAGATATTGAAATTGCGTATCCTGGAATGTTAGTATTTTCGCCTTTGCGGCATATATTTAGTTTTGAGGAATTAACCCCTGATGAACTACAAGAATGGCAACAGCTGATGATTAAATCTAAACAAGCTATTCGCGAAATTTTTGGTTGTGAAAAAGTTGCATATGCTTTTTATGAAAGCTCTAATCTGCATATTCATTTTATCATTATTCCTCTGCATGGCGAAGTAAAAATTAAGGATAAATATGCAATTATTCGGGAACTGATGGACAGAGCCGATGAGCTCCGTAAGGACCAACAGAATCTCCAACGCGTGTTTGAGGTGCTTGCAAAAATGCGCCAATATTTTGCAAAAAATTAAGTTACTAAATGAAAATCTATTTTTAATTGTTTGTTTTTGCTGATTATGCATTTGTAATATGTCTTTGCCTGCTAAAGTAAATCTGAGGGGAATAATTAGCCCTGATGTTAAAGGCTTTTATTTTCGGTTTCTGTGTATATGTTTATTTTTGACTTTTGGAAAAATCTCAAAAGGGATACAAACATATCGGATTGACTGTCAGACAAACTAAAAGGAGGGATGGATATGAAAAAGAATCTGAAAAAACATAAAACCTCCGCTTGGATAAAACGTAAAAAACAAAAGCAAAAAGCTAAACAGTTTTTGGGTTTGGGACCTAAAATCGTTAATTCGATTGTGATTGCCCTCAACGAAAATGACAAAGTGCATGCTCAAAAAATTGTTGAAGGTTTGTCTGAATATGATTTGGCTAAACTCTTGGAAGTCTTGGATATTGACCAACGTAATCAGTTGGTCGAAATCTTGGGCGATAAGATTAACCCTGATGTGTTTCCGGAGTTAAACGAAGTTGTTCAGGAACAGATTATTGATAATTTGAATGAAAATCAAATTGTTCATATTGTCAATGAGTTGGATTCTGACGATGCGGTCGAAATCTTGGAGCATATGGACGATGAGGAGCAGAGCAATATTATTCGCCAGCTCTCTCCGGAACTCAAACAACAAGTGCGTTCTTCTTTGGCTTATCCAGAAGATTCGGCCGGTCGTATTATGTCGCGAGAGTTTGTCAGTATTCCTGATGATTGGACCGTGAAGGAGGCTAAAAAATATCTGCTTACCGAACAAGAGTTGCCGGATAATTTCTATGATATTTTCTTAACCGACAGCAATTTGCACCCCACCGGTCAAATTGCCCTTGATAAATTGGTACGGGCTAAACCATCTGAAAAGCTTTCTGATATTATGGATGGTGAGATTGTGCCGATTGATGCTTATACCGACCAAGAAGAAGTGGCGCATATGTTCCGCGAGTATGGTTGGAAATCGGCCATGGTGGTGGATAACAAAGGGCGTTTGGTCGGCGCGATTATGATTGATGATGTGGTTGATGTTATTCACGAAGAAGTGTCTGAAGATATCATGCACTTGTCCGGTACCGAAGAAGGTGATGTCTATAAGTCGGTGGGGGCGATTTTCCGTTCCCGCGTCGTGTGGTTGCTGACCAATCTTTTGGCAACAATTTTGGCTTCTTCCGTGGTGCGAGGATTTGAAAACATTATTGCTCAAATTTCGGTCTTGGCCGTGTTGATGCCGATTGTGGCCTCAATGGGCGGGACAACCGGTAATCAGACTTTGGCTGTGGTGGTGCGTGCAATTGCCACCAAAGAACTAACCTCGCGCAACACCCTAAAAGTGATTGGCAAAGAATTTATGGTCGGGTTGATGAACGGAATAATTTTTGCGGCTTTAATCGCGGTGATTACTTATTTCTTATTCCCCGATTATATCAAACTCAGCTTGATTATTGCGATTGCCATGCTGATTAATCTGACTATTGCGAGTTTGGCGGGTATCCTTATTCCTCTAACTCTTAACAAATTTAAGGTAGATCCGGCAATATCTTCGGGTGTGTTCTTAATTGCATTAACCGATTCTGGGGGATATTTTATCTTTTTGGGCTTGGCTAAGCTCTTGTTATTCTAGCCAAATCTAAAATTTTGTATATACTTTTACTTAAAGCTTTATATCTGCTCAAAATTCGTTATTATAATACTTTGTTATTGGATTGTTATTGAGCAGGAGCTCAAAAGGAGAATAAGGTGAAGTTGGGTTTGTCAGTGGCCGCGTTGGTGGTGTTGGTTGACCAGTTGTCTAAATATTTAATTAAAAATTTGGTCTTGGCAGAGGCACCGGTTGTGACCATGACTTCATTTTTTAATTTGGTGACAGCCTGGAACACCGGGGTTAGTTTTTCGATGTTTAATGATGGCGGTTGGGTCGGAATTGTGGTCTTGTCGTTGTTGGCATTGGCAATTGTCTGGCTCTTAATCAATTGGCTCTCCAAAGAAGACAATCCGCTTATTCAGGTGGCTTTGGGCTGCATTATCGGCGGAGCTATCGGAAATGTGATTGATCGTATCAGGCTTGGTGCGGTGTTTGATTTTTTGGACTTCCATGTGGCAGGAAAACATTGGCCCGCTTTTAATGCGGCGGACAGTTTTATTTGTATCGGTGCATGTGTGATTATTGTTTATAACATATTCTTTGTATCCGATAAGGTGAAGAAAGGAGAAAATAAATGAGAATATTACGGACTTTATTGCTACTTTCGGCTATGTGCGGAATGCTTACGGCTTGTGGTACCGCTTCAAAAGAAAAATGGGGCTTGGCCAAGTCTTCGCCTAATGAATATATGGTGGCGCCCAGAGCTCCGCTGTCTTTGCCTCCGGAATATGATTTGTTGCCGGTCGGAGTGGAAAACTATTATCAAAATAATAATGATGCCGATTTGTCGGATGCGGATCAGAGTTTGCTGGATAGAATTTCAAAGTCTGGTTCTAACCAATCTTCTGCTCACTAAAATTTGAGTGCTCATGAATAAATTTATCTTTATATGTTGGTTGTTGTTGGCCGGTTTTGCTCCTTTGAGTGAAGCCGGTGCCGCGATTTTCGGGGCGGCGGAGTTCTATCTGGACAACGGGCTCAGAGTGATTGTGGTGCCTAATCATAAGGCACCGATTGTCAAGCAAATGCTGTGGTATAAGGTGGGTAGTGTTGATGAAAAAATAGGTCAGGGCGGTACGGCTCATTTGCTCGAACATCTGATGTTTCGGGGCACCAAAAAAGTCGGCCATGATGAATATAATGATGTTACCCAAGCTAACGGAATGGACGGTAATGCTTTTACCAGTCAGGATTTTACGGCTTATCATCAGAGTATGGATATCAGCCGTTTGGAACTCGCGATGTTTTTGGAAGCCGACAGAATGCAGAATTTGGATTTGAGCCAAGAAAATTTTGAACTGGAACGCGATATTGTCTACCAAGAACGCAAACAGGTGGTGGAAAATAATCCGGCGGCGGAGTTCAATGAAAATTTGCGCCGTTTGATGTGGGGAGAACACCCATATGCCAGGCCGATAACCGGAATGCCCGAAGAAATTAAAAATCTGAAGTTAGAAGATGTCCGCGATTTCTATCATCAACATTATGCTCCCAATAATGCAATTTTAATCTTGGCCGGAGATATTACTCCCGAAACCGCAAAAATTTTGGCGGAGAAATATTATGGCGATTTGGAGCCGAATATCCAAACGTTAGAAAATAAATGGCCGGAGGTCAAAAATGAGAAAACCGTATATTTGGAGATGAGCTTGCCTCGTATCAATAGCGTGCGGATTGTTAATAGTTGGATAGTTCCGTCCTATGCTCAGGAAAAAAGTGATATTTATGCTTTGGCGGTTTTATCAAAATATTTGGGAGAGGGTAAAACATCTAAGCTCTATAAAGCGCTGGTGAAAAAGCACAAAACGGCCTTGGCTGTGGAAACTTCTTATGATTACGGTGGGCGTAGCTATGGCAGTTTTTCTATCTTTGCCATTCCGCAGGCAGGCGTCACTCCTCAAAAGATGCAAGAGGAACTTGACGCGGTTTTAAGGCAGGCAATAGATGAGATTGACACGAAGGAAATTGAGAAAGTAAAACTTAAAATGCGTTCGGGTTTGGTGCTTTTGCGCGATAATCCCAATGATGCTGCGGTGATTGTTGGTTCAATGGCGGCTGCCGGTATGAGTTTGGAAGAAATTGAAAATTATGAAGCTAATATTGAGGCGGTCAGTGCTGATGATGTAAAACGTATGGCCAAAGCTTGGTTGCGGCCTGAAACTAAAGTGAGCGGGGTGTTAAAACCGGTGGAGAAAAAGCATGATTAGACGCGGGCGAAAAAATTCGTATCGGGTATTGCGACGAATATTGATGGTTGCGGCGCTGATTTATGCGGCTTATTATGCTTATGGGCGTTGGTTTGGTTTTAATCCGGAACAAATTTTGAAAAATTCGCTTTTGAAAACTCAAAATTTTGAAGCGGAAGTTCAAGAAGTGGTGTCACCTCGTTATAAAATCAAGGCTTATTTGCTTCGGGATAAAACTAATCCGATTGTGGCAATGTCTTTTATTTTTAAGGGAGCAGGGTGGAGTACGGAGGCAGCCGAGCAGGCCGGAATTTCGGCTTTGGTGGAACAACTGTTGCTTTCGGGTGCCGGAAAATATGATGAAGAACAGTTTGCAGATATACTTGAAGATAAGGCAATAAGTATCAGTTTTTCAAGCACAAAAGATGATTTTTCTGGTGCGGTGATGGCCACTAAAGAAAACAGTACGGCAGCTTTTGATTTGTTGAAGACAGTGCTGAAAAATCCACGGTTTGAGGCTTCGGAGATGAGCCGTGCTAAGCTACAACTTTTAGAAGCGCTCAAACAACAGCAAGAGCAGCCGGGGAAAATCTTAAGTTTGGCTTTTGCTAAGGAAATGTATGCTAACCATCCTTATGGACGCAATCCGCTGGGTAGTGCTAAGACAGTGAAAAAGCTGGTACGTGCGGATTTGATAGATTTTATGCAACAAAGATTTACACGTGAGAATCTGATTGTCGGAGTGGCCGGAGATATAAGTGCTAATGAGCTTTCTCATCTTTTAGATGATGTTTTTGGCTCTCTCCCCCAAAGCATGAAAATTGGCGAAGTTCCGTTGGTTAAGGCCGAATTTGTTGCTAAAAGTAAAGATATTCAGTTGACAACAGCTCAAAATATTGCCATGTTTGCAGTATTGGGAGCGGCGCGTAATGAACCTGATTTCTATCCGCTGTATGTGGCTAATTTTATTTTTGGCGGTTCCGGGCTGAATTCGCGGCTTTCTCAGGCCATTAGAGAAGACGAGGGGCTGACTTATAGTGTTGGGACCGGTTTGGGGCTTGATGATAAGTTGCCGCTCTTAGTGGGGTCATATTCGGCGACTCCGGATAATTTTGCAAGAGTCGGGCAGATTTTGCATCGTGAGTGGAAAAATTTTGCTAAAAACGGGGCAACATCCGCTGAAGTTAAGACCGCTAAAGATTATTTGATTGCATCTTATAATCTGCGTTTTGCATCTATTGCGGATATTGCTGCGATTTTGGCTTATATGCAAAGGGATAATCTGGGGCGAGATTTTTTGGAAAAGCGGAATGAATATGTGGACGCGGTGACCTTGAAACAGGTGAATGACACGGCAGCAAAGTATTTTGATGAAAGTAAGTTAATCCAGGTGAATATCGGAAATTTTGTGAAGAATTCTACTGAGCAGGAGGCACAATGAAAAAAGAAGTTAATAAGTCTAAATATTGGAAAAAATTGGCCAGCCATTATAAAAAAATGCGCAATGTCCAAATGCGCGATTTGTTTGCTGATGATGCCAAACGGGCAGACAAGTTTGCCCTGCAACTCGATGCGCTTTATTATGATTATTCTAAAAACCGGATTAATGACAAAACTATGAAGTATCTCATCCGGTTGGCAGAAGATTGCAATTTGCATGAGAAAATCGAGGCGATGTTTACCGGTGAAAAAATTAATATTACCGAAAATCGTCCGGTTTTGCACATTGCACTGCGTAACCGCGGTAATACCCCGATTTATGTTGACGGCAAAAACGTTATGCCGCAGATTAATGAAGTATTGGCTAAAATGCGCGATTTTTCCGATGCGGTGCGCTTTGGCAAGTTCAAAGGTCATACCGGTAAAAAACTGACCAATATCGTTAATATCGGTATCGGCGGTTCTGATTTGGGGCCGGTGATGGCAACGGAAGCCTTGCGCAAATATTGGGCCAAAGACATTAACTGCTATTTTATCTCTAATATTGATGGGACCGCTTGTGCCGAGGTGCTCAATAAGATTAATCCGGAAACCACATTGTTTATTGTGGCATCTAAAACCTTTACTACCATTGAAACAATCACCAATGCCAAAACTTGTCGCAAATGGCTGGTCGATGCTTTGGGTGAGCACGCTGTGGCTAAACACTTTGTGGCGCTTTCGACTAATGTGGAAGAAGTGAAAAAATTTGGGATTAATCCTGACAATATGTTTGAATTTTGGGATTTTGTCGGCGGGCGCTACTCTATGTGGTCGGCGATTGGGCTGTCGATTGCCATTGCTATCGGAATGGATAATTTTGAAAAAATGCTCGATGGCGCTTATGCCATGGACAGACATTTCCGCGAGACCGATTTTGCTCACAATATTCCGGTGATTATGGCTTTGCTCGGAATTTGGTATAACAATTTCTTTAATCTGAAGAGCTATGCCGTTGTCCCTTATGATGAATATTTGAAATATCTGCCTTCATATTTGCAACAACTGGATATGGAAAGTAATGGTAAGTATGTTTCTACCAACAATGAATATGTTAAATATGCAACCGGTCCGGTTCTCTTTGGCGGGGCCGGGACCAATGTCCAACATTCGTTCTTCCAGCTGATTCATCAAGGTACTACCATAATCCCATGTGACTTTATCATTCCGGCCATTTCTCACAACGAAATTGGTGATCATCACGAGATTTTGCTCTCTAATGTATTGGCGCAGAGCGAAGCCTTGATGCGCGGCAAAACCGTCAAAGAAGCCGCCGAGGAGCTGACCCAAGCCGGAAAATCTAAGGAAGAAGTTAATTTCTTGAAGAAATTTAAGAGTTTTGAAGGAAACCGTCCTTCCAATACCTTTGTTGTCAAAAAGATTGATCCCTATACCCTTGGTATGTTAGTTGCCATGTATGAGCACAAAGTCTTTGTCCAAGGTGTAATCTGGAATATCGACTCCTTTGACCAAATGGGTGTCGAACTCGGCAAACAACTCGCCAAAAACATCCTGCCCGAACTGCAAGGAAACGCTTTTGGCGAAGTGCATGACGGTTCGACAGAGAATTTGATTAGGTATGTGAAGCGGCTTCGCAAGTAAAAACTGTGTTCTGTGGTCATCTAGAGCAATTTTACGGGGAACTCAGAAAATCCACGTATTTCTTTATACGCTAGGATTTTCTTCGCCCCTAGAAATCACTCTATATGACTCACATAAGTAAAGGAGGAGATAAAGCAATTTTTGCGGGGCTCGAAAAATTGATTTCGCAAGCTCACTCGTCACGTAAGGCTCTGTCTGCGCACGAAGTGCTTGCCAATCGCCAACTATCGGCTGCATGTAGTTCTATCTACACTAAAATTTTTCTCGCCCTTAAAATCACTTTACTAAATCCATTCTCCACAGTTTTTATAAAAACTGTGTTATGTGGTCATCTAGAGCAATTTTACGGGGAACTCAGAAAATCCACGTATTTCTTTATACGCTAGGATTTTCTTCGCCCCTAGAAATCACTCTATATGACTCATTCTCCGAACTTTAAGATGTGCCAGAGGATAAAGTCCATCTAGCGGGTGGTTTAATATTGGATTTTGGAAAAATGGCTTAAAACATGAGTGTATGGTATTTAGGACTTGTAAATGACAATTAGAATTTTACCTAATACTCTGATTAATCAGATTGCTGCCGGTGAGGTGGTGGAGCGGCCGGCATCCGTGCTCAAAGAGCTGGTCGAAAATGCTATTGATGCCGGGGCAACCAAGATTGATGTGCTCCTCAAAGAAGGCGGCAAAAGTCTGATTACCGTCGTGGATGATGGTAAAGGTATGAGCCAAGATGAGCTATCTTTGGCGGTTGAGCGTCATGCCACCTCCAAGCTTCCCGATGACAATTTGTTTAATATTCATTATCTCGGTTTCCGCGGTGAGGCCTTGCCATCAATTGCCTCCGTTGCGAGGTTAAGCATTGTTTCTCGTGCACAAGGGAGTGACAATGCCTGGAAGATTGAAGTTTGCGGTGGTCAAAAATCTGAGGTTTGTCCGGCCGCTTTAGCCAAAGGTACTCGCATTGAGGTTCGCGATTTGTTTTATGCCACTCCGGCACGGCTCAAATTTCTTAAAACTGCTGCGGCCGAAACCGGACAATGTGTGGACATCTTAAACCGTATTGCGTTGGCTAATCCGCATATTTCTTTTTATCTTAGTGATGAAAAAAGCCGCAAAGTGGCGCTCAATTCCCAGCAAGGCGAACTTTTTGATGCCAGACTTAAACGTTTGGCTGACGTGATGGGGCGTGAATTTGGCGAAAATTCTTTCCTTATCAATGCACAACGCGAAAGTCTTAAAATCTCCGGCTATACCAGTTTGCCCACCCTTAACAAAGCCAATTCGCTCTCGCAGTATCTGTTTGTTAACAATCGTCCGGTGCGTGATAAACTGTTGTTAGGCGCTATCAAAGGTGCGTATCAAGATGTGTTAGCCGGTGGACGATACCCGATGTGTGCGTTGTTTTTTGATATTGATCCGGCCTATGTCGATGTTAATGTACATCCGGCCAAAGCTGAGGTGCGTTTTTATGACAATGCTTTGGTGCGCGGTTTATTAGTCAGTGCTATTCGCAATGGCCTGAACCAAGCTTCTCAGCGCTCGGCCAATGTATTGAATGTGGAAACTTTGCTCCAAGATAAAATTCCTGATTTTGGTGAATTTCCACCTTCGGATACTTATCATTTGGCAGAAACATCATCTTTTCGCAATCAAACTGATTTTTATCCCCAATTTAGCAGTCGTCCGCCATCTTCTGCCGGTTTTGCCAAATCTCAAGCCACATTGCCGGAGTTGGAACGCAAACTCTCGGTTAGAGTAGAAGAGGGGGAAAACTTAGCCGCAACCATGCCTCAAGATGAGAGCAACGGTCCGCTCGGCATGGCTAAAGCTCAATTCCATGACACTTACATCATCTCCCAAACCGAGGATAGCATTATCATTGTTGACCAACACGCCGCGCATGAGCGAATTGTGATGGAAAAAATGAAATCTGCATTGGTCAATGGACAAGTCTCCTCGCAAATGCTCTTGCTGCCGGAAGTCATTGACCTTAAACCGGCCGACAAAGTTCGTCTTCTCGATGCCGCCGCCGATTTAGCCAAACTCGGTCTAGTGATAGAGGAATTTGGTACAACCGCCATAATTGTACGTGAAACTCCCGCGCTTTTAGGTGAATGTGATGTCCACGCTCTCATCACCGATTTGGCCGAGGAAATGGCCGAGTGGGGCAAAGGTTTTGAACTGACCGAAAAACTTCATCTTATCTGCGCCACCATGGCTTGTCATGGTTCGGTTCGGGCCGGACGCAAGCTCAACATCGCCGAAATGAATCATCTCTTGCGCGAGATGGAGCGAACTCCGCATTCCGGGCAGTGCAATCATGGGCGGCCGACGTACATAGAGTTAAGGGTTAGGGATGTGGAACGTCTCTTCCACCGTTAAAGGTCGTATTTTGGGTTATTAGAGCAGTTTTAGCGGGTCTCGAAAAGCTCACGTATGTTTTTATACGCTCAAGCTTTTCTCGCCCTAAAAACTACTCTACTAACCTCAAACTCCGACCTTTAAAGCTCGTATAATGGTGTCTAATACAGAAATGTCGGATATTTTGCTCCAATAGTGTAGGTTTATCTACACTCAGTCGCAAAATTCCTAATTTCTTATTATACGACTCATTCTCCGACCTTTACAAACTTGTATAATAGTCGTTTCATACTACAATAAATCTTAATGCAAGGTGTGATGATGTTTGAACAACGTATCGATAAATCAGAATTTTTGCGTAATCCCTTTGAGGTGGCAACCGAGGTTTTGCTTGGCGCTTACTTATGCTCAAATATCGGTGGGGAATTTTGTGCCGGAAAAATTACCGAGCTTGAGGTTTATATCGGAGCAGAGGACAAAGCCTGCCATGCCTATCTTAACCATAAAACTCCTCGCAATGCGGTGATGTTTGAAGCGGGTGGATTGGCTTATGTTTATTTTGTGTATGGTATGCACCACCAGTTTAATGTGGTGGTGAGCCCTGAAGGTGTGGCGGATGCGATTTTAATTCGCTCACTTGAGCCGGTTGCCGGTCTTGAGATTATGCAAAAGCGTCGCAATAATACTAAAATTTCCAATTTGACAACCGGGCCGGGCAAACTTTGTCAGGCTTTGGGAATTACTCGGGAACAAAATGCCGTAGATTTAACCGGAAATTTGCTTTGGATTAGTCCGCGAACGGAAACTCCAAAAATCATTTCATCTAAAAGAATCGGAATTGATTATGCCGAAGAATATAAAGACAAGCCGTGGCGTTTTGTGATTGCAGACAATAAATTTGTAAGCAAAAAAGCCTGATATAGATATCCCCCAGTAAACTGGGGGTTCTATAACAGCTACAAACCTTACGGTTTGACCACGCTCGTTGGCGTGGAGCGGTGTTGTTCCAACACCTTGGCATTCAGCCCCGAGTAAACTCGGGGTTTTCTGTAAGGCAACTAATAAAAAAAGCCGGAATTTAGCTTCCGGCTTTTGTCTGGTTTAAGGAGAGCTTATTCTTCCGATACCGGCAAGTCTTCTCCGGTGAGTTCGGTGGTCAGATGACCGGCATCAGCGCGAATCTTGTTCTCAATCTCTTGAGCAATCTCAGGATGCTCTTTTAAAAACAGCTTGGCATTTTCGCGGCCTTGGCCGAGCTTTTCGCCATTATAAGAGAACCATGCTCCGGCTTTTTCTACAAAACCTGCTTTCATGCCTAAGTCGATAATCTCGCCGGTTTTGGAAATGCCTTCACCATACATAATATCAAAATCAATGGTCTTAAACGGAGGAGCCACTTTGTTTTTGACAATCTTGACGCGGGTTTGGCTGCCGATAATGTCTTCTTTATCCTTAATCTTTCCGGTGCTGCGAATGTCAATACGCACGGAAGCATAGAATTTCAATGCATTACCACCGGTGGTGGTTTCGGGGTTGCCAAACATAACGCCGATTTTCATACGAATCTGGTTGATGAAAATTACCAAAGTGTTGGAACGAGAAACCGTGGCAGTGAGTTTGCGCAAAGCTTGGCTCATTAGGCGAGCGTGCAACCCCATGTGTTGGTCGCCCATTTCGCCTTCTAACTCGGCTTTAGGGACTAATGCGGCAACCGAATCGACGACCAGAACATCAATCGCGCCTGAGCGGACCAAAGTGTCGGTAATCTCTAAGGCTTGTTCGCCGGCATCAGGCTGAGAAATCAGCAAATTTTCAAGATCCACACCAATCTTTTTGGCATAAGCCGGGTCGAGGGCATGCTCAGCATCAATAAAGGCGCAAGTGCCGCCTTTTTTCTGGGCCTGAGCAATCACGCTTAAAGCCAAAGTGGTTTTACCGGAACTTTCCGGACCATAAATTTCAACAATACGACCGCGCGGCATTCCGCCAATCCCAAGGGCAATATCCAAGCCGATGGAACCGGTGGAAATGGCCTCAATGTCAGCTACCGAATTGTTTTGGCCAAGGCGCATAATTGAACCTTTGCCAAAAGCTTTTTCGATTTGACTCAAGGCGGCATCTAGTGCTTTATCTTTATCCATAGTTTAGTCTTTCATTCTAGAGTTTTTGCTTCCCATATTAAAGCGCAAACTTTATTAATTTACAATTAATTTTTTGACTTATTCGCCTATTTTTGTTCTGATTTTGTTTCTGTCTTGCTGATAGCTTTGGTCCTTAAATATTCATCAATTGCCGCGGTGACAACTGCTCCGAAAATAACCGCCGCCCAGACTAAATACATCCAAATCAAGAACATCGGGATAACCGCCAAAGCTCCATAAAGCGTTTTATAAGTGGCGTTGCTTAAAATCAACAGGCTGAAAACTTGGCGAATAACCCAAAAAAGTCCGACGGCCGTGGCCGCACCAAAAGCCGCGTGGGTGAACTTTACTTTGCGGTTGGGTACTAACACATATATCATCAGCAAGATAAAAAAGTTAAGCAAACCGGGCAAAATATAAGCAATTGAGGGGCTGGCGGTGCTGCTCATTAGGTTTTGGAGGGTGTACATATAGCCTCTTAAGGACATGGCTGCCCCCATCAACAAAGGTCCTAAGGTAATCACGGTCCAATAAAGAGTGATTTTGGTGGCAATCCTTCTTGGTTTGTGCACTTTGAAAATAAAATTAAAGCTGTTTTCAATTGTGGATAACAGCAAAATGGAAATGATTACCAACCCGACCACGCCAATGGTGGTGAGTTTGGCAGTTGCATTGATGAATTGGTCAAAATAGCCGCTGATTTCTTCCCCAATTGAGGGAACAAAGTTTTTGAGCAAGACTTCTTGCAATTGTTCTCTGACCTCACCAAAAACCGGAAAGGCCGAGAAAATCGCCAGCGCGATCGAGAGAAGCGGGACTAATGCAATTAAAGATGTATAGCTTAAAGATGAAGACACGCGCAAAATTGTGTCATTGCGGGCGCGAAGGGTCAAAAATACCAGAAAATCCCGACACTCAATCAAGGATTTCTTTAGGCATTCCGCCACTTTGTTGATTATTGATGATAAATTCATTCCACCTCTTAAAAAAAATGGTTTACAAAGGCTAATTATTTTTATATTACATTGGATAATTAATTTCAATATAGTTAATTTTAAAAAGCAAAGGAAAATATTATGACAACATCTGCACCTTTAATGGCTGGCAAAAAAGGTCTGATTATGGGACTGGCCAACGATAAGTCAATTGCTTGGGGTATTGCTCAGGCACTTAATGCTCAGGGAGCTCAACTGGCAATCTCTTATCAGAACGAAGCTTTGGAAAAAAGAGTTCAACCTTTGGCCGCTCAGCTGGATAAAGAAGCTTTGTTGATTAAATGTGATGTATCTGACAGCGCCAGTGTGGAAAATTGTTTCAAAGAATTGGGCGAAAAATGGGGCAAAATTGATTTCTTGGTCCACGCCATTGCTTTCTCTGACAAAAATCAGCTCAAAGGACGCACTATCGATACCACTCGCGATAACTTTACCATGACAATGGAAATTTCTTGCTTCTCTTTCTTGGAAGCTTGTAAATATGCTTCTCCAATCATGAACGAGGGTGGTGCAATCGTTACTCTTACTTATATGGGGTCTGAGCGCGTGTTGCCAAACTATAATATTATGGGTGTAGC
This sequence comes from uncultured Alphaproteobacteria bacterium, assembly GCA_944391725.1. Classification (GTDB taxonomy): domain Bacteria; phylum Pseudomonadota; class Alphaproteobacteria; order RF32; family CAG-239; genus MGBC133411. The sequence goes on along the minus strand of CALXUQ010000039.1, from coordinate 454 downwards.
TAAAGCGGCTTTGGAGGCATCTGTTCGCTATGCCGCTACCGATATGGGTGCTCAAGGAGTGCGGGTTAATGCAATTTCGGCCGGACCGATTAAGACTTTGGCCGCATCAGGTATTGGCGATTTCCGCAAAATCTTGCACTGGAACGAGCTCAATGCTCCTTTGCAACGCAATGTTACTCAAGAAGAAGTTGGTATGGCTGCTCTTGGTTTGCTTTCTGCTTGCGGTACCGGTATTACCGGCGAAGTTATTCATGTTGACTGCGGTTATCACACCGTTGGTATGCTCAACTTGGAGAATGCGAGTAAGACGGCAGCAATGTTAACCGAATAATTAAAGCTTGTCTAGCGGTTTATTAGAGCAGTTTTAGCGGGTCTCGAAAAGCTCACGTATTTCTATATACGCTCAAGCTTTTCTCGCCCTAAAAACTACTCTACTAAATCCACTATCCGAGCT